>CALVEC010000015.1 GCA_944326475.1 Candidatus Gastranaerophilales bacterium
GAATAAAGCACAACAAAGAGAGTTAAGCAAGGATAGTGAACCAATCAAAGAACCTGTAATCAATCAAAAGACTAAAGCGCGAACCGGCATGGGCAGAAGGATTGATATATAATTTATAATATTTTGTGGTACAATCCTAAAAGAGCGAGGTGCTTAATGAGTATAAATTTCAGTTTTAATTCATTTGATAATAGTACTCAAAATAATACTATTACAATCAATAACAATGAAATTGATAGAATTTTAGAACTTTTAAAAGAGGTAAATATACCTGTTTCTGATATATCCGAATTAAGACAAGCAATAGCAATGGACAATGAGGAAACGAAACGTACCAACTCTATAGGTCATAATGTAAAAAACTGGTGTTTATCGATTTTTGATAAAGTTTCTACCGGATTAATCGTTAATGCTACATTACCGGTTATTAAAGAGAAAATAAGTAGTGTTTTGTCTGCTATTTACCAGTTTCCAGTGCAATTTTAGCATTTTGTGTACTATTATCAAATGAATTAAAATTAAAGTTGTTTTGTATAAATTTATCAATAAGAGGGTTTATTTTATCTTTCTGTTCTTTGGTAGGATTTTTAAATAAATTTTCCATCTCTGTTTCATTAAGCTCATTTTCCATGGCTAATATTAAATCCAATAACTTGGTTCTAATTGAACTTAAAATTCCGGCGATGAAAGCTGTATTTATTGGAACATATGCTTTTGTTACAACATAACCATTTCCCAATGGTTCGGACAAAATGGAGTATAATTCGGGTGGAATAGGTTTATGTATATCGTTTAATTTAGCATATTCAATCAAAGTAGAAACTTTTTCAGTAAAAAAACATTGACCTAAATTTTCTAATCCATGTTCTTTTAAGTGTAAATAAGGTAAAGTTACTTTTGTTCTTCTGCAAGCAAAATTTTCAACTGTACCAGTTAAATGACCTTCGAATATTCTATATGACGGAACTTCGTTTTCGTATCCATTAAGCTCAGAGTTTACAAAATCTGCTAACTGTTTATTTTTAAGTTTATGTGCTAATACCTTTAATTTTAGTAAAATATCTTCTAAAGGATATGATGTTTCTGTTAAACCTAATAAAAGTTCATTATACATGCTGCTCATAAATTTATTATATATCTGCCTATTATTATTTTGTGCAAAATTTAATAAAAAGTTAATGTTTTGAGAAAGTAACAATTTTTTAAAACAGGTCTACAAAAAGTACACTTTTCGTGGACTGTTTAGTGTTCACTCAAATCATTAATTTTTCGTGCAGTATTTTCTGCAAAGAAGGTGCATGAAACACACTTAACTTTTTATGGACTCTGAATACTTATAAAACGTACTTTTAGCAATATTGCACATGGACATAACGTCTTTTACTTTAATCAATCCATTTTTATAGAGTTCATAAGCACGTACAAAATCTTTCGGAATTTCTGCTTTCGGTCTGCCAAACTTAACCCCTCTTTGTTTTGCGGATGCAATGCCTTCTGTTTGCCTTGTTTTAATGTTCATTCTCTCTCGTTCTGCAACATAGCCGAGTAATTTAAGGATAATATCAGTAATCAATTTGCCGGTAAGTCCATTCTGATTATCTCTAGTGTTTAAAACCGGCATATCCAAGACCTGTATATCAACCCCCATATTTACAAGGGCTTCCCATTCATTGCAAATTTGCTTGTAATTTCTTCCAAATCTATCAATACTATGAACTATAACAAGGTCTCCGGCTCTTAATTGTGCTTTCATTGCCTGATATTTTTCACGACCAACAAAGTTTTTAC
Source organism: Candidatus Gastranaerophilales bacterium (assembly GCA_944326475.1). Classification (GTDB taxonomy): domain Bacteria; phylum Cyanobacteriota; class Vampirovibrionia; order Gastranaerophilales; family Gastranaerophilaceae; genus CALUPY01. The sequence continues at coordinate 1,789 of CALVEC010000015.1, forward strand.
CCGAAGCCTTTTCAATTATAATTTCATCAACTTTAAGCCCTCTAAGGCTATCAAGTTGTCTATCTTCCTTCTGTTCTCGTGTTGAAACTCTTATATATGCGAATATTTTACCCATAAATCAATTTACCTTCTTTTACCGGCATTCTAATGAGACCTTAATGTTATAGATATTCTGTTCCAATGTATCTACCAACGCTAATATGCCAGTAAATTTTCGTTGATTGTCTTTGCCGATTCCTTCAAACTTCCAGATAGTATCTTTTAAAACAACCATAAGTCCATAAGTTGTTTCGGTTAATTCCTTGATTTCATGTTCTTCCATTTTTTACCTCTTAGTCTTCTTTGTTAACCGTGTAGGGTTTCCCCTACACGATATCGAATTTCATACAACTTGAAACCTTTAATAGTGCTTTGTATAGCTCTGCATACTTAGTCTTTAATGTCTTAGTATCTACATTATTTCTTGTAATTTCCGTTAATTTAAACGTAAATGCACCGGCTTGAAGCTCCATAACATTTGCCTTATTCATAATGTCTTTAACTTCTGCAACTTTTTCATCTCTAAGCTCTTTAAGTTCAGCAATTTTTGCTTCAATTGATTTGATAACTCTTGCGTTATCTTCTAAGTTAATGTTTGTTGTAATTACTTGTGCTGTCATCGTTTCCGTCCTTTCTTTTGTTTTATACCTTACGTTATCATGATGTATCGACTTTTAGCATTTGTCAACAGGTCTTTTATGTTTCCGATACAAAACTTTACGAAAACGTGAGATATTTACAAAATGATGTTATACTGATTAAGAGAGGTAAACATGAGTAATCCAGAAACACCAAAATATATTGCGACAGATGAACGAAAAGAACAGGCTAGGAAGCTTGTAAAAGACTTTTTACAAGAACAGCACACATCAATATATAGATTAGCAAGAATGCTAAATGAGAAATACGGTCGCTCGGCTTCTGATTCAAACTTGTTAAATAAACTTGCAAGGTCGTCTTTTAAAGTAACAGAACTTATGGACATAGCCGAATTATTTGACTATGAAATAAAATTTGTGCCTAAAAGTCGAATAGAGGGGTATGAAGATAACAAACCAAAGCCTTAAATATATAACATACAGAGGGCTAAGCCCACTTAATACTTTTGCACCATAACGATTTTTACGGTGTTAATTTATCCATTTTATAACCGTTTCGCCTTTATATCCCTTAATCCACACAAACCACGCATAGGCAATAGCACTGCTGTTGTATGTCTTAAAATCCCCATTTTTCGCACAATTTATACGGCTGCTTGATATGTAAATGGTTTTAGGCGGATATTGTGCAAACAGTTGTTTTCTGGATTGACTTTCGAGAAACAGGACTTTAAGGAACATACAAACCTTTCTGCCTTCATTAACTTTACTCAAAGCATGTTCAACAAATTCCTGTGCATACTTGTAAGGTGGATTGGTTACTATATCCCCATTATGATAAGGCTCTGTATTGGATAAAAAATCTTCTACACTTCCATACCCCCTATTAATAAGGTCACTTGCTTTACCTAATTTACCTGCTTCATAAAATACTTTTGCTAAATGTCCTTCACCGCATGCACATTCCCAGATGTTATTTAAATCCGGCTCGACTTCTAACAACAATTTCCCTGCGATGGGGTCGGTTGCGTAATAGTCGTTACTTTCTCTTACTCCTCTTGCGTGATTTGTTGCACCAAGATTGATAAATGTACTTTCTTTCATGTGTTATCCCTTCAAATACTCATGAAAGAATTTAGCCTGCTAACCTCTCTACAACTGGCTAGACACATTATATATTGCCAAGCACCAAGGGAGTTTGGCAATATGAGGGGGTACAATTATTGATTGTTGAAAGGATAAGGTAATGCGCAAATATTATTTAATACCGTTAAGACATAAACTTTCGTTGAGTTCTAAATATTCTTAGGATTGATTTTTAAACACCATTGTGATAAGTTTTAAAAGTCAATTGCATTATGTAATTATTATGTAATTGAAGTTAGAACATTTAAAATATTATAGACGTACATAAACGAATTAGAAACCTGAAAAAGGTTATGGTAATTGCGTTTAAGGATGTTTAAAATATCGGATGACGCTGGTAAAAACTCCCTTGGGACGAGGGGGTCGCAGGTTCAAATCCTGTCATCCCGACCATTAGTAAGATTTATAGTTGAAATTTTTTATTTAACCTGTATAATTGTTGTACAGAATTGACAATTAAATAATGCGGAAGTAACTCAATTGCCGAGAGAGCCTTGGCTCTTGATTACAGATTATTCCCTGCCGGAGAAGGCAGGTGACAATTAAATAATGCGGAAGTAACTCAATTGGTAGAGTCCCTGCCTTCCAAGCAGGTTGTTGCGAGTTCGAGCCTCGTCTTCCGCTTTTTGTACATTAAAAACGAAAAAGGAGTCTCTCACTCGCATCTGTAAGCAAACAAGTTTGCAACATCTGCGGTTTACGTGTTCAATTTGCTAACGCAAATTGCCAGCACCCGTCATTCTACGAAATCAAAGATTTCTTGAATGTCGTGCGAGTCTCGTCTTCCGCTTTTTAAATTATATTTGGCACAATGGCGGCATGGCCAAGTGGTAAGGCAGGAGCCTGCAAAGCTTTCACCCCCAGTTCGAATCTGGGTGCCGCCTTTTAATTTTTAAAGTTTTCTGTAAAAAACAGATGCAGCATAAAGTATTCAGCTATAAGTTGACAATTTTATGCAAAAAACACATCTTATGCAGAGCGAATAGTGAATGATTATCTAAATAATTCGTTTACATCAAACTTTTCGCTGAGCTTTGAATTAATAAATTTAGCCATTTTTTGGTAAACAGGGTTTGTTGCATAAGAAGGACAAGCGGTTCTAAATGCACGCTGTTCTGTTTTTTGTTCAAGATGTTCTGTTAAATCAACTACTTTTTTCATACTTACATATTACCTCATTTTTTCTTATTTATCTACACCCAATAAAACAAGAGGAAGTAAAAAATTGCCTTCTTGGTTTGTAACAATTTTTTCATATTTTCATATAGTCAACTGACCCCGATAACTTATTGAACTTGTGTATAAAACAAGTTCAACCTTTGTTTTTATAATACCGGCACAAACAACAAGTACATGGGTCACCCTCTCAGAAACAATACTTAATTGTTTCTTCGGCAGAGAGCAAAATGCCGGACAAGGTTTCACCCGCACTCAGTGTACCACTTCTACAAGCGAGGTCACTCTCAGACATATTATTTATTTCACAACATTATTCTTTATTTCACCGTGCGCAAAAGCAGTTATGTTGTCCATAGTTGTGTGTAAAATTCTTGCGACAGCCTCTGTTGTGTCATAGGCAATATGCGGAGTTATAATCACATTTTCAAGCCTAAGTAAACGTGTGTTAAGTATAGTTTTCTTAAGCGAATAATCAGATAGCCTGTTTATATCAATAAGCGCGTCAGGAGAGGAGAGACTTTCTTCAAACTCCAGAACATCAAGCCCCGCCGCCTTTATTTTTCCGTTGGTTAAAGCTTTGTATAAAGCCTGTGAATCAATAAGTTCACCCCGTGCTGTATTTATTATAATTGCACCTGTTTTCATTTTATTTATGCTTTCTTCATTGAATAAGTGAAAATTATCTTTTGTAAGCGGTGCATGTAATGAAATAATGTCCGATTCTTCAAGCAAAGTATCAAAGGTTTCATACTTAACATTGTATTTTTCAACAAGAGCAGGATTTACTTTTATGTCATATCCGATAATATTCATATCAAACCCGTATGCAAGCCGTGCCATTTCTGCGCCTATAGCACCCAACCCGACAATACCCAGAGTTTTTCCGCCTAACTCAAACCCCATCGAAAGATGCGGATTTACAACTTCTTGCGCCAAATCATTGTAAGCGCGGCTGATATTGCGTGAAACATCGAGCATCAGCCCGAAAGCAAACTCCGCAACGCTTTTGTTTCCGTAATTAGGAGTTGTTTCCACAGCTATATTCTTTTCTTTACAATAGTCAATGTCTACATGATTGAAACCGACTGAACGCAATGCGATTAGTTTCAAGTTAGTGAATTTTTGGAGCATTTCTTTTGAAACTCTGGAGGTTGTAAAACACGATATTACATCAGCCGATGCCATATCTTCCCCAAGCTCTGTCATATCATTCAGAGAAGACTCTAGCAGAGTACAGTCATATTTACCCTCGCAAGCATTTTTAAGAAAATCGTGTTCGTAATCTTCTACATCAAAAAATATTATTTTCAGCATAGGTATATTCAAGCATGCAAATCTCATATTTAATACAGACAGTTGACTTTGTCTTCTTTACTATAAATTTTGTCAATTTTCGGGGGAGGTAAAAATTTTGGCTTTGAAGAATTATCAGAAAAAAGGAATAGCGACATGAATAAAAAAAGAATATTAATGGTAACAACTAACACACCAAAAATTAATGATGAAATTGAAACAGGGGTGTATTTTGAAGAATTTGCACTGCCTTATCTGACTTTTTCCGCAACAGGCTATGAAATCACTGTCGCAAGCCCGAAGGGAGGAATTTCTCCTGTAGATCCCGACAGTTATTCCTGTTCAAACCCTATGGAATGGGACTCAACAAAAAAATACTTAGATAATACAAAACAATTGTCTGAGTTGAATCTTGATGATTATGATGTATTGTTTTTCCCCGGCGGACATGGACCAATGTTCGATATAGCAAAAGACGAAAGCGTTAAACTTGCCGTAGAACATTTTTATAAGAAAGGAAAAATCGTAGCTGCTGTCTGCCACGGTCCGGCGGCGCTGGTGCAAGCGGTTACAAGTGACGGAGAACCTGTTGTTAAAAACAGAACAGTTACCTCTTTTACGGACAAAGAAGAACATATTGTCAAAAAAGATGAATTTATGCCGTTTTCTTTGCAGAAAAAGCTCGAGGAGCTGGGAGCAATATTTGTCGCAGAAAAGCCGTGGAGTGAACACGTTGAGATTGACGGAAACCTTATTACCGGACAAAACCAAAACTCTGCTTTAAAAATTGCAGAAGCAGTCATAGAAAAATTAGGTTTTTAGCTTTTTACATAGGAAACTGCCCCTGAATACTTGTTGAACCTGCATATTAATCAAGTCCTGCACCAAGAGGGGCACTTCCGTAAAAAAAGCTCTATGCTATATTCACCCTGGCTCATTCAGGGTCTTTTTGCGTTCTTACAAATTGCGCAAAAATTTCTGCCGAAACCAGATAAGAATAGAAAAAGACCAACGGCAAAAGGAGTATACCAACGATTGTTAAAATTAATATTATTGACACAAGTTCAACTAATAAAGAAATAATTATGACAAACAACCAGAAGATAACATAGTTTAAAATATTATTTTTAACAAGTCCATAAGCTGCCTTAAAATTTAAAAAAGAAAGAACCTTCAGGTCTTTTAAAAACACGCTGAAAAGTAAAAAATAAAAAATTATAATCAGCGCATACAAAACAAAAAAGCCCACCAGACTCAAAGCAAGAGATATTATGGAAAATATGCCGGATAACAGATTATTTTCAAATAGCAGAGCAGGAAATACCGCCAGAAGAAAAACTATAGCACCGCACAAAATAAACGGCAAAAAGCAAAGAACATGCCCGACAACAGTTTTTACACCTGCTGCAGTCAATGCACCAAAATCTGACCATTCAGGAAGAAATTTTTCTTTATTATGAATCCGGTTATGTGCAGTTATTGAAAAATATCCGAAAATTGCAAGATTTATCACGGCAGATATCACAACGCAAATAGTTGTTAAAGACAAAAGCAACCAGAATTTTATTGTAACTAAGGGGGTAAAAAGTGTCGTCAGCAATATCGGAAATAAAAGTATCAATACAGACAACAGTCCTAACCCGCCGCCGATAGCCAGTTTTTTCTTCCAGTCTGAATCTTCCGTTATAAACGTAAATGATTTTTCTAAATCCATTGCCATCTTTATACCTCCTGACCGGTAATTTCTTTAAAATGCGGAGCCGTTCTTACAAGCTGCGCCAATAGGTCACTTACCACAAGAAACTGGTAAAAATTCAAGACAGGGATTGCAATAATACCGATAACGGTTAACGTTAAAATCCCCGATGCAAGAGAAACCAAAAATGACAATCCAAGTGTCAGAACAATGTACAGGAAAAACTGTCCTATATTCTCCTTGTAGATTAGCTTCATTCTTGAAAAATTAAAGAATGATTCAAATTTTAAATCAACCACAAAAGATATACTTGCAAGGTTTATAATTACTATCAACGCTAAAAATAAAGGAATAAAAAGAATTATTGAGAATATTGCCGTCACAGGTCTGCTGTGAAACAGTACGTTAAACAAAAAAGGAATCCCCAAAGCAATAATAACCGCAACTATTATATAAAATAATACGGCTATTGTAGCTTTTAATCCGGTGACAAAATACCCGGCTTTCCAGTCAGGCAAAAGACTGTCAGGATTTTTTATTCTGATGTTTGCATTTTTTATAAAATATCCTGTCAAAAACAGGGAACAAACAAGCCCCAACACCATTAATACCAAAACAACAGATATCATTAGATACAAAACAGAGGTCTGTTCCGGGGTAAGTTTTACGCCTTGGGTGTCGGGCATGAATAACTTGACTACTTCAATCAATGCCGCAAATATTCCCAGACAAGATCCTATTACAAATTTTTTTACGACCTGCGGGTCATTTTTTACATAAGTAAAAGCTCTTTCAATATCAATTTTCATACAAAACTCCTATTCTATAAGATTTTACCATATTTAAATCGAAAACAAATAGATTAAATAGTTGATTAAGCATACAATTTGGGAGTAAAATCATTTTATGAAAAAGCGAGAGAAAAGCTGGAAGATATGCAGTTTCTGCAAATATATAAAAGTTTGCGAAGTCGGGCAAGGGAGAATAAAAGACCTATCGCACGGAAATCTTCACGCAATAAACGAAATCGGGTGCTTTGATTTTGAAGTGTACCTTAGCCAGCACTCAAAATCAAAACAGCTCGGCTTTTCTTTTTCTGATAATTGAAAATTAGCGTGCATCTTTATTTATAGCAGCCATAGTGGACAGCAAAACGGCAGTCGATTAGAGAAAACTCTTGACAACTGCTTGTGTACACAATAATATATATATTGTCGCTGTTGGGGCGTCGCCAAGTGGTAAGGCACCTGGTTTTGGTCCAGGCATTCAGAGGTTCGAATCCTTTCGCCCCAGAAAAAAACAAGGTCTACATTGTAGACCTTGTTTTTTTATTGGACGGTGGATGAGAACCGCAGGTGAGAATCGCGCGAGCGAGCCGAGGCTGAAGCCTTTCGCGCAGACGGAAGGCGTAACGCCGTTAATCGCGAGCGAGCAAGACACTTTCGCCCCAGTGCTTCAAAAAGAGTACTTTTAAGCTCTCTTTCTAGTTCAATCCTGTCTTTTTGACCGAATATAACCTTAACACCGTTTACAACCCGGTCTTTAATGTTCAGCCATCCAATACCGTCGTTATATTCCTTAATTTCTTCATACCCCAAAGAAGCAGAATTATAGAGAAAATCACCCAGAAATATATCAAGTTCTTTTTGTTGAGCAGTATTATATTTTTTTGACTCAGGTGCTGATGAAGAAGAAAATTCAGGGGACCAATCAGATATCAATTGCTATTTATACCTGCCGATAACTTCATCGTTTTGTTGACTGATATATTCCTCTTTAGCTTTTTGAATCATAGACCAGAGTTCTTCATTAGCAGCCTTTTGCCTGTCGAGGACAGCTTTTGCCTTAAGATTGTTGTATGGAACAGTTAAGGATTTGTCATAAACCTTCTGCAGCACCTGTGCCATCGCATTCAAAAGCCCGTCTCTTTTACGATAAAGCGTTTTGTAGGCTTCTTTAACTTCTTCGACAGTCGGAACTTTGGATTTATAATCCTTGTTTGTCTCAATAAATTCGTTTATTTGCGCTTCATTTTTATCAGCATTTTTTATAGACTTTAACAGGGAATCAGAGTACATTCTCTGCGCAATTCTCTGGGCTTTGTCTAATTTTGTGAAGCTATTTTCTTTTGAATCAGCAAGATTTTTTACCTCTGCCCTAAAATGAAGCGCATCATTTACGGGAATCGACATAATTGCTGCAATTGTGCTGCTGTAGAGATTTTGGAGATTTTGAATTTTGGAATATACCGGCAGTTGTGCAATTGTCATACACCCTGCCGTGTCGTCGATAGTGGAAATAGCATTTTTGTAAGCTTTAAGAAGCTCTTTTCTTCCGTCAAAGACCTCCGAACCCGAATAAATCAAAGGTTTTATTTGCTCAGCCTTTTTTCTGATTTCAGGCTTGTTCAAAAAGGGATTTTGTGCCATCTCACAGAGGTGTTCATATTCCTTTATATTCATTAAATAAGTGGCATAGTCGTCGGTTTCGGACTTAGCCTTTTCAAAAATCCCGTATTTGTCTCTGACGCTTAATTCAGATTGAAAATACTCATTTCCCTGATTTTTAAGTTCTTGCATAACCTCTTGCAGCGCAAGTCCCATAAATCCAATAGTCCGATATCTGTCCTGATATTTGTCAATAAACGGATTTATTTCTTCATCCACAACTTTTTTAAGGTCAGAAACGGCAATATCCAGAGCAGACCTGCCTTCATATCTGTCTGACTTGAAAGACGGCACGCTTTGCTGCGCAAAAGATTTTTTTGTAACGGATTTTTTGGGGGATATGTTAGGGATAATGGGGGCAACTTTCATAATAACTTCCTTTATTCTTGTTTTAATTTTCTGTTCATAAGCTTTTCGAGGATTTCCTGCGGGGTAATATCCGTGTATACAGCCTCGTATATTGCGCTTGAGATAGGAACTTCAATGTTGAGTTTTTTAGCCAGTTCACACACAGCTTTTGAGGTTTTAACACCCTCTGCAACAGAGCCGAGTTCTTTTAAGATATCATCAATTTTTTTCCCTTTGCCAATCATTGAACCGACTGTGTAATTTCTGGAAAGAGGACTGGAGCATGTGGCAATCAAATCACCCATGCCTGACAGACCATAGAGAGTAGCGGGTTTTGCACCAAGCGCCACACTGATACGTACTATTTCCGCCATACCTCTGGTTAACAGGGTGCCTTTGCAATTGTCACCGAGATTCAAAGCGCCGGCAAAGCCCGAGGCAATAGCGATTACATTTTTTAAACTTCCGCCAAGCTCTACTCCTATAACATCATCGTTTGTATACAATCTGAACTTAGACGGAACAGTGAGTTTTTCCTGTATAAAGCGGGCTGTGTCCATATTGCCGCAGGCTACGGAAGCTGCGGTAGGGCAACCCATAAGCACTTCTTTTGCAAGTGTCGGACCGGAGAGAATCGCAAGATTTACATTAGGAATCTCCTGTTTTATAACCTCGCTCATTCTCATTAGTGAGGGCAATTCAAGCCCTTTTGAAGTGTTCACCAGTATTTGATTTTCAGAAAGCCCGATTTTTGCAAGGTTTTTAGAGACTTCTCTTATGCCGGAAGTCGCAACAACAAGAAGTATAACCTCCGCATCTTTCACTGCAGCTTCAAGGTCTGATGTAACTTCTACCTTGTCTTTTAACTTTATCTCAAGCGGTTTTGAGACTGATTTTTTTGTCAAAAGTTCCTCGGAAAGGTCAACATGACGCCCCCAAACTGTCACTTTTTCAAAATTATCTGTTAATAACCAGGCAAGAGTTAAACCCCAGCAGCCTGCACCCAGTACGGTAAGTTTCATACATACTCCTTTTTGTTCCTTTATTATAATTTATTAATAAAATTTTGTAAAAGGTTTAATCACAAAACATTCATGTTATATTAAAAATGAATAAACAAAGGAGAATTATATGCCGATGACAGAAATACAATGCGACGTAAAAGACATGGCACTTGCAGAACAGGGAAAAAATAATATTGAATGGGCAATGAAAGACATGCCCGTTTTAGAGAGAATAAAAGAAAGATTCAGAAAAGAACAGCCGTTTAAAGGTTTAAGACTAACGGCGTGTGTGCACGTTACAAAAGAAACTGCCGCACTTTGTATCGCAATGAAAGAAGGCGGCGCAGATGCAGTCCTTGCAGCATCAAACCCGCTCTCAACGCAGGATGATGTAGCAGCAGCACTTGTAAAATATTGGGGTATACCTGTTTACGGATATGCGGGAGAGACTCCTGAAACTTATGCAAAACACGTAGAAACCGTTTTAAATCATCAGCCGAACCTTGTTATAGATGACGGATGTGACCTTGTTGCAACAATTCACAAAAACAAACCTGAACTGATTAAAAATATAATCGGCTCAACAGAAGAAACAACGACCGGTATCATAAGACTTCAGGCAATGGAAGCAGACGGAAGTCTCAAATTTCCGGCAGTCGGCGTTAACAACAGCCTGACAAAACATCTCTACGACAACAGATACGGCACAGGTCAAAGCGCAATTGACGGCATAATAAGAGCAACAAACATATTGCTTGCAGGAAAAACTTTTGTCGTCTGCGGATACGGCTGGTGCGGCAAGGGTGCAGCAATGAGAGCAAAAGGGCTGGGTGCAAATGTAATCGTTACGGAAGTCGATCCGCTCAAAGCTCTTGAAGCAGCAATGGAAGGTTACAGCGTTATGCCGATAGCAGAAGCGGCAAAAATCGGTGATATTTTCCTTGCAATCACGGGTGATAAAAATGTTGTTGACGTACACCACATGCTTACAATGAAAGACGGAGTTTTTGTCTGCAACGCAGGTCATTTTGACGTCGAAGTCAACGTAAACGGTTTGAAAAAAGAAACTACAGAGATTAAACAAATAAGACCGTCGCTTGAAGAATACAAATTGAAAAACGGCAAGTCTATTTATGTTCTTGCGGAAGGCAGACTGGTTAATCTCGTTGCAGCAGAAGGACATCCGGCTTCCGTTATGGATATGAGTTTTGCAAATCAGGCTCTGGGAATGGAATACATAGTAAAAAATCAGGGCAAACTTGAAAATAAAATGTACACACTCCCGCAAGAGGTAGATGTTGAGATTGCAAAAATCAAACTCGATTCTATGGGAATAAAGATTGATACACTAACCCCAGAACAGGAAGCCTATTTGCACAGCTGGAATTCCGGTACGGTGTAAAATAAACCTCTGCGTACACAAGCTAAGTTTATCGCAGGTCGGCTTTGTAAAGCCGACCTGCGTAACTTTATTCCGTATTTATACAAAAATGCAAACCGAAAGATTATATCGGACAAGTTTTTTGAACGTTCATTTCTTTTCTTTTGAATTGCGCATGCAAAAGAAAAGAAACGAACCAAAGAAAAGAAAGCAGGCGCTGACCGAAAGAGCTTGTAGAGTCTTTATACGAAAATTTTCCGGCACAAGACCGGATAAATTTTATTTCACATCATGCCAGCCGCCATCCGCGCCTTGTCGTAAACAAACACCGGATTCAATATGAATCCGGTGTTTATCGTTTACTTCCCCGTTAATTATCCCAACCGCGGATGAGGTGGGTATAAAGTTTTTTATCAAAGTAATACAGAGTCATCTGAACGAGTTCATCCATGTGGACAACGAAATCATCTCCTTTTCTGTTGTCATTGCCGCCCCAGTCCTTTCTGTATCCGTCTTCGACACGCTGATTGTTGTTACCCGTACCGTATGGGCAGTCGGATGCGTTGCCTTGCATTGCATAAATTGCGCCCATTTGAGCATTTCTGAAAAGTTCGGTAATTTCTGATTTGTCCAATCCCGGATATTTCTCAATAACACGCTCAAGAAGCTGATCCATAGTCGCCTGATAGTCCCTGTCGTCATTTGTGTCATTGATATGAACAGAGCCGTCTTCGTATTGAATTACATCTCCTTTGTAATTTATTTTTTCGTCACCGCCGTAAGTTGTATTTGTATTGTAGTGTTTTAGACCGTCTGTCAGGGAGTTGTCTGCATATGATGTACGCTGTGTCAGTGCTTCAAGAACCTGCGGGTCGGATTTTGCTTTTTCTATCATTTTACAGATATTTTCTGATGCATCAAAGAGAAAATCACTTATGTAGTGGCTTGCTGATGAACCTTTTCCGTCAAGCTCCTGTATTGAATCATAAGTCGCAATCCAGCCTGACTGTACGATTCTTTCCACAGCTTCTTTTCCTCCGAGTGCGTCCAGTTCACCGTTTTCTGAAAGCATATCTATTGTCTGCTCAACTAATTTGTCATAGACTTTTTGTGTTTCTGCTTCCTGAAACTCTATGTCACCGTCTTTGTCCATACCGAATTCAGTATGCATTTCTTCATAAATAGATACGTCCAGCGGGTTGAATGTGTTATTGTATAAGTCTGTAGTTCCTTTAGGTAAAGTTTTTCCTTTAAATTCTCCTTTTTCTTCAATTGTTTCTTTAATTTTATCAGCCAGTTGAGCAGTATCATCAACTTTTTCTGAGAAGATATTATTCTGATTCGACTCAAGTTTTTCAAGCTTATTTGCCTCGCGCTCTTTTGCTGCTTCTATTTTTTCATTATACTCCTGTTCGAGAGCCTGGATTTTTGCTTGACCTTCATCCATCAGCTTTTTGTTGTCAGAGTTTTCGTTTTCTTCAATCTTTTGCTCAACCTGAGCCTGCTTTTCTTCGAGCGCTGCTTTTTGTTCTTCTATTTTTGCCTTTTCTGCTTCAAGCGGCTCTTTTTTCGCTTTCAATTCATCATTTTTTGCTTCAAGCTCGTCTTTTTGCGCATTGAGTTCGTCTTTTTGGGCTTTAAGTTCTTCTTTTTCAGACTGCAGTTTATCTTTTTCAGCTTCTAAGTCTGCTTTTTTTGCTTCAAGCTCTGATTTTTGCTGTTCTTTTTCGCTTTTTTGCGCCTGAAGATCAGCTATCTGGCTTTCCAAAGAAGCTCTTGCAGAAGCATTTGCAGCATCGGTTTCCTCATCACCCGTTGAAGTTGACAATGAGCTGAGCTGGCTTTGAAGTGATGAAATCTGACCGTTCAAAGAAGCTATTTCATCACCGATACTTGAAATTTGATTTGAAACTTCGCTTATTTGCGAATCTTTATCGGCAATCGCGCTGTCTTTTTCAGCAATTGCGTCGTCTTTTTCCGCTATTTGTGCATCTTTTTCTGCAATTTGATTGTCATTTTCATTTATCTGTTCATCAATTCCGGCGATTTCTTCATCAATTTCCGCCATCTGGTTTTCGTATTCTTCCGCTTCCGCTTTGATTTCTTCAAGCTCTGCATTCAATTCCTCTGCTGCCTTTTCATAAGCCTCGGTTGCGGCATCAATTTCAGCCTGCAATTCGTTGATTTTTTCTTCTTTTTCAGACTCTAATGTTTCCGGACTTTTCAAACTGTCCATAGCATCTTTAAACTTTATTTTTATATTTTCCGCCCAACCAGGCAATTGTAGTTTTTTTGCAAGGGGGTTTAGTTTGTTTGCCTGTAATACAGATTCAGCTTTACGGACAAAGCTGTCATTACCGTCATTATTTACCCCGTAACCATCCGTATCACCGAACAGAAAATCAGAATTTGCACCTGATGTGCTGCCGCCGCCTCCTGAGCCAACAGCGTTCATATCCATTCTCTGAATAAATAAATTGTTTTGTCTGTCAATCTGATTCATTATAAACTCCTTTTCGTTACAACATCATCTAACATATATTAGACTTATCGGCATTTTGAAAAATTACTTTAGAAAAAACAAGTTTCGCCTTTACAAAATTTTACAAAAGGACGTATAAAGGAAAATTTTTAATATATCAAAAGTACTTTTAAATGAACTATTTGGACTATTGAAAATAACAGGTGTTTTCTATTATGCTTAAAATAGTGGAATTTTAGAGTTGTGAAAAATAGCAAGGACAGTTATGGTCGATTTTCTAATTCAGGAAATGGATAAAAGTATTGCGGAAGTATACTTTCGGGAAAAAAAGGTTAATCTCGGTATCAAATATTTTGAAAAATATTTGACAGAAATAAAAGAGCTGGAAAATGAAAATCCGGATGACGAAACTCTGGCAAAAGAGCTTACAGACGCAAAAGACACCTACCTGTATCATTTACTTGAAAATGCAAAAATCGCTTACAACGACAAACTCTGGATAAAATCTCTGACCTGCTGCCAAAAACTTCTGCAATACAAGTGTAAAGACACGTCCGTATACAAATACACATCGCTTATTTATAAAAACCTGAATCAAAATGACATAAGATTAAAATTTGCAAAAAAATATTTTGAGCTGGAAAAAGAAGCCCCGGACAGAAACCGATTCCTGGGCGAAGCGTATGTTGAAGCCCGGGACGAAGACAATATGCAGACAGCAATAGACTTGTTCCACAAACATCTTGAAGAATTTCCGGATGACTACAACGTATACAATATGATTGGGCATATATACGCAAACGACGGTCCTCTGCAAAATGCGGATAAACAGCTTGAATATTTCCTAAAAGCTTATGAAATTGCCCCGAAAGAAAGAATGGTTCTAAAAAATCTCGCTTTAACTTATTTGAGATTAAAACAACCCCAAAAAACCGCTGAAATATACGAACAAATGATTGAAAAAGGGGTTATGAACAATGATGACTATTTTGATTACGCTGCACTGCTCATAAAACACGGCGATTTAATCAACGGATTCAAGTATTATTCACACCGTTTTCTTAAAGAACACGATCCCACATTTTATCCGGAAATAAAGCAAAAACAGTGGACAGGGAAACCTCTGCCGAAAGACAAAATGCTTTTGATTCATTCAGAACAGGGCTATGGAGATATGATTATGTTTTCAAGGTTTATTCCGATAATCAAAGAAAAATATGCACCAAATCTCACCGTTGTCATGCATACAGAACTTTGCAAACTCTTTGAAAACAGTTATCCGAATATCCCTTTTCTGGATTTAGTTGCAACGGATTTAGAAAAACTAAAATTCAACTGTCATGTGCCGGTAATGGAATTACCGAAAATAATAGGACTGACAAAGGATACAATACCGTCAAAAGGCGGATATATTTCCGTTAAAAATGCGGATATAGAAAATTATAAAAATAAATACCTGTCAGACATTGAACCGCACAAATTAAAAATAGGTCTTGCTTTTGAAGGCGCATCACACGCAAAAAGCCAGGAACGTGATATAGAATTTTCAAAATTCAAAAAAGTCTCGGATTTAAACAATGTTCAAATGTTCGCTTTTGTAAAAGAGAGAGACAACAGATACTACAAGCAATTTGAAAATGAAATAAATATTATCAACCTCTCTGAATCCTTAAACGACTTTAACGACACAGCTGCAGCGCTTATGAATATGGATTTAATAATCAGCACGGACAGCGTTATACTCAACCTGGCAGGCGCTCTCGGTCTCAAAACCTACGGACTTTTCAACGAAAATTACGAATACAGATGGTTTGGACTCCCTGAATCAACAGGCTGGTACACAAGCGTTAAGACATTTGTGGCGCAAAAACAAAACGAATGGGACGAAGTTATAGACAGAGTCTGCGAAGAAATAAAAAAAGATTATCCTGAATGTGCAAACTAAGCTGCTTTTAGTTTTTTGAACACCTGTATATAACCGCGGGAATAATAAAAAATGTTTTGTTTTCCTTAATAATAATTCTGACAAACAAAGAAGGAGAACAACATGACTGACATGATAGACAAAATTTACAAAGTTTCTGAAATGGCAGGCGGCATTCAGGAGGTCGTCATTTTTACGGACTCATTTAAAATTTTCGGCTCTCTTGTTAATGATGATAAAAACAACCTGAAACACTTGCTGACACTAAAAAACGCGTCTGTATGCAAACATACTGATGAATGCTCTTGCAGCTTAGACAGTCCGATGTATGAATGGCTGAACATTTGCGAAGAAAAAATTACTGCATTCAGTATTCTCGGGTATCAAAGCTGCGCAAATTAGCACAATAGCTGTGTCGGCTGCGTCGTTTTGACGCACCGGCATTTTACCGCTCGGATAAATTCAGATAGACATGTTAAGAAATGTTAACAATGCCAAAAGCAATTTAGCAATTTTTTCACAGAAAAATCTTTTATATAAATAAGGGATACAAAGGGAATTATTTTTAAAGGGAGAATAGAATTATGGCAGTAGGACCAAGAGATTACATTGATCAGTTGTTAGTCAGAAAATACGGTGATCAAAAAGTTGATAACAGCGATTTAGTTGCAGCTGTTGAGCCAGAAAAAATGTTATCAGCAATGAAAGATTTTTCAACAATGCATAGAAACATGGTTACGCTGGACAACAAACTAAAAAACTTCTGTGCAAGCTTAAATGCACTGGCAGTGCAGTACAGACCGTCAAGAATGTCAGCAGCATACTAATTTGTCCAGGGACAACTGTGTCTGAATAAAAAAGCAAAATCTCCCTATCAGGCAAAATTTGTGATAAAATTCAGACATGAAAAAGATTATACTGGCTTCGCAATCACCGCGGAGAAAAGAACTGCTAAAAAAGCTTCATATAGATTTTTCCGCTGTATCCCCCAATTACGACGAAAAAATTAACACAGACGAATTTAGCGAAAAACTTATAGAAAACATCGCAATGCAAAAAGCCCTCTCCATACTGGACTTTGTATCCCAATGCATTGTGATTAGCGCAGACACAGTCGTCGTTTGCGAAAACAAAATACTCGGTAAACCGAAAAATGAAACTCAAGCTGTTAAAATGCTTGAGCTTTTGAGCGGAAAAACGCATAAGGTAGTAACATCTGTATTTATTATTGATTCAGAAACAAAAAAATCAGATATACGCTCAGTGACCAGCTATGTAACCTTTAATAAGCTGGACAAAGCAACGATTGAAAATTATGTAAATACCTGCAAACCGTTGGATAAAGCCGGTTCTTACGGAATACAGGAGCTTGATGATACATTTATAAAAAAGGTGGAAGGCTCTTTTGACAACATAGTCGGACTCCCAACAGAAACAGTTAAGGAAATGATTGATAATATTATACAAAAATAAAACATAAATTAACGGGTCAAAGAAATTTCTCTGACCCGTTGAAATATATATTCCCGGTTTTATAAAGATTTGCCTGTTTCTTTCTCAACCTCTTTTGTAATCTCCGTTTCAAGATCGGACAGAGTAGCTTCAGGATTGTCATTCAGGAAAGTTTCCGCATCAAAATGAGTACCTATGTAGTTCAATTTGCTAATCTCATCGTCAGTTGCGCCTAAAGATTTCAATTTTGATTGAAACTCCTTCATCAAACTTTCGACTTCCAAAGTAACTTCATTTGCATCGGCAAAAGTAGCATTTGTTGCTTCAGGTTCTTCGGTATCAGCTGTGGAAATTGCGGTTGTTTCATCCGCAGCAGCCCCGTTTTGGGAGTCAACATAATCTTTTACTATCTGATACGTATCTTTATCGGCTACAGCTTCTTCACTGTCAACAAATTTTGCGTCTTCATCCGTACTGACCTGTGTTACATCAGCATAAAAGTCATTTGCTATTTGAGACATTGTCTGGTGCAGTTCATCCTGTTCGCCAGCCTTTTGGGCTTCTGTTGTTTTGTACGTAACGTATTTACCTGATTCAATTTTGTCTATTTCCATACTTAACTCCTTTGTTTATATCTGGTTTATATGTCGGCTTTTTTTTCAAAAACTTTATATTCTTCTGTAAATATTTTTACAATATTTAACTTTCGGGTTATGCTGTTATAAAGGAAATCAAGAGGAGCAATAATAATGAAAAAAATTTTAACAGTGTTGTCAATAATATTAGTCGCTGCAAGCTGCGCTTTTGCCCTGCAGAAACGACCGGAAATGCTGCCGGCATACTCTCAAAATTCTTCCCAGCAGAACAAAGTCTGGGTCGGCACATTCCAGCTTGTGTGGAACGAATTTGCGGACAATATTGTCAAAGGACCCGTAAAATTTGTATCGTTTGATTCCGATATTGCAGAGGCACTCAACAAACAGGAATTTAAAAAATCAATGCTCTCTGAAAATTCATATTACACAGCATACGGCAAGCCGTCATTAAAATTAAAAGAGCACATTGAAAAAGCTATACTTGAAAAATTTAACGAAACCAGTGCACTTTTAAACAGCGTAAACTGGTCTGATGAGTCTAATGCGTATATTTTCTACGCAATGTTGAAAAAAGACTTCAAATTCAGTGCAAAATTTGACGCACTCAAAACCCGTGAAAAATTTAATTATTCAAAAGAAAAATACAAATACTTCGGCATTGACAAAGAAAGTCCGAGCTACATGTACAATGCGGTAAAAGTATTATTCTACAACTCTCCGTTTGACTACGCGGTAGCGCTTCAAGGACAAAATGATGAAGTCATACTTTACAGAACAGAGAAAAACGCCTCGTTTAAAAACATATATGATTCACTGGTTGAACGCACAAGGAAATATAAAGGAACAAAACAGTTTGTTGCCGGTGATATGCTGAAAGTTCCTTATATGTCGCTAAAACAAGAGACATCATACCCTCAATTGTGCGGCAAGGAAATACAAAACACCGACAAATTATACATTGCACAAGCACTCCAGACTGTCGACTTCAACATGAATAACTCCGGCGTTCGGCTTAAAAGCGAAGCGCTTATGGACATAAAAACCTGTTCTATTAATATTCCTGTTGAAAGCTGGGGAAGAAATTTCTTCTTTAACAAGACATTCTATCTGTTTATGAAAGAAAAATCAAAAGACACACCATATTTTGCAATAAGAGTTCAGGACATGAATCTCTACAAATATCAGGGAGAATCATAAAAACAATGTTTAATACCGGCAGTTATATTTGTAAAAGAGCGGGCTGCCGGTTTAGACACGCAAAGATTCAATTGCAGACTTAATATCATCCGATTTATAGATATATGAGCCGGCAACAAGCGAGTTTGCCCCAAAGTCACGGCAAATTTTGCCTGTTTCGTTATTTATACCGCCATCGACTTGTATAATAAGGTTTTCCGGAGCGTTTTGGCGAATTATTGGAATTTTTTCAGCACAGTCAGGCATAAATGCTTGCCCGCCAAACCCGGGTTCTACAGTCATTATCAACACCATATCAACCATAAGCAGATATTTTAAAATTTCCTGCGGGGGGGTTTTTGGCTTTATTGACAGCCCCGCAAGCACACCGTGGGATTTTATATGAGATATGACATCCTCCGTCATATCTGTTGTTGCCTCATAATGCACTGTTATTATATCAGCTCCGGCTTCTACAAAATCATCAACAAAATTTTGAGGGTGTTCAATCATCAAATGTACGTCCAGAGGAATCTTTGAAACTGGTTTTATTGCCTTAACTACCGGCGCACCGATTGTGATATTCGGCACAAAATGTCCGTCCATAACATCAACATGTACCCAATCAGCTCCTGCGTTTTGGACGGAGTCTATGTCTTTTTCAAGGTTTGCAAAATCTGCGGACAAAATTGAAGGAGATATTATAACATTTTCCATTTCTATTCCTCATTAATAATCTTTAGTTTTTTACAAGCCTCAAAAGCAGCATGTTGCTGGGCTGCACGTTTTGTTTTGCCGACCCCTTGCGCAAGCACCTGCCCATCGTGCAGAACTTCAACAAAAAAAGTTTTTGCATTCGCTTTTCCTGTTTCTTTAACAGTCCGATACTCGGGCACTACTTTTGCATTCGCTTGTATGTATTCCTGAAGAAGCGCCTTAGCATTGTAAACGGAACGATTATTATTCAAATCATCGATTAGCGGCAGCATTTTCGGAATAACAAACGCCTCAATTTCTTTTATCCCGCCCGAAAGATAAATCGCGCCAAACAGCGCTTCCATAACGCAAGCAAGAATGGACTGTTTACTTCGCCCGCCGTCAGAGGCTTCCGCGTCGCTCAATATTATAAACGGCGCTATTTTTATGTCCGCTGCGATTTTTGCAAGCACTTCATCAGACACAATAACCGAACGAATCTTCGTCAATTTCCCTTCATCAGCCTCCGGAAATGTTTTATACAGATAGTCGCTTGTAATGAGTTTCAACACTGCGTCACCCAAAAACTCCAACCTCTCGTAACAATCTGTATAACGCCCGTCGTGTTCGTTTGTGTAAGAACTGTGAGTCAGCGCTATTTTAACGAGATTTTCGTCAAATTTGCCAAAGCCGAGTTTGTGCAAAAAATCATTTATGTTTTTACAATCCGACTGCATTCATTGCCCTTCTTGCAAAACTTATAAAATCAAGCGTAAGCTCATTATTTACCACAAAATATTTAAAATAGAAATAAGCAATTGGTGTACTGAAAAGGTAACTGTCCGCACGGTCAAGGAAACCGCCGTGTCCGGGTAAGGCATTGCCGGAATCTTTTACGCCGGCGTCTCTTTTTATAAGAGACTCTGCAAGGTCTCCAATCTGTGCAAAAGCAGTAATCAAAAGCCCTGCAATAATTGACTCGTACCAGTGCAGGTCAATAATAAAACCGATAACTATTGCCGCGAACATGCCGGCAATAGTTCCGCCCACAGCACCTTCAACTGTCTTTTTAGGGCTTATAATAGGTGCCAGCGGAGTCTTTCCGAATTTTGACCCGACAAGATAAGCTCCTACATCGGTCAGCAAAATCGTGAAAAACAAAAGCGTCAAATATCCGAGTCCGGCACTTAAACGGATTGTAAAAAATCCGAGAGAATCCTGTTCAAGCTGTCTTAAAAGTATTACATAACAAGGCAGCCAGCCGCCGTATATGAATCCTAGTATCGTTGTTGCAACATTCGCAATATAAGGCTGACGCCCTTTGAACAAAACAGCCATAAATGCGCCTATAGTTCCGACAACCATCACAACAGGTGCAAGGTCAAAGCGTTTAAAGGTTGTAAGCAAAACAAGCAGCAAATCAACAACAAGAATCAACCGCAAAAACGGTCGAAACCCCTTATGCTGCAAGATATTCACATACTCTTTCGAGCCGGCAAAAACAATGCACAAAACAAGGAGCATAAGAGATATACCGCCGGTAATAACAGCGGCAAGCACTATTACACCGATAATAACACCGGTGACCAGTCTTAGCTGCTTTTTGTTCAATACATCAGCAAGTTTCACTTAAACCGTCATAACCTCTTTTTCTTTTTCTGCAGCATTTTCATCTACAATTTTTATGTATTTATCAGTAAGTTTCTGGATTTCATCCTGTGTGTCTTTTACGGTATCTTCCGGAAGATTTTCCGATTTTTCAAGCTTCTTAAGGTCATCGGTCATATCTCTGCGGATATTTCTTACTGCAACTTTAGCTTCTTCCCCGATTTTTTTGACATCTTTGGAAATCTCTTTTCTTCTGTCCTCAGTAAGAGGCGGGAATGTCAATCTGATAACCATGCCGTCGCTGTTTGGAGTGATTCCAAGCTCTGCTTTTATCATTGCTTTTTCTATTTCTTTTAAAATAGACTTGTCATAAGGAGAAATCACAAGTGTCTGACCGTCCTGCACAGAAACCTGGGAAATCTGTCTTAACGGAGTCGGAACGCCGTAATAGTCCACTACAACTTTATCAAGTATAAGAGGGTTTGCTCTGCCTGTTCTTATGCCGGCATACTCCTTTTTCAGGGCATTTACAGCTTTTTCCATTTTTTCTTCGCCATTTAAAAGCAATTCATCAATTGACATATTTAATCTCCTACAAAAGTACCTAAATTTTCACCGTCTAAGATTTTTGCAATACTGCCTTTAGCCGCAAAATCAAAAACTATTATGGGTATATGGTTCTGCTTGCACAATGCGCAAGATGCAGTATCCATAACTTTTAAACCTTTAACAATTATATCATCATAAGATATTTTTTCATATTTTTTTGCCTCGGGGTTTGTTCTCGGGTCATCAGAATACACACCGTCCACTCCGTTTTTAGCCATAAGCATAACCTCTGCATCTATTTCAGAAGCTCTCAATGCAGCAGCAGTGTCTGTTGTAAAAAACGGGTTGCCGGTACCTGCAGCAAAAATAACAACCCTGTTTTTTTCAAGGTGTCTTATTGCTTTAAACCGGATATAAGGCTCCGCTATTTTATCCATATCAATAGCCGATTGGACACGGCACGAAACGTTTAGCTTTCTCAGTGCACTTTGCAGGGCAATTGCATTCATAACCGTTGCAAGCATCCCGACATAATCTCCGGAAGCCTGATCCATTCCAAGCTTTGCACTGTTTTTCATGCCTCTGAAAATATTGCCGCCGCCAACTACAACAGCAATCTCTGCGCCCATATCATGTGCTATTTTGATTTCATTTGCTATCATTTCTACAGGTTTCTGGTCAATACCAAACTCCTGTTCCCCCAGCAACGCTTCTCCGCTGACTTTTAAAAGGATGCGCTTATATTTTAAATCTTTATCCATATTTACCACTTTTGATTATGTATTTTCAATTTTTTTGCGATTTTCAATTTTATATGATTATACACAAAAAATCAAATATTTGAAACACTTCAAAGACTATTTTTTCCTGGAAGCAGCCTTTTTCTTTTCATCATCCTGTCCGTCAGCCTGTTGCTCCGTATCAGAAGAACTTTCTGTTTCAGCATTTTCATCATTGTGCTCATTTTCGACAGAAGCTTCTTCCTCCTCAGACTCAGCATTTTCGTCAGATTCAGAAGTTTCTTCATCATCTGTGTCTTCTGATTTTTCTTCACTTGCCGCTTTTTGGGCAATTTCTTCTTCTTCAGCTTTTTCTATAGCTTCGATTTCTTCAAGTGTTCTTGCACGAATAACAGGAATATTGAGCATAAGAGCAATCGCATCGCCTTCCCCCTCAAGGTTCAAGTCCAACGCTTCCTGGTCAATTTCAATATACTTGGAAATAACTTTAATAAGCTGTTCACGCATTTTTTGCATTGTAAGAGTATCGAGATTCGTTCTGTCATGCATAAGAACGAGTTTCAGACGGTTCGATGCAATGACCTTTGAGGAATCACCCTTATCGGACTGGAAAAAGCCGATTACTTTGTTGTAAAGATTGGTAAATATATCTTTCATCGTCTTCCTCCTATGCCTTTGCCTTAATTCCGAAGAATTTTTTAATTTTATCTATAAAATTGTGCGGCTCATCAATATCCAGGAACGGGACTTCTTCCCCCTGAATCCTCAAAGCAACATTTTTATAAGCTTTACCGGCAAGCGAATTTTCATCGTTTACAATCGGCTCGCCTCTGTTTGTTGAAGTGATAATACCGGTGTCTTCAGGAATTATACCGATAAGATTGCAAGAGAGAATATCAACTACATCATCTACGCTCATCATATCATTTGCCTTAATTAAGTTAGGTCTTACACGGTTGATAAGGAGCTTATATGATTTTATTTCTTCTTTCGCTTCCAAAAGTCCGATAATTCTGTCGGCATCTCTGACAGCGGACATCTCGGGGGTAGTAACAACAATTGCCTCTGAAGCACCGCTTATTGCGGTCTGGAATCCGTGCTCAATACCAGCCGGACAATCGACAAGAATAAAATCGTAGTCTTCTTGTAATTCTTCACAGATTTCTTTCAACTGTTCTGCCGTAACCGCAGTTTTGTCACGGGTTTGTGCGGCAGCAAGAAGACAAAGATTCGGATTCTTTTTATCTTTGACAAGAGCTTGTTTTAATTTGCATCTTTCTTCAACCACATCCACGAGTGTGTACACTATACGGTTTTCAAGCCCCAAAAGCAGGTCAAGATTTCTTAAACCGATATCTGTGTCAATCAGTACAACTTTTGCGCCGCTTTTCGCCAGAGCCGTACCAATGTTTGCACTGGTAGTAGTTTTACCTACACCGCCTTTTCCTGAAGTAATTACAATTACTCGCCCTGTCATTATTTTTCTACTCCTTATTTAATATGTGTAAATTGTTAGTTTGATTTATTTGTCATTCAATCTGAGAATAACTATATTGTCGTTAAGTATGCGCGCTTCCTCCGGCGTGAAAGTATTTGTTTTTTCAGCATACATTATATTTATAGAATCAGGTCTTCTTGCATAATACTGCGCAATTCTAAGCTGAATTGCATTAAGATTAAGCGCTCTGATTCTGGCTTTTTTATTGCCCTTTGCACCGGCATGCGCAATCCCTCCAAGCACGCCCCACACTGTGATATCACCGGAGGCAATAATCTCTGACCCCGGGTGGCAGTCGCCGATTATAACCACGTTTCCGTCATAGTTTACGACCTGACCGGAACGAACCGTCTGCTTGTAAGACTTGGTGCTCATTTCCATTATTGCATAGTCTTCTTCAGTGTATTCTTCTTCCGGTATGTCATAATCAGGTATTTCAATCTTCACGGAGATACCGTCAGGCGGGATTTCATCCTGCTTTGATTCCTGTTCTTCAAACAGTTTTTCCAATTTTTGCTCGGAATCAAAAATACTACCGAGTTTTACCGGTTCAACATCGCCGTCTGAGCCTTCATACAGAGTATCCAACCCGGATTTTATTTCTTCTTCTTTTGATTCTTCAATAATCGGCTTGTTCAATTCTTCTTCAATTTCTTTTTCTTCAATATCCTCAGTTTTTTCTTCATTTTCACTGTCTGATTCAATTAAAGAAGCATTATCTGTAGGTATTTCCTCCTGTTCTTCGGGAATATCCTCAGTAGTTTCGGTTTCAAGCACTGTCTGTTCAATATGTTCTGTCATCGGGACATATTGTGCAGCCTCCGGACGCGGCTCATTATTGTCGAGGACAATACCGAGCGCCATAGCTGCCTGCTGCGTCTGATTGGACTTTGTGCTTAAAGTAACAAGCGACGAATTAATACCGTTAATAAGAGATTTTATGCTAAGAAGCTGCGATTGATTCAAGTCGACATCGCCAAGATTCAATATAACTTTTTTATTGCAGGCTGCTTCGTTTTCAATAACCGAACTCAGTTCAAATACCACATCGGCAGGGGTTTTTGTGTATGATAAATCAATCAGATATGTGTTTTCTGCCGTTTTGTTTTCCATTTTTTTCTCCCGCTAATTTAAAAAGTTCTGGTAGCCGTAGTTAAAGAATATATTAAAAATTTACGAATTACAAATTTTTATTCGTGTTTGTATAGAAATGTATATGTAAATTTTTTGTAAAGGTTGAATTTTTGAATAAAAACACACTGTATAAAATTGCCAAAACTATTTTGCAAGCACAGATTCCTTATTTTTCAACTCCGCCAGCTTTTCTTCAAATGAAGTTTTATTGTAATTTATTTTTGAAGCAATAGTTGGATGTTTGTATTCTGCTTTGTTGACAGAACGCGCATCAACAATCGGAGACGGCGGCATAATTGCCCATTTATAATGGGAAGTTGACATTCTTCTGAAAAACTTAGAAAGCCACTGTATTTTCTGCTCTTTAGTAACAAGTTGAGCCTGCTCATATTTAAACATAACATCAATCATATCACCCATACTCTGCTGCAAATTTTCCACACGCCAGATAACTTCATCCAAAAATTCATACGGCATAAGTGCTTCTTCCGCAAGCAGCGGTTTATTGGTTTTTGGATTTATAGCAAGTTCGGCACCGGGTTTTTTCTCTATAACAGCCTGAGGAATAGCATTTTTTTCGGGTCTGTTTTTGTTCATCCATTTTGCAAGCGCAAACAGCTTTGTTTTGCAGACATCCGCTATCGGCGCATATCCTCCGGACATATCGCCGTTAATAGTTGCATATCCCATATAAAGCTCTGATTTATCAGAAGTAGCTATGGGCAGGCAGGACTGAAACTCGTTAGCTATGCCCCAGAGTATCATTCCTCTTGAACGAGCCTGGATATTATCGTTTGTAAAACTTTCACTAAAGCGGCAATCCCAGTTTTTTTCAACTTCTGAAAATACGGAATCAAAAACCTTGCGGGTTGTATCAAACATATCTTTTATCGGAATTTCCGTAAAATTTATGCCAAGATTTCCCGCAAGCTCTTTTGCATCATTTTTACTCGCCTCGCTTGTAATTTTCGACGGCATGCTAACTCCGAAAACATTCTCTGCCCCCAGCGCGTCAGCCAGCAGTACAGCACAAACAGTAGAGTCTAAACCGCCCGAAAGCCCGAGCACTGCTCGTTTAAACCCGCTCTTACCAAAATAATCCCTGATTGATTGTACAATAGTAAGATAAGTCCGCTCCAAATCCGGTTCGTGGTCTAGACTAAAGGCTTTTTGTTCTGTCAATGTTTTCTCAAGTCCTGACGGGAGAGGGTATATTACTCCTTGTTTTTTAAGCGGATTTACGATAAAAAACTGTTCTTCATAGGATTTTGCCCGCGCTATAAGCTCTCCGTTTTCGTCATAAACCCTGCTTGCCCCTTCAAATGACAAACATTCGCCGGAACCCACCTGATTTACGTACACAATAGGAGTTTTATATTTTTTTGCAGCAAACGAAAGCATATTGTGTTTAAGCTGTTCTTTTTTAGCTCGGGTAATAGAGGAGGAACAGTTTATCAAATAATCCGGAGATTGTTCATTAACCACAACTTCAACCGGATCTTTTTCGTACAAATTTGTCTCAAAGAAATCCGAATCATTCCATCCGTCTTCACATACTATTATACCCGCTGTTTTATTGCCGCTTAACGTTACAATTCTGCTTTCACTGTTGATTTCTGCCGGCTCAAAATGTCTGTAGTCATTAAATTCCGCATAGTTTGGCAAAAGTGATTTACGGATTACACGTTCAACTCTGCCCTCAGAAAGTACCGCAACAGAATTATAATACCTTTTCCCGGTTTTTTCGGTATTTTTCTCAACAAATCCTATAATAACCTTTACCCGGTCTGTGCACTGTGCAAGCGCATTCAGCCACTCGATATTTTCTTCAACAATAACGGGAAATCTGTCTATAAAATCCCCGATAGGGTAGCCGATAAGATACATTTCAGGGAAAACAACGGCATCAACATTAAGTATTTGCGCACGTTTTATCCACTCAAAAGCCTTCAGCGCATTTGCTTTAACGTTGCCGGAATGGGGATTAACCTGCGCCAGCACAATCGCCCCTCCGCTGATTAAGCCGTTCAATTCTTTCGCTATATCCCTCAATTCACTTTGGGTCAATGCTTTAGAATAAATGTCATCTTTTAATATTTTACAAAGTTCTTCAATTCTGTTCATTTTCATTTCCCGTAAAAACACTGCCGACTTGTTATTTGACAGATGATAAATAATTTCATGCAATATCTTATCAGCAACAAAAAAAAAACTCTATTTCAATTTAAAATAGAGTCGGAATGATCAATCGTCTGAATGGTTAAGTAGACATTTTGAAAAAAATTCCGCTAATCGGTGGTGACTTGCGGATGTAATTTATAGATAAAGTGTGCTTTAGACAATTATTATTTCCTGTTTCGTTTCTTTCTGTAGTTACTTTACAGTATGTTTCAGGTTTCGTCAATATTATTCGGGTTTTTCCAGTTATCGGTATTTTTTTCAAAAATCAGAAAAAATTATGTGATTTTTTAA
The DNA here is from genome assembly GCA_944326475.1 of Candidatus Gastranaerophilales bacterium. Taxonomy (GTDB): domain Bacteria; phylum Cyanobacteriota; class Vampirovibrionia; order Gastranaerophilales; family Gastranaerophilaceae; genus CALUPY01. The sequence continues at coordinate 29,248 of CALVEC010000015.1, forward strand.
ATTTTTTGAAGAAAAACACATTGTTTTTTTTATAAAAATGAAACATATAAACTTTTTCATCAGATTTTTGATAATTTTTTAAAATTATATTGTATTTGCTACACTATAAAAATTTAACAAATCTTAATAATTTAAACAAAAGCAAACGTCATAATTGTATTCACGTCTGCAAAATAAAAATAGTTTTTCGCTTCTATTGGCAAAATAAATTTTTAATAATACAATCAAATAGTTACTAGCACACAAAGGGGAAATTATGATAAATTCCGTTGTACTCGTTGGACGCGCAGGTCAAGATCCTGATATGAAATATTTTGAATCCGGAAAGGTTAAAACCTCGTTTTCTATAGCAGTAAACCGCTGGGACAGCAAGTCAAAAGAAGAAGTTACCGACTGGTTTAACGTAGAGCTTTGGGATAAATCGGCAGAAGTCGCAGGAGAATATGTAAAAAAAGGCAAACTTGTAGCAATAGAAGGCAAGCTTGCAACGAGTAAATGGAAAGATAACACAGGTGCAGACAGAGAAAGATTTTTTATCAGAGCGACGAATTTAAGATTGCTCGGCTCCCGTGATTCATAGGTGTAGAAATGCTTACATCAAACAATATCGGAATAGTTGCAGATGATTTGACAGGCGCAAACGACACAGCGCTTCAATTTCACGTCCGCGGCGCTAATACCCAGATTATATTAGACCCGACAGTACTGCCGGAGAACCGCTTGAGCACACAAGTTTGGGCAATACCTACAGAGACCAGAAATTCGTCAGCAACAAAAGCCTATGAACGGGCAAAAGCAGCAGCACTTTTACTCAGAGACCAGCTTGGGGCAGAATATTTCTACAAAAAAATTGACTCAACACTCCGCGGTAACATTGCAGTTGAAACATTGGCAATGCTTGAAGTTTTGGACTGGGATGCGGCGGTTGTTGTACCGGCTTTTCCGCAGGAAGGAAGAATTACGGTAGGCGGATATCACATGCTAAAAGGTGTTTTGATAGAACGCACGGAACATGCCCGTGACCCGCAATCTCCGATTTATGAGTCTCACATTCCAACTTTGTTGAAAAAGCAGCTTCCCGAGGAGCATTCGGATATTGTGGGCGAGATTCATATGAGTACTGTAATTAAAGGTGCCGGTCCGATTTTACAGATGATAAATGAGCTTATAAATCAAGGTAAAAAACTTATCGTTGCTGACGCAATGACAACCACAGACATTGAACAGATAGTTCTGGCAATGGAAAAAAGCTCTTTTAATATACTGCCCTGCGGTTCTGCCGGTTGCGCACAAATTCTCGGAAATATCTGGCTTCCTGAAATGACAAATCATCACATCGGCAAAACTATTGCAGCCATGCCAAAGTTTATAGTATCAGGAAGTGCAACCCAAACAACTGCACAACAGCTTAAAAAGCTGGACGATGACGAAGATATTGACAATACATATTTCATCTCTTTGACTCTGGAAAATATATTTGCAGGTGTCTCTGAAGAACTTGTGGAGAGAATTTGTACAAACCTGATAAAAAAGAATGTTGTTATTGTCCACACATCAAAGTTGAGCACGGACGAAAAAGAACTATGCTCCGTATTATTTGATAAAGAGATGTCAAAATTGGATTTGGCAAAAATAACGACGGACTTTTTGTCGGAACTTGTAAATAAAGTTTTGCAAAAAAAAGAAGCAATACTCATACTTGTTGGCGGCGAAACTTCATATAAATGCTGCAAAGCAATTGACACAAGCAGCTTACAGGTTATTGACGCGGTGCATGAAGCTGTTCCGTTGTGTCTCGACACAAAAGGACAGTGGATAGTCACAAAATCCGGAAATCTTGGCAGTGTAAACACATTGATTGATATTTTAAAATATTTTGAACAGCATGAACAAGAATAAAAGAATTTGCATAACAACCGGAGACTACAACGGAATCGGTCCTGAGATTATTATTAAAGCGTTAAATTCTCTGAAAATCACACCGGAAAGTGTCGTACTCATCGGCAACAAGAAAGTGTTTAACAAATATTCTTCGCTGCATAATAAATATTTTGAATTAAGTTACGAAATCATTGACGTACCTTTTGATGACAACGATTATACCCCCGGAAAAGAAACAGAAGCAGCGGGAGAGTTTTCGTACAGATGTTTAGAAAGAGCGTCTGAACTGGTAAAAAGCGGTGAATGTAAAGCCATTGTGACGGCGCCTGTTTCAAAAAATGCACTCTGTCTTGCCGGTCACAATTTTTCAGGACAAACAGAAGTTCTGGAAAAGTTCCTTGCACACGATAATCAAAAAGCTGAAATGCTTTTTACAGCGGACAATTTCCGGGTTTTACTTTTGACAAGACATGTACAGCTTGCAAAAATAAAAATCACAAAAGATTTGATAATTGAAAAAATAAGCAGACTAAACAATGCACTGAAAGAAAAATTCAAAATAGAATCTCCATCCCTTGCGCTGTGCGCCCTAAACCCCCATGCCGGAGAAAACGGTATACTCGGAGATGAAGAAATCAAAGAGTTTATGCCGGCTGTAGTAAAATTACAAGAGCAGGGTGTAAAAATAACCCGCCCGCTTCCGGCTGACACACTGTTTGTTCAGGCAGCATCCGATTACCGTACGGGTTTTCAGACCTACGACTGTTACATTGCGTGCTACCACGACCAGGGGCTTATTCCAATAAAAATGCTCGCTATGGACAATTGCGTAAACACAACAATAGGTCTTGATGTGATAAGGACATCTCCGGCGCACGGCACAGCTTATGACATTGCGCCGTATTGCTGCGCCCGTTCGGAAAGCATGCAGGCTGCAATCATCTCCGCTTTTAATATTAATATGTAAATTTTTGTTTAAAAAAGCAATTTTTTACAAAACAGATACTTTATTAATATAAATAAACGGAGGATGGAAGATGACAGATTACTTTAAAACATCATTAGCAGCAATCTTTAACTCATTTGACTCAGGCAATGCTGACGGAAAAATTGATAAAAAAGAAGCAAAAATGGCACAATCCCTATACGACGGCAAGTTTGTCGTTACCAAAGGGATGACATATAAAGAATTTGAAGAAAAGAATAAAGCAATTTTTGACGCTGCGTATGATGAGCAGAGAAATTTTTACAGTAAAGACGCAGATGAATTGATAAAAAATAACGATATTCGCAAACTTAAAAGCAAAGTAAGAACAAGCGGCATATATTTTGAGTTTAGAGACATACCGATAACGTTTGAAGACCTCAAGCCTTTTCTTGATGAAAAGAACCTCGATAAGCTTCAAAAAGCATTTACATATATAGATGAACACGACAAATGGGAGAAACGGGATGGAGTCAATACAAGAGTAACTCAACCGGCTGACGGAAAAATAGATGCTGAATGGGGTATCGATACTGCGTTTGAGGGATATTTCCTATACGGTTTGGCTCAGGACGGCTTGGCGGGAAAAATGGTAAGAAACGCATTAGAAAAACATCCCGAGGATTTTTCAGTTAAAGATTTGGAAGAAATCCTTGTCGCTATTTACAAATTCAATTGTTATTATCAAGACCAAAATAAATAAAAGCAAAATGCATAAACATAAAAAATTGACCGAAAATTCGGTCAATTTTTTTATGCTACCCAACAAAAATTACAGCAAACCCCTGCTACAAACAGAGTTATGTTAATAATTATTAAGGATAAAAACATTGCTACGACTGGAATTTATTTTTAAACAACAGGCTAGGTAAATTTTTAATTGCATTCGTGCTATGTTATTGCTATAAAGATTATCGAAGGAAAAGTAAGATTAGTATTAGAAAAACAAAGGAGAGTTATGGGATTACCAAAAGTAGCATATTTCTCAATGGAAATCGCAATTGACCAGTCTCTGAGTACTTACTCAGGCGGCTTGGGATTTCTCGCAGGTTCACACATGCAGTCAGCAGGATACCTGCAAATGCCTATGGTCGGTGTTACAATGCTCTGGTCATACGGCTATTACAATCAGCGTATTAACGAAGAAGGTAATGTGGATGTCGCATACATCAGAAAACATTACGACTTCTTGCAGCCTGTAAAAGAAACCGTTACCGTAGATGTATTCGGCGAAAAAGTGTTGATTAAGGCGTTCAGAGTTGATCCGTCACTGTTTGGCACCTGCCCTGTTTACCTTATGACAACTGATGTCGAAGAAAACTCAGAATGGGCACGTTCTATCTCTCATAAACTTTATGACGGAGATGAAAAAATCAGAATTGCTCAGGAAACTGTTCTCGGCGTAGGCGGTATCAGACTGTTACAAGCTATTAAATACGATTTTGAGTGCGTTCACATGAACGAAGGTCACGCACTTCCCGCAGCTTTTGAACTCCTTAGACAATACAACGGAAACCTCGATAAAGTTAAAGAAAAAGTCGTATTCACTACCCACACTCCTGTTGCCGCAGGCAACGAAGTACACTGGGTTGACACACTTCTCGAAGGCGGATTTTTCGCAGGCTGCTCAAGAGAAAGAGCAATCGAACTCGGCGGAGAACACTTCTCGCTTACTGTTGCAGCTTTGAGAATGAGCCGTATTGCTAACGCAGTATCGCAGCTTCACGGTCTTGTTGCTAACAAAATGTGGGATTGGGTTCAAGGCAGATGCCCGATTCGAGCTATCACAAATGCGGTAAACCTCCACTACTGGCAGGATGAAAGAATTGCAAAAGCTCACGAGCTTCAGGACTTCCTCGATGCAAAACTTGAGATGAAAAAAGAAGTATTCAGCTTTATTGCGAATACCACCGGTAAAAGATTTGATCCGAACGTATTGACTATTACCTGGGCAAGAAGATTCGCCGATTACAAACGTGCTTGGCTCATATTTATGGATATGGACAGAATCTTAAAACTCTTAAATGCAGACAAGATTCAGTTGATTTTTGCCGGCAAATTCCATCCGGATGACGCAATGGGCAGAGAAATGTTTAACAACATTCTCCATAAATCTTACAACATCAAGAACGTTGCAGTTCTTGCAGGTTATGAGCTTGAACTAAGTGCAAAACTTAAAAAAGCTACTGATGTTTGGTTGAATACACCTATCAGACCGCTGGAAGCTTCAGGTACATCAGGTATGTCAGCTAACATGAACGGTGCACTCCACCTGTCTATCTTTGACGGCTGGACGGTTGAAGGTACATTCCCCGGTATCAATGGATACACAATCGAATATCCCGGTCTTGACGACGATATTCCGTGGGAAGAAAGACACTGGAAAGACCATGACTGCATGATGGATATCATCGAAAATCAAATCATTCCGACTTACTACGAAAATAAACTTGAATGGGCAAGAATGATGAGACAGGCAGTCAGAACAGCGGAAGCTTACTTCAACTCTGACAGAATGGTTATCGAATACTACAACCGTATCTACAAACCGATTGCTCACGGCAAAAAAGAAGGCGGTTTGGACGAAGGCGGTTCTAGAATGTCTCAGCCTAATATGGAAGCCTGGACATATTCAAACATCAAATAACAGGCAAAATAAAAACTCAAAAGCCGGTTCTTTTAAAGAACCGGCTTTTTTGCTGCAGACACAAAGCTTCATAAAATTCATTTAAAAAGCTGAGTTTATCAAACAATTTTTAAAGTACGGGAGCACTTTCACTTCACTTTTATATTGGCAACGAGCTGAGCTAACCGCAAAGTCCTATACAAATACGAACTGTGCCGATATCAAAGCAAAACGGTGATACTAAATAATAAAAACCGTGCAATCAAAATTCTTTCATACTAGTAGAACTCGCCTACACCAAACGTGAATGCACCTTTGCTCTGGTTGTTTCCGACACCGGTAAGCGGATAGCCCCAGTCGATACTGAGAGGTCCGACACCGGGAATAAAGACTCTCAAACCGACACCGGCTGTAATTGCATGCAATGGTCTGTAGTAAATGTCGTTTGTAACAGTCGGATTGAAGATTTGACCGGCATCCACAAATGCAGCAATCCTTACATTATCCAAAAATTTCGCTTTGCTTATACGATCAACAAAGGGGATAGGAGTTTGGAACTCAGCAGACCCCATCATAAATCCGCGACCTGTACCAACTCCGCTCATTCTAAAACCTCTGATTGTGTAAGGTCCGCCTAAGCGGTAAGCGAGAACTTCCGGTATGTCTCCATGAATCTGACCGCCGGCTCTAAACGCAAGCGAGAACGAGGATTTCTTGGCAACAGGGTAGTACTTTTTAATACTACCTGTAATTTTGCCGAACGTCGCGCTGAAATCATCCACACCGAGTGATTCATCAAATCTTACGTTAGCCAGTACACCGTTTCTCGGGTGGGTTGTGTTGTCTCTTGTATCATAAATAAGACTCGGTGATAATGTCAGGAACAATCCGCCCTGCAATTGTTTTGCACGTTCTGAAATCGGAATATTATGATATGCATAGAGATTTCTGATTTGATTTGCGTCACCCTCTTTTACGTGTACGTTTTCAAGCCCGACTGAGAATGAACCGGTAAGCGTTTTTTCTTCATTCAAAAGCCTTGAAATAGTAGCTTCAATACCGAATCTCTGTTCTATAGAAAGCGGTACCTGATAGCTGGCAAAGTCTCGTCCGAACGCCTTTACGAGCAATGCATTGTCCGTACCTTTCAGTTTTGGTTCAAAGAAACTAACCTCTGCCTGCAAGTTTGCCCGGTTAAGCATTGAATTGTCAGCCATAATAATACCCGTACCGGCAAGGAGGTTTAACGATACACGCTGACCGTTTCCTCTGAAGTTGTTATCCGTAAAACCGCCGGAACCAAAGAAACCTGTCGCCGTATCAAGACCTGCACCGAGTGAAAGGGTACCTGTGCGCTGTTCTTCAAGGTGGATAGTAACATTATAAATTCCCGGGTCCTCGTCATCCTGCTCAATTGTACGACGAACATCTTTGAATGCTTGTGTTCCGTACAGACGCATCAAATCCTGCTTAATAATATTTTCATTGTAAACAGTGCCCGGCTGGGTTAAAACATTTCTTTTTACAACAAAATCTTTTGTTTTTTTGTTGCCTTCTATAGTGATAGAACCGATAGTACCCTCATCAATATCAATATTTACAACGCCGTCGGGGTCATCCGTTACAGACACAACACGGGCAAGAATGTAACCTTCGCTTGCATAAAGGTCTTGAATCTGTTCGATTGCTTCGTTGATTTTTATGATATTTTGGGGTTTGTCGACAAGCGGGTCTAAAATTTTCATTACATCACTTGTCGCAAGTGATTCATTTCCGGTTACCGTAAAACCTGTAATAGGGATATTTTCTTCGACTAAAATTTTGAGTTTTACATTTTTATCATCAACTTTTAGAGGAACGGCTTTTATTTTTTCATTAAAATAACCCATGTTGTAGATTCTTTTCAGGTTCTCCTGAATTGCATCAATGCTGTAAGCATCGCCTTCCTGAAGGGTCATATTCGTAAGAATCTCGTTCGAGTCAATAAGTCTGTTGCCGGAAAACTCAATAGATTGTATTCGTATCTCCGGCTCTGCTGACTGTTCTTCAACAGGCTGTACATCTTCCGGACGCAGCAGGGGACTTACAAACTGTTGGTCTCCCTCGACAGCAAAAGACGGGCATGCCAATGTAAACATTGCGCACAGTATTACTAAATGCTTCATTATCCCAGTTTTAGCCGAAATTTCTCTAATCCCCTATAAAGATTACTTCCACTTTCTTATTATTATAACTCAAAAAACTATTTTTTTCCGTCAAGTTAAGCAAATTTAATATTTAATATTTTTACGGAAAAATCTAGTCTGTAAACCTGTACTTCACAAGGGCAATAACCGCATGTATACCGTCTTTCCAAGTTATTTTTTTGCCTTCGGCATATTCTCTGCCGTAATAAGAAATAGGAAGTTCGTAAAGACGCGGATGTCTTTTTAAAACTTTTGCAGTAATTTCCGGCTCAAAATCAAAACGATTTGATTTTATTTCTATACCTTTTATAAAATCAGTTCTAAAAGCCTTATAGCAGGTTTCCATGTCAGTAAGAGTTGTATTATATAGCAGGTTTGTAATAAACGTTAAAAGCTTATTGCCAAGCAGATGGGTAAACATAAAAGAGCGTGAAGGCTTGCCGCCGGAGAGTCTTGAGCCGTAAACCACATCAGCTTTTCCGTCAATAATTAATTTAATAAGCTCGTCATAGTCCGCGGGGTCGTATTCCAAATCCGCATCCTGTATAACCATAATATCACCCGTTATATGCGAAAGACCCGTTCTTATTGCAGCACCTTTTCCCTGATTATAGTCATGGTAAAAAACTTTGTACATGCCCTCGTAGTCCTTCATCAACTCTCTTGTTCCGTCTGTTGAATAATCGTCTACTATTATGATTTCTTTCTCCAACCCGCAAAACGGCACTTCCTGAAGACGGTCTATAACCTTCTCAAGAGTGTTAATTTCATTGTAAACAGGGACTATTATACTTATTTTTTTCATGTAACTTTTCCTCGCTTGTGTATTATTTATTAAAAATATTGTATAATTAAATAGAGAATATGTTAAGGGTTTATAATGGAAGACAAGTTAAAAATTGCGATTGGCTATGAAAATGCAGAAAAAGAACTGATGGTGCTGTTCTCTGAAATTGAGAACCAGAAACCGGCAATTCTGCTAGAGAAAGCGCAAAACCTCCACAAAAATCTTATAGTCCACAGAGCATACAATCTTATATCTATAGTGCTTTCGTACTGTGCCATCTTAAAATACAAACTTTCTTCCGACAATTATAAAATTGCAACACGTATTCTCAACGACGCAAAATTTCTTGCATTAAACGCAAAAGACAAAAAATCACTCGCCGTAAATGAATACTGCGAAGGGGTTATACAGTATTATGAAGGTGCTTTGGGCGATGCGTACAATACTTTTTCAAAAATCAACACCGACGACCTGCCTTTTGAAAGCCTGAAAAAAAATATCCAAAACATCCTAAAGAATCTTACCGGTAACTCTACATCGAAAGACACTCAGGAAGAACCTTATACGGCACTTTTAAATGTGGCAAGAACACTTGCGGCAGAAACAAACACGGATACGCTTTTAAAAACAGTAGCGGAAGAAATTAAAAAAGTCCTTAATGCAGACAGGTGTACGGTTTTTCTCCTTGATAAAGAGAAAAACGAACTCTGGTCAAAGGTTGCTCTGGGACTTGAAAGCAAAGAGATTAGATTCTCTGCAGACTCCGGCATTGCCGGATATTCCGCAAAAACCGGAGAAATAATAAATATAAAAGACGCTTACAGCGACCCTCGATTTAACAAAGATATTGACCGAGAAACCGGCTACACAACGAAAAATATGATAACAATGCCCATCTGGAATCTTAAACACGAGATTCTCGGAGTTTTTCAGGTGTTGAACAAGCTGGAGGGAGAATTTACGGCAAAAGATGAAGAAACACTGCTAACAATCGGTGCAAGCGTCGGTATAGCAATTGAAAATGCGAAACTTTTTGCGTCGCAGCAGAAAATGATAGAATCCCAGCGCAGACTTTTTGCAAGTTTTATTGACACCTTAGCTGCCTCTATTGATGCCCGCGACAAAATTACAGCCGGTCACTCCAGCAGAGTTAAAATGTACTCTGAGCTTATATGCGATGTTCTCGGCATAACAGGACAGGAAAAAGAAAATATCCTGCACGCTGCAATTCTTCACGATATAGGAAAAATCGGGATAAGAGATTCTGTTTTACAAAAAGAAGGCAAGTTAACTGATGAAGAATACGCGCATATACAGCAGCACGTAAAAATCACCTATGACATACTGACTAAAATCTATCTTAACGAAGAATTTAGCGACGTTGCGGAAATTGCATCAAGCCACCACGAAAAATACAACGGCTCAGGATATTTCAGAAAGCTCCATGAAGGCAAAATTCCTTTCGGCGGACGTATTTTGGCAGTAGCAGACGTCTTTGATGCAATAACATCAAAACGTCACTACAGAGAAAAAATGCCTGTAAAACAGGCGCTGGATATTATAAAAAGCGGTTCCGGCAGTCATTTTGACCCTATTGTTGTCGAGGCATTTTTCAAAATTAACACAGACAGGCTTGTCCGTGTTTTTCTGAGCGAAGTTGATGCATCGCTGGACGATGATGCTGCAAAAATTTTGGAAAACTATACAGTTGATTATTTGTACAATTTGTTATCAAATATAGAAAATCTTTCAGATGACAAAAAAATGTTTGTTGAAGTTTTTGACAAATATTATAACTGCAAAGCGGGAAAATAAACTATGAAAAAAGCACTTATATATACTGTAATATCTGTTCTTACGGCGTCTGCAGTCTTTGCGGAAGAAAAACCGCTGATTTTTAACGCTCCGGCGTTAAACCGAGACTCGATAAAACAAATTAGAAATCAGAATATTGCAGATGACTTTTTGAAAATAATCACTTACTCTCCCGAGACAAAACACGCCTCCACCAGCATTGATGCAACAAAAAAATACGATGAGGCTAAAGAAAAGTTTGCACAGGGTAACATTACCGCTGCTTATAAAGATTTTAAAGAAGTTGTCCAGCAGTCAAAGCACAACGACTTTGTAAACATCGGACTGGCTTATAAATTTGCAAACCTCGGTTTTTTCTCGCTTTCGCAAGAAGCCATTCTTAACATCGAAGACCAGGAACTTTATAAAAACCAGATTGAGTTAATAAAGCTGAGACTGTACCCCGGAGTCGCGCTTTCCTATGATGAAGAAATATATCTTGCTCAAAATTTTACGGAAATTTATTTCAACAATCTGGCGTTTGAAATTGTCCGCGAGATGACAAAAAAATCAGATTTGCTCAAAAAATCTGATTATGCAAACTATATTCTTGCGCAGGGATATATAAATCTGAAAGAATACGGCAGGGCACAAAACGCAATAAACAAAGCTATTTCAATGAACCCGGAAAATGCCAACTATCAAAAAATTAAAGCCCAGATTTATTGTGAAAACAACAAATACACTGACGCAATAAAGATTTCAACCCTTCTGTTATCGAAAAACATTGATATAATGAACTACAGAAAAGAGGCTCTTGCGCTCAAATACTTCACTCTTGCAAAGTCTACAAACGACCGTAACGAAACAAAGTTTTATCTTGCAAACTATTTTCTTAATATAGGCGAAACCCAACGCGCAATAAAAGAACTCAATCAAAATATTTCTCAAAACAAAAAAGACTACAAGTCACTTGCGCTTCTTGGGGAAATTTATTTTAAACAAAAAGAATTTGCAAAAGCAGCCGACTGTTACCAAAAAGCATATAAACTTAAAAAGTCTTATGTACCGGCTCTCAAGGGCATGGGAGACATAAGTCTTTACAAAAAAGACTACAAACCCGCTCTTGAATACTATACAAAAGCTGTAAAAAAAGACAAAAAAAACGCTGTGCTGAACGCATTAGTCGCACGCTGCTACAGTCTTACAGAGCAGCCTGAGAAAGCTGAGAATTACATACAAAAAGCGCTTTTATACGGAAACAGCAATGCGGAAACATTCTATATACTCTCGCAAATCTCTAACAAGGACAAGGAAAAGTATTTAAAAAAAGCAATTTCTGCAAACCCGGCATACTCTGACGCCTGGATTGATTTAGCCGGTCTTGCTATTGTTGAATGCGATTTAGAGCTTGCAAAAAAATATTTGTTTCCCGTAAAAACACTTGACCCCAAAAATTACAGATACAGATATTTTTCAGATTTAATAAAGAAAAAAGACATACCTTCGAGCGTCCAGCAGCCTGACAACCAGGAAAGAATAAAGGAAGTAAATGACAAAATATAATCTTTTAATAGTTGAAGACCACGCATTGACACGTTTTGCGTTAAAAACCGCGTTTGAGACAGCGGATTTTGTAAATCAGGTTTATGAAGCGGAAGACGCACAAACAGCTTACAAAATAGAAGCACAAAATAAGATAGATGCTGTTCTTATGGATTTGGGTCTTCCTAATATTAACGGTATAGAAGCCTGCAAAACGCTGAAAACAAAAAAAACAGGACTAAAAATACTTATACTCACATCGCATGAACAGGAAGAAGAAGTTATAGACTCAATAAAAGCAGGAGCAAATGCATACTGTTCAAAAGATATAGAACCTGAAAAGCTTAAAGAAATAGTACTGTCCGTTCTGAACGGCGCTGCCTGGTTTGACCCGAAAGTTGCCGATTTTGTGCTCAAAACAGTTGCAAATACAGAGAAAGAAAAATTAGTCTCAAATGAAGAACTCAATTTAACAGAAAGAGAGAAACAGGTTCTGGCACTGATTGCAGAAGGTTTAAACAACACTGAAATAGCAAAAAAACTGGATGTCAGTATAAACACAACCAAAGCCCATGTATGCAACATCCTTCAGAAATTGTCCGTTCAAGACCGTACACAGGCAGCCATTAAGGCTATTAAAGACCGTATAATATAACAAAAGAAAGCCTGTTGATACGTTTTTAAATAAATACCTCCTTTTGTACAAAAGAACTAGTGTAAATTTTGAAAAAAAATGCTATACTGTTGCTAAACAATATGGAAAGAGTAAGGAGACTGTTATGTCAAAAGAGGATAATTCAATAAGTTTTGGTATGGGACTTTTGGGCGGAATAATCGGCGGAGTCATTGCCGGTATACTTTTTGCACCAAAATCAGGGAAAGAGACAAGAGAAGAATTAAAAGAATTTGTGAATGATTTTGCAGAAAAACATGCACCGGAAATCAGAGAGGCAAAAAAACAAGCTCTTGAATCTCTCGATATGATGAAATATAAGCTGGAACGCCAGTATAACAAGCTTAACAACCACATTAAAGCTAAACAATTGGCGAAAGCAAAAGAAAAAGAAAGTATGTCTTACGATTTTAACTGATGATTACATATCTTTCACCCCGAGCGTTGAATAATCACATCGCAATCTATTCTCTGCAGCAATAAACTGCAACAAAGCGGCACAAACCAGATAGGAGAAATTTATGACACAGGTAATAGCATTGGCACTGCTTCTTTTAATTTTTGTAGTAATTACAGCTGTAATCGTACTTACTGTTTATATAGTCAAATTAATAATCGATTTGAATAAACTAACTAACAATTTAAATGACGTCGCTATTATGGTAAAAAGAGATGTACAACCGATAATAAAAGACGTTCAGGTCACACTAAACAAACTCAATGAACTTGCTCAGGCAGCAGACAACCAGATGTCTACGCTAAAGAAAATCATTGCAACAATTGTCGGTTTTTCAACACTGACAATCGGCAGCATGAAAAATATTTCCAGCAGCTTCTTCAAAGGGCTGATGTCCGGGTTTAAAATGTTCAGTAAAAGATAATAACAGCAGATAATTAAGGAGAAAATTATGTCAGCAGGAAAATTTTTAGCAGGCTTTGTAGTAGGCGGAGTAGTCGGTAGTGTTATCGGACTTCTTCTCGCGCCACAGTCAGGTGAAGAAACAAGACAACTTATCGCTAAAAACTCTAAAGATGTTTACGACAAAGCTGAAAAAACAGTAAAAGAAATTCAATCAAAAGCTGAAGATATCGTTAGCGATATGCAGGCTAAAGGCGATGAAATCATGGAAAAAATCCAGGGTATTATCAATCAGCAAAAACAAGTGTAATCTAATTTTACGCAATAATAAAAATCCGGCTGTCTGCTTTAAACGCCGGATTTTTTTGTTTTTTATCTTTTATGCAGCCCGTTGTAATAATATAGGAATTTTCGTCGACAGCCCCGGCATTATGACCTGTAGCTTTTTGCTATATTATCAATCGTTCTGAATATTTTTTCAGTAATCTCCTGTATATATTCGCTTGAAACAACACCGTTCATTACAATATCAGCACATTGCATAGCCGGTCTTATGTAAGTTTGGGCTGTAGTATTTACATTTTCAAACTGCATATCTGCGGCGGCACCGGTTTTTCCCCTCGATTCCGCACGTCTGTACCAGCGGTCTTTAATCACATTAAACGGTGTAAATACATAAACTTTAACGTCCATAACATCCCTGACATCTTCGTTTAGTACATACAGACCTTCATTTACAATAATTTTTGCAGGCTTCTTTAAAACACCATGCGGTTTACTTTCACAAGTAGTAAAGTTGTAATCCGGGCTTCTTACAGCGATTCCGTTCTTTAACGAAACGAGATGCTCTTTCATAAGCTCGAGGTTTATTGCCGCAGGAGTGTCAAAGCTGTATCCTTTTGCAAAAAATGCTTCATAACTGCCTGCTGCCTCTAGCTCCTTTGACCAATCATGGTAGTAATCGTCACAGCATACTATTGTGTAAAGCTCGGTATGCTCCTCTGCAATACAGGAGCGTATAGCGTTTTGAACAAACGTCGTTTTTCCTGACGCAGATTCACCGGCAATTCCGATAAGAATACGCATATCTTTGTCGCTAAGCGCTTTTCTTGCGATATTAAAGATTACTGATTCCTTTACGTTAATAAACAGCGGATGTTTCTGCTGCCTGTCTTCTTCGAGAATTTTTTTTACACTCTCCACAATTTTTACAATCATCGGAAAATTATTTTTTTGTACGGACTCAGGTTGTTCCTGATTTTCTGTCTGAGCCGATGATATTTTTTGGTCTGTAGTTTCCAACTTCCCCAACTTTCTTGAACTTTTTTGCATTAAAGCATATATAATATATATTAAAACAAAATGATAGCATAAAACGTATCAAATATAAAATCGTAAAAAATTTTTACAGTATAATAAAATTATGGAAAATAAAGAAATCTTATCCGGGAAAAATCTTGAAGAACTGACAGCTTTTACAAAATCAATAGGCGAGTCTGATTTTCGGGCAAGACAGATTCATAATTGGATTTACTTAAAATCTGTCTCGTCATTTGAAGAAATGACGGATTTGTCAAAAAAAACGAGAGAAAAACTCTCAGAAATTGCTGTTGTAACAGATGTAACAATCAAAGATAAACAAATAAGCAAAGACGGTACAATAAAATACTTAATCGAATATGCAGACGGAAATTTTGTTGAAACCGTGCTTATGCGTTTTGACAACCGCGCAAACCTGACCGCCTGCGTCAGCTCTCAGGTCGGCTGTGCCTGCGGATGTAAATTTTGTGCGACTGCAAAACTCGGTTTTATAAGAAATCTGACAACAAGAGAAATTATTGAACAAATACTGACAATTCAGAGAGATACGGGGCTGAAAGTCTCCAATGTCGTGTTTATGGGGCAGGGTGAACCGCTTTTAAACCTCGAAAACGTACTCGGCGCAATAGAAATTTTGAATAAAAATTTTCAAATCGGAATCAGACGCATTACTGTTTCGACCTGCGGCATAATTCCTCAAATAAAAAAACTTGCACAAATGGATTTTCAACCAACCCTTGCAATTTCTTTGCATGCGCCTTTACACGAACTTCGAGCTGAACTTATGCCGATTGAAAACAAATATCCGCTCACAGAACTTATTCCCGTTTTAAAAAATTATGCACAGGATACCGGACGACGGATTACAGTTGAATACACGCTGATTCGGGATTGCAATGATTCTCTCACGCACGCAAAAGACCTTGCAGTTTTACTCTCAGGAATAAAAGCCAACATAAACCTTATCATATACAATCCGAACGAAAAAGATAATTTTCAAAAACCGGAAAAACAGACTATTCAAAAATTCAAGTACATTCTGGAACAATCCGGCAAAAAAGTTACAATACGTCTTGAACGCGGCGCTGATATAGCTGCAGCCTGCGGTCAATTAAGCAACAAATTTGCCGGAGAATAACATTTTAAAGCCTCTTTTTTACACTAAAAATATGACTTTTTAAGATATACTGGATTTTTTATTATGTTTTTTTTAAAATTCATATAGATTACCCCATTTTTATAAACGAGGCAAAGTAATGATTCAATTACTAATAAATGTACTTTTATTTTTGTTTGTCTATATGGCTGTATTTATGCTGTATTACATGCTTTGTGTATTTATGAGCAGTAAGGCAAGAAACTTTGTAAAAAAGCAGAAATACCAGCAGTCTTCACTGCCCAACAATATTGTTCTTGTTGTATACGCAAGAAACGATGAATCAACGATAGTTCCGCTTTTAGAGTCACTGAACAAACAGAACTATCCTAAAGAAAACTACCAAACCCACATTATATTGGACAATTGCACGGATAATTCTTCTAATATTCTGGAATTTGTAGGCGGCGCAAAAATATGGCGTGTAGGCGAAGACGCCCCTGTAGGAAAAGACGAAGCCGTTTCTTGGCTTCTGGAAAGACTTTTGTCATTTCAGAATATCGATGCATTTGTATTTTTGAGTGCTGACAGATACGTTGATGAAAATTTCCTGTTATCTGTAAATTCAGCGCTTTATGACGAAAAAATAATAGTCGGCTCTACTGAATACGCTGTCAAAACAAAAACAGTAAAAAGCTATATACAGGCAGCTTACAACATTTACAAAAACAGAATATTTAACACTGCCCGCTCGCTTTTAGGTCTTGCTACAGTTATTGACTCAGATATTTTTGTTATAAAACAGGAAGTTCTTGAAAAAATAAAATGCGTAGATTTTCAGGATGTTAACAGCGACTTAAAATATACAACCCTGCTTGTCAGAAATAATTTCATACCAAAATACTACCCTACAGTAAAAACTTTCACCTCAATTTCAAACTACAAAGACAAAAAACCGTCAGTATCATTTAAACTCGGCTTATTCTGGCACTGTATAAAACTAATTCCCAAGTCAAATATCAAATTCGTCGAATTTATCATTAACAATCTGGCACCAAATTTCTGGTTTTTACTTTTGATATACACGATTCTGTTTATTTTTACGTATAATTACTACTTCATAATTGATTTTTGGGCTATAGTTACTTGCGGCGTATTGACCGTAATCGCATTTGCGGCATCATTTTTCACGGCAAAAATACACAAACAGTCAGTACCCTATGTGCTTTTATATCCGCTGTATTCACTTGTGAAGCTTATTTTAAACATTCCTGTGTTGCGGGTATTTACGAATAAAGTTTTGAAAAAAAGCAAAAAAGAAGCCAATTTTGAAATGTCAACCGTTCCGGTACAGGTCACGGACGGACGAAACAACCTGCAATGCAAGCTTGATTTAGTCTCAGAAAACGGACTGGTTAAAGCTGTATTCAGATTTAAAAAGAAAAAATACTCATCAGCATCACATATCAGAATGCTCGACGCAATAAAAGATATCTCAGACAAACTGAATGAACACGGATTCAGACTCAAAATCTGTCAGTCTTGCGGATATTTTAATTTGAATTTAGACGGCTCAACAAACATGGTAAAAGGCTTTTGCAACAGGCTGGTTGTGCAAAAAATGTCAGAGGAGCCTATGGATACAATACTTTGGAATGCCTGCCCTTATTATCTTCCGCAGGAAGTTAACAAGGTCATTGACATAAATACATTCCGAGACAACACGTAGTCAAACGGGAAGGCTCAGATGAACTCCGGAGAACAAAAAGATTTTGCAAAGTATTGGCTGGCTTTTGCCTGTATAGAAGAACTTGGAAGCGTTTTTATAAAAAGGGTTTATGAAAAGTTCGGTTCAATTGAGGCAGCCTGGTGTGCAGCACCGGATGAACTTTATGAGACCGTAAACTTAACTAAAAAACAGATTGATTACTTTATTAATGCAAGAAAAAACATAAATCCCGAGGAACGCCTTGAGTACATAATAAAAAGGGACATAAAATTTATAAACTACACGGACTCGCTTTACCCGAAACTCTTAAAACAAATCCCTAATCCGCCGATGACACTCTTTTACAAAGGCGATTTATCGAGATGCAATTTTGACAGAACACTTTCAGTTGTTGGCTCAAGAAAAGCCAGTGACAACGCAAAAACAAACCTCAGAAAAATATTATCCGGACTGTCAAACACGGATGTCTGTATTGTTTCAGGACTTGCCGCCGGCATAGATACCTGCGCACATACGGCTGCAATCGATTACAACCTCTCTACCATCGGAGTTATCGGCAGCGGATTTGATTTTGTCTACCCTTCTTCTAACAGAAAATTATACAAAATTATAGAAGAACAACAGGGCGTTATTTTTTCTGAATACTGGCCTACAGAACAGCCCATAAGCTGGCATTTCCCGCACAGAAACAGAATTGTAAGCGGTTTGTCAAGAGGTACGCTTGTTGCGGAAGCTGCACTAAAAAGCGGTGCAATTATTACAGCCAATCTCTGTCTTGAACAAAACAGAGAACTTATGTGTATACCGGGTCAAATCTCAAATCCTAACACGGAAGGAATTTATAAACTTCTGAAAAACGGAGCTGCTCTTGTTACCACGACACAGGATATACTCGATACAATGGGCTGGACTTTTACGCACCAAAGCGATTGCGAGCCGGAACAAAAAAGCTTTATGGACGACATCGAAAAAGAAATTTACGATATAGTGGCACTCGAAGATATAGATGTAGACGGTATTATGAGCAAATTGAACATAGAGTATGCAGAGCTTATTACTATTTTGACCGGCATGGAGCTAAACGGAATATTAAAACAAACAGACGGCGGAAAATTCACCGTGTGTTAATTCGGGAAAAATCTTTACATAATATTTATTTGATTTTTTATTTTTCTCATTGATATAATAAGGAATAAAAAAACAGAGTAACAGAGAAACAGGGGCAGAAATGAAATCATACAATGTGGCTGTTTTGGGAGCCGGAATCTGGGGTAAGAATTTAGTCAGAAACTTTTATAATTTGAATTATCTTCACACTGTTTGCGACATGGATGAAGAAAACCTGAACAAAGTTCGCAGTGAATATAAAAACGTAAATTTAACGAAAGATTTTAATGAAGTTCTTAAAAACGACAAAATAGACGGCGTTGTAGTGGCAACCCCGAGTCATACCCACTATAAAATAGTTAAAGCGGCATTGAACGCCGGAAAGCACGTATATGTTGAAAAGCCAATAGCAACAGCCGTGTCTGAAGCAGAAGAATTGACTCAAATTGCAAACGACAATAAACTTGTACTTATGGTCGGACACCTGCTTTTGTACCATCCAGCGGTAAACAGACTGAAAATGCTTGTTGATTCCGGAGAACTCGGTAAAATTATGTATGTTCAAAGCGACAGACTGAACATTAACTATTTTAAAAATGACAGAAGTGTAATGTGGGATTTGGCACCGCATGACGTTTCCATGGTAAGCTATATTCTCGGAGAAAAACCCAAAAGAGTTGTTTCCGCTGTTGGCACAAGTTCTGACGGCAATGAGATTATGGATATTACCCACATCGATATAGAATTTGAAAGCGGCGCAATGGCACATATTTCTGACAGTTGGATTCATCCGCAAAAGCGTGTAAATCTGATGATTAGAGGAACAAAAGGAAGCGCTGTTTTTGATGATACGCTTAAAGAAAACAAATTGCAGGTATTCCAGAACTGTACACCCAACTCCGCAAGCAATATAGCACTTGATTATATTGAAATCGAACCGCTTAAGCTTGAGTGCGAACATTTTATAAAATGTATTGAGCATGGACAAAAAGCAAGAAGCGACGGAGAAAACGGCTGTCTTGTGGTCGGAATACTGGAAGCGGCTGAAAAAATTATGCTCGGAGACAAGAGAAAACTTTTGGACGAACACGATTTTGCACTGTCCAGAAGTAAACAATAATCACAATCAGGAGAGAGTTTATGGCAAATTTAATTACTATTTTAAGGATGATAATTGCGTTTATAGCAATAGGACTTTTGTTCTTTCAGAATGCGGCTTGTTACATAGCAGCCTTTATTTTGACAGCTATTGCAATCTGGTTTGACGGGCTGGATGGTTTTGTCGCAAGAAAATTGAATGAAAGCTCCAGACTTGGTGCAGTTCTTGATATTTTAGGCGACAGAGTTGTTGAAAATATTTACTGGATTGTTTTCGCAGTATTGGGCTGGGTTCCCGTGTGGGTTCCTCTTGTAGTCGTAACCCGGGGTATTTTAACAGACGGTGTAAGAAGTATTGCGTTTGAAAAGGGATATACGGCATTCGGCTCTACCACAATGATGAAAACAAAACTCGGGCATTTTCTGGTTGCCTCAAACTTCTCAAGAGGCAGCTATGCAGTCACAAAGGCTCTCGCTTTTGCGCTGATGATACTTTGCAACTTCCCGTTTGCCAATATTGTGCTATTCTTAGACGGAAGCGACCCGGCAATGTCAAATGCAGCAGTACACAACTGGGAAGTATTCCATAATATCTGCATAGGCATTTGCCCCTTTGCCCACTTCTGTGTGTAC
The DNA here is from genome assembly GCA_944326475.1 of Candidatus Gastranaerophilales bacterium. Lineage (GTDB taxonomy): Bacteria > Cyanobacteriota > Vampirovibrionia > Gastranaerophilales > Gastranaerophilaceae > CALUPY01. The sequence continues at coordinate 49,567 of CALVEC010000015.1, forward strand.
GCTGCGGTTGCATTCTGTGTATTAAGAGGCTTGCCGGTACTTATTGAAAGCAAAAGATTTTTTGTTGAAGATGAAAATAAAGAGTAGTTTTAACATAGTTCTTGTAGAACCGGAAATCCCGCAAAATACCGGGAATATTGTAAGACTTTGCGCCTGCACAAACTCAAAGTTGTTTCTTGTGGGCAAGCTTGGATTTTCTATCGACAGCCGGCATCTGAAACGTGCCGGTTTGGACTATTGGGATTCTGTAGAAATAACAAGGATTCCGACTCTTGAAGAACTTCAGGCGCAGTATCCAGATTCAAATTTTTACTACCTGACAACAAAATCAAAAAATTTATATACATCACGAACTTTTCAAGACGGAGACTTCTTTGTTTTCGGACCGGAAACAAGAGGATTGGATGAAAACCTTTTACGGAAAAACACAGACACTGCATTGACCATCCCGATGAACGACGGACAAAGAAGCCTGAACCTTTCAAACTCCGTTGCAATAGTAATATATGAGGCAATAAGACAAAATGGCTGATGAAATAACAAAAGAATTTGCAGCGAATTTGCTGCCTAAAAGACCGCAAGACTCACACAAAGGCACATTTGGTAAAGTTTTAAACATATCAGGCTCACTGAATTATCAGGGCGCAGCTTATTTGTCATCAATTGCCGCATTGAAAACCGGAGCCGGATATGTCACACTGGCTTCTATTCAAAAAGTTATCGACAATATTGCGGCAAAAACGCCTGATATAACCTTTTTGCCGCTTAGAGATTCATATAACCAGTGCATCGCAAGCGACGCATTCTCCGAGCTTAAAGACTTTATTAAATCATATACAGTACTGTCTGTCGGTTCGGGGCTTTCCGACCGCCCTGCGGCTGTTGCATTTGTAGATGAAACACTGAAATATTTAAATGAAACCGCAATGCCGGTCATAATTGACGCTGACGGTCTTAATGCAATTTCAAACCTCTCTTTGACAAAACTGCCGCCTGATTCTGTTATCACCCCGCACCCAAAAGAGCTTTCAAGACTAATCGACGTACCCGTTGAAGAAATTCAAAACGACAGAGTACAATATGCAAAATTTGCAGCCCAAAAGTTCGGAACAACAGTTGTTTTAAAGGGGCACAATACGGTGATTGCTTCCGGTGATGAGGTTTTTATAAACAAAACCGGTAACTCTGCCCTTGCAAAAGCCGGAAGCGGGGACGTTTTGACCGGCATGATATCAGGTTTTGCAGCTCAGGGACTCTCTCTGAAAAACGCAGCAATCCTCGGTGTATTTTTACATGGACTATCCGGAGAGCTTGCTTCCAAAGAACTCACAGAATACGGAGTTCTTGCCTCCGATGTGCTAAACGGCATACCCGCCGCAATAAAAACACTATTGGGCATTTAGGTCTGCTCTGAGGACTTTTGCACCTTTGAGATAAACATGTTTTATTTCAGTCTGTGTTTTTTGCGTGTTTACAACAACAAGTACTCTCAAACATTTTTCCAGGCTTCCGTTAACCGGCAGCTCGTTAAAACACATCATGGGAACCTGTGAGAAATTAAGACATTCCCTGGCAAACTTAGCAGGAAACGCACTTTTTAGGTCATTTGTGAGTGTAAAAATCGTATGTGATATGTCATTTAAATCAATATTATTTTTTTCAATAAGCTCCCCCAGAAGCTCAACCGTTGCATCTTTTATACATTCGGGCGAGTCTGAATCAACCGTAATAGCACCCCTTATACCTCTTGTATACATTCGTTCACTCCATCTGCGAATATATCGCCTGCTTTTATTTTTGCACCGTTTGCCCAATCATACGGGTTCATTTCCTGCTTGCCTTCCGGTTTTATTTTTGTAACAAGCAGGCTTCCGCCTTTCAGATTAAGCACCATCCCGTCTTTTGTAATCTGTTTTACCGAACAGATTTTTTCAGAAGATTCCGTACGGTCAACTATTTTTGTCTCAAGAATCTTTATAATTTTACCGCTGCGTTTTGTGTAAGCTGTTGGCCAGCTTCTCATTGCCCGCACCTGATTGTGAATATCTTCTGCGTTTCTTGTCCAATCAATTTCTCCGTCTTGCTTTTGAAATTTTTTTGCAATACTGACACGGGATTCATCTTGTTTTTGGGGAATAAGCGTCTTTGTATAAAGTCCTTTAATCGTTTTATACAACAAAAACGGAGCTTTGTCGCTTATAATTTCCGAAAGTTCAATGTCTGTCATGTCTTCCGGGATTTGAATTTTTTCCTGCGCGCAAATATCTCCGGCATCAAGCGCAAGCACAGTAAGCATTGTAGTTATGCCGGTTTCTTTCTTGCCCTCATATATAGCACGCTGAATCGGGTTTGCACCGCGATATTCCGGCAATAGCGACGCATGCAGGTTTATCGTTGCAAACTTGGGAATATCAAGTACTTCCTGTGTCAGAATTTGTCCGAACGCAAATGTTATAAAAAAGTCCGGCTCAAAGTCTTTCAGTTTTTGAATAAGCTCCCTGTCGTTTTTGATGGATTCTGTCTGCAAAACCGGAACGGCATTTTTTAAAGCACACTCCTTTATTGGCGGAGGAGTCAGTAAATTTCCTCTGCCCGCAGGTCTGTCGGGCTGCGTAACAACAGCCTGTATTTGCAAGTCATTAAAATTAAGCAGCTTTTTTAAACTGTTTACCGCAATTTTGGGCGTACCCATAAAAACGACTTTTATCACTCTATTCCTCCTCCTCCGGAAGTTCTGCGGGATTTTGTTGAATTTCTTCTTCCAGCTCGGCTTCGTTTAAAAGATGAGATTCGTCAACCGGATTTAGTCCTTTTTCCGCAAGAATTTTATTAGCCTCCTCAACATTTCTGCAGTGGTCAATAAAAAGTATTCCGTCAAGATGGTCAAACTCATGCTGAATTGCACGGGCAAGCAAACAGCCGTCAGTTGCTTCTTTTACAAAGGGTTTTCCATGTATATCAAGAGCCTTGACCATTACATTTTTGTAACGCCTTACGTTTGTGTATGCTTCAGGAAAGCTCAAACAGCCTTCATAGCTGTTTATAGCACCCGATTTTTTAATAATTTTAGGATTAATAAACACTATCGGGTTAAGCGGTTCATTATTTGTTGACACATCAATAACAAAAACCCTGAGGTTCTCGCCGATTTGCGGTGCTGCAAGCCCGACACCGTTTTTTGCATACATTGTTTCTAAAAGGTCATGAACAAGTGTCTGGATTTTTTTAGATATTTTAGAAACTTCCTTTGATTTTCTTCTGAGCGTTTCATCGCCGTAAGGTACAATCTTTTTTATAGCCATTTTTCCACCTTTATATTTGCATTGCTTTTAAAATATCACTCAATTCACTCGATGTCTTTTTAACTTCACAACCCGAGTATTTTATTGCTGAATCAGGGTCTTTAAGCCCGTTTCCTGTTAATATGCAAACGATTTTTTTGCCGGGTTCGACAAGCCCGAGTTTATTTGCTTTTATAAGACCTGCAACAGATGCTGCACTGGCAGGCTCAGCAAGAATACCCTCTGTTGAGGCAAGGAGTTTGTATGCTTCAACAATCTGGTCGTCGTTTACAAAATTTATTATTCCGCCTGATTTGTCTCTTGCGTTTTCAGCTTGTTTCCAGCTTGCAGGATTGCCTATTCTTATTGCGGTTGCAATTGTTTCAGGTTTCAATATTCTCTCGCCTTTTACAATTGCAGCAGCGCCTTCCGCCTCAAATCCCATCATTTTCGGCAGATGGGTTGTTTTGCCCAGAGCCAAAAATTCTTCATATCCTTTGAAGTATGCTGTGATATTACCTGCATTTCCGACCGGAATAAAATGATAATCAGGAGCGTCACCTAAAGCCTCGCATATCTCAAATGCACCTGTTTTTTGCCCTTCTATTCTAAACGGGTTTACTGAATTTACAAGAGTGACCGGATATTTCTGAGAAATTTCAATCACTCTCTCAAGTGCTTCGTCAAAATTACCTTTAATAGCAATAATTTCAGCACCATACATCATAGCTTGCGAAAGCTTTCCGAGTGCAATATATCCGTCCGGAATAAGCACAAAAGTTTTCATGCCGGCTTTTGCACCGTATGCAGCCGCTGACGCGCTTGTATTCCCGGTAGAAGCACAAATTATGGCTTTTGCACCGGCTTCTTTTGCTTTTGTGACAGCCATTGTCATACCGCGGTCTTTAAAGCTGCCGGTCGGGTTTGAGCCTTCGTATTTCAAATATATTTCACAATCAAGCCCGATTTTTTTTGCAAGGTTATCCGCTTTGATAAGCGGGGTATTCCCCTCGTTAAGCGTCACAACAGGTGTTGTATCCGTAACGGGGAGGTATTGTCTGTATTTGTTAATCAGTCCTTGATAATGATTCTTTTCCATTTTTTACTCCATAACTCTTATAAGATTATTAATTTTTACTATATTCTGGTTTTGCTTAAGCTCTTTTATTGCATTTTGGATATTGGCTTCACGGCTTTTTTCAGTGATAACAACTATTTCCGCAGTATTTTTAGTATCAATGCCTTTTTGCAAGACACTGGAGAGGTTTATATGAGACCTGCCGCAAATCTCGCCTATACAGCCTATTACACCCGGGATATTTGCCGCAGTAATAGAAATGTAATACTTGTTTTCAGTTTCGTCAATATGAAGCTGGTCTGCATTAACTGTGTGGTTGCAGCGCATCATAGGCAAAGGCGTCGGGCAGTCTATATTTTGTACAATCGCAAGAATATCTCCGAGAACAGAACTTGCAGTAGGCAGCTCACCTGCACCGGGACCTGCAAACATAACCTTTCCGACCGGATAACCGTCAAGAAGCACAGCATTTGTGACATCATTTATTGTTGAAAGTGTGTTTGTCAGCGGCACAAGCATCGGGTGAACCCGTACATCTGTTTTTCCTTTATCGTCAAGCGATGCCAGAGCAATAAGTTTTATTCTGTAACCGAGTTCTTTCGCGTATTTTATATCGTTTGCGCTGATATTTGTTATACCTTCTCTGTAAATCTTGTTAATATCAACTCTCTGTTTCAGTGCAATCGTCGCCAGTGTAGCAATTTTATAAGCAGAATCAAAACCTTCAACGTCGCCTGTCGGATCTGTTTCTGCATAACCAAGAGCCTGAGCTTCCTTCAACACCGTCTCATAAGAAACATTTTCTTCTTCCATTTTTGTTAAAATGTAGTTCGTCGTTCCGTTCAAAATACCTGCAACTTTTTTAATTTTATTACCTGCAAGAGTCGTTTTTATCGGCATAATTATCGGTATACCGCCGGCTATAGCCGCCTCATAAAGTATAACTACATTTTTTTCATTTGCAAGACAAAAGAGTTCTTCACCCCGTTTCGCAAGAAGTTCTTTATTAGCTGTAACAATATGTTTTCCGTTATTTATTGCGGTTTTTAACAAGTCATAAGCAGGTTCCGTGCCGCCTATAACCTCGACAACAATCTGAATATCTTTGTCATTAACTATCTCAAAGGGGTTGTCAGTGAGAATTGATTCATCAAGCCCCTCTATGTTTCTCTTTTTGGCAATATTCTTTACGGCAATTTTTTTTATGTGAATGTTTTCAAAATCTCTTAAAACCTTGACAACTCCGCCGCCTACAGTACCTAACCCTATTAAACCGATATTAATTTTGCTCATTCTCACCTCTGTTTTTTGTTATAACAATATTAAAACATAAAAATGTCTATGTGTTTATTGTAAAATTTTGGATATAATAATAAAATTGTTTTAAAATTATAAAATAAGAAACAGGCATGAAGCATGCCGGAAAGAAATCGGAGGAGAGCAAGAATGAAAAAGCTGGTAGTAATGTTAGCTGTTGCGATGATGGTTGCAGGCATGCGGGCAAATGCGTACGACGAATATCAACAGCCCGTATCTCCATACTACACATCAGGTGTGCAATACTTGAAATCACATCAGTATACAAATGCAATTACCGAACTAAAAAAAGCTTTGCGAGAAAACCCTAACGACACCTCCGCAAGAATACAACTCATAAATGCATACCTTGCCAGGGCTGCATATTTTAACAATCAGGCAAAACAGTACAATAAATCAGCAAATGATCTGCGTTCCGGGTTGTTTTACATGAAATACTATTCGACCTCCCCGATTGACACGGCAATGATGTCAAATATTCAGGCAACTGAAAATAATCTTAATATTGTTATGAGTTCCGTCGATTCAGACAACTCGCCGAAAGCCAGTTTTGAACGGGGAAAGACCTTGCGTTCGCAAGGCGAATTTGCGGCAGCCGCAATTGAATACCATGCCGCACAGCTAGACCCTGCGTACAAGAAAGATGCCTCCATAGCGTTAGGAGATATTTATTACATATTAAATTTGAACGAACAGGCAGCAAACTTCTATGAACAGGCTATAAAATGCGATGCTTCAAACGTGGAAACACACCTGAAACTTGCCCGTGTATACGAACGTCTCGGGCAAACAGATAAAGCTATAAATGAGTATAACTGCGCATTAACAAAGTCGGATGAAAATCAGGATATTCTTTTGTCGCTTGAAACAATCTGGCGGCAGAAGGTTGCGGATGAACCCGAAAATGCTGAGGCTCACGCAAACCTCGGAGCTGTCTTACAGAAGAAAGGTGATTTTGCAAACGCACTGACTGAGTACCAGACCGCTGAAAAAATCAATCCGACCAACGTCACAACAAGAATGAATCTCGGAACCTTGTACCAGCAGCAGAATAATTTTGAGGCTGCAATACAGGCATACGATTCCATATTGAGACTATATCCAAACAATAAAATGGCGTACTATTACAAAGCCCAATGCCTGAAAGCGCAAGGGCTGAAGGATGCAGCAATACAAAATTACAAACTTGCTCTGAATCTTGATACAAACGATGAAAACATAAAAAACGAGTTGTTTGATATGTACAAGCAGACAATGACTACTGACGAACTTCTGAATTATATGCACTCAGAGCTTCAAAAAACACCGGCAGACCCGCTTGCAACATACAATTACGCCTATGAATTGCACAAAGCAGGAAAACTTGATGATGCGATTACATATTACAAACAGTCGATAAAACTGAACCCTAATTATCCAAACGCTTACATCAACCTTGCTCAGGTTTACAGACAAAAGAGCGATTACAGCGCAGCAAAACAGATTCTTGTGGATGCAAAAAGCCTTTTCCCTGAAAACGGCGACATAAAGAAACATCTGGCTTCCGTAGAGGCTGAAACAGGCTCTATTATGTACAGCGACGCAGCAAAGCTGTATCAACAGCAAAAATACAACGAGGCAATTGCTATCTATAACAAAATCCAGCCGGCTACCGTTGAATCAAACCTTGGGCTTGGAGCGTGCTATCAGGCTTTGAATAATTATCAGACAGCTATTGAATATTTCAAAAAAGCATTTGCTCTTGATTCAACAAACGCAGACACAGCCTACTATATAGGACTTGCTTACTCAAATCTCGATGATTATGCAAACGCAAAAACATATGCAAACAAAGCTCTTGCGCTTGACAAAAACAACAAAAATGCAAAAGATTTGCTTAATTACACCATAGAGCAGGAAAACATTGCGCTGCTTGATAAAGCAATGGGCTTTTATGAGAAAAAACAATTACCGCAGGCACTGGAACTTATAAACAAAGCTCTTGCGCAGGATTCGACAGACGCAAATGCTTATTACTACAGAGCTTTAGTTTATGACGAACAGAAAAAATACAATGAAGCTATAGCCGATTACGGAAACGCACTAAAAAACAATCAGGAAATGACCATTGTATACTACGCAATGGCTATTGATTACGACTATTTGAAACAGTATAAAAATGCGCTGCTGAATTACAAAAAATTTCTTGCTTCAACTAAAGAGCAGAACGAATACACAAAATACTCCGAGCAGCGTGTAAAGGATTTGCACCAGTATGACACCCCCTAATCTAAAAATCGGAAGCGTGGAGCTTAAAAGCAGAGTTTCACTGGCTCCAATGGCGGGAATTACTGATGTTGTTCTGCGGCAGCTTATTCGGAAGTATTCAAAAAATTGTCTTTTAACAACAGAAATGATTAGCTCGGAAGCTCTTATGCAAAAAAAAGGCGGCGAGATTCTTGAATACCGGGACAATGAATACCCGCTGGCTTTTCAAATATCGGGGCACAAGCCTTTCATGATGGCAAAAGCTGCAAAAATGCTTGCTGACAGGGCTTCTGTTATAGACATAAATATGGGCTGCCCTGTAAACAAAGTAGTAAAAGGCGGTGACGGTTCAGCATTGATGAAAACTCCCGAACTTGCTGCCGACATTGTAAAAGCGGTTAAAGACGCAGTAGAATTGCCTGTAACGGTTAAATTCAGACTCGGCTACACGGCAGATTCAAAAAATTATCTCGAATTTGCAAAGCTCATGCAAGACGCCGGCGCAGACGCAATGACGATTCATTGCCGTACGCGTTCACAGATGTACGGCGGAAAAGCAGACTGGAGTGCACTTGCAGAAATAAAGAAAGAAATAACTGTACCGGTTTTTGCAAACGGGGATGTAACATCACCCGAGAGCGCAAAAGAATGCATTGAAACAGCTAATGTAGACGGAGTGGCTGTTGCCCGAGGCGTTTTGGGACATCCTGATTTGATACACAGAATCGAACACTACTTTAAAACAGGAGAGATAACAGATTCCGTGGATTTAAAAACCCGCATAGCGCTTGTAAAAGAACATCTGGATGAAGAAATTAAACTTCGCGGAGAACTTGCTGGAATCCGCTTTACCAGAAAGTTCTATCCCTATTACATAAGAGGCGTCAAAGGAGCGCCGGCTTTAAGGCATTCGCTTGTGACAGAGGACAGTTATGACAAAATTATCAGTATTTTGGATTCAATAAATGACTGAACAGGAAAAACATTATTTTACATACATAATTTTAACAGAGAGAAACACATTCTACTGCGGCTACACTGACGATTTAGAAAAACGGTTTGAAAAACACAAATCAGGACTTGCAGCAAAATACACGAGAGCAAACAAGCCGGTTAAATTCGTTTACACAAAGGAATTTTCCACTAAATCAGAAGCAATGAAAGAGGAATGCCGGATAAAAGCACTCACAAGAAAACAAAAAGAACAGCTTATTTCCGCAAATATGCCATGACCAGCTTACATATTACACACAAATTTAATTATGCCTTTTAAAAATCAGGCAAGAATTTTCGTTGAAATCTTGATAACCGTAACCAAACAGGTTACAATAATAATATGATTAAATCATTCAAACATAAAGGTTTAGAAAAGTTCTATCTGACCGGCTCCAAAAGCGGTATTCAAGAAAAACACGCTCAAAGATTAAGAGTAATCTCGAATAGATTAAACTTAATGACAGATATCAAAGATATTGATTTGCCGAACCTTAATTTACACAAATTAAAAGGTGATTTAAAAGGCATTGGGCATTAAAAGTAAATGGTAACTGGCGTATAACCTTTAAGTTTGAAGATGAAAATGTTTATATAGTTGATTATCAAGATTATCATTAACGAGGTGTAAAAATGGAAATGTTTAATCCACCCCATCCGGGAGAAACTCTAAAAGAATTATATATGAAAGATTACAATCTTACGGTTGCAAAACTTGCTCTTATGCTCGGTATAAGCAGAAAACACCTGTCTAATATTGTTAATTGTAAAGTTCCTGTTTCAACAGAAGTAGCTCTGAAACTGGCAAAATGTTTTAAAACATCACCGGAGATATGGCTGCGTGAGCAATTAGCCTATGACCTCTGGCACGCAAAACAAACTGTAAATCTTGATGAGGTGAAGGTAGCTTTTTAATATACATAAATTGCAACAATTATGAAAGAACTTAACGGAAACTTGAAGCGGTAGCAGTATTAAATTCATATTGTTAGTATTTTATTCAAATTGTAAAATTACACACAAACAAAAAGGAACTCTTACGAGTTCCTTCAAATTGGTGCCCTGGGCCAGACTTGAACTGGCACTAGGTTTGACCCTAATTGGATTTTAAGTCCAACGCGTCTACCGGTTCCGCCACCAGGGCAAATTGGTTATTCTTTTTTCATCTTTTTGTGGCGGAGCACTCCGTGCGGTTCTGCTCTCCACGGTC
>CALVEC010000016.1 GCA_944326475.1 Candidatus Gastranaerophilales bacterium
TCGGTGGTACTGTTTCTTACTATTATTATACGCTATTTCTCGTCAAAAATCAACCATTTGTTGTGACAGAGCCAAAATTAAAAAGACCATTTTTGTTCTTTGTGTTATAAGTCTAAAACACCCTGTTCCAAGCAAAAAAAATGTTTGCAGAGACTGCAAACATAAAATAAACACGAGGATATTAAGAGAGAGAGTATATGGATAAAAACTTTTTGTTATTAATTAGTTTCAGCTTCCTGTAAATTTTAATTTCCCTTACATTTTTATAAAAAATTTTTGCCCGCAAAAATTGCCTGATTAAAATTGATTTATTACAATTTGTAAAAGAGTTGTTCAAATAACAAAAACTATGTATGCAAATATTTTCAGCATCAGATGTTATGCTGAAAATACATTGAATCAGATTAGCAGGATACTAAACTGCTGCCGTTATATCGCAATACGCTTTTGTAAAAATTTCAGGCAGCCTGCGAAACATCTTGTTCTTTTTTGTATCCACAGCAACGCAGGTAACAGTTCCTACAATATTTACAGTTCCTGTATCTTTATTTTTTAAAGTTTGTTTGAAAATTATTGCGCTCGGTCGCATTTCTGCTATTTCGGTTTCCAAAATCAGCCTATCGTCAAGTTTTGCAGCTTGCTTGTATTTTATATTAAGTTCAACGAGTGGCAGAAGAATGCCTTCTTCCATAAGTTTTTTTAAATCAATACCGAGTATTTTATCGGTAAACTCAACTCTAGCCGCTTCCAGCCAGCGAAGATATGCACCATGCCAGACCACTCCGTAAGAATCAGTGTCTGCATAATATACTCTTAGCTCGTTTGTGTATTTCATCTAAAAACCTTCTGACTATTCAAATAAATTCTGAATTTTTTCATTGATTTCCTGCGGATCCAGCTCATTTGTGACATTGTTCAAGTCCATAGCTATCTGATAGAGTTTTGCTGCTTCTATTTTGTCGCCGGTAATAGCTATTGAGCGGGCAAGGTTATAATGAGCAAGCGCATAGTTTGGATTATATTCAATTGCTTTTTTAAACAAGTCGATAGCCGGCTGCACACGCCCTAAGTCGTCAAGGTAAATAACACCGAGATTGTTGTATGCAATATCGTAAGTTGAGTCGAATTTTATTGCAAGTTCATACTCTTTCATTGCTTCCGCTATATCGCCTTTACCCCAGTGAAGAAATCCAAGGTTGCAATGAATTTTCGCATTTGTCGGATCTATTTCCAAAGCCCTTCGATATACAGTGAGAGCATTGTTATATTCTTGTTTATCATAAAAAGCACTGCCTAAATTTACGAATATATCAATGTCTGTCGGAGTCAAAAGATATGCGGATTGATAGGCGCTTATCGCCGCATCGACATTTTTTTCACCTTCTTGCAGAACATACCCGAGAGTTTGTGCAATAACGCTCGTCCAAGCAGGTGCAGGATTCAAAGTAATTGCATTCTGGTAACAGCTTATTGCTTCTTTTATCTCGCCTTTAAGATAAAGAATATTTCCGAGATTGCTGTACAATTCTGCAGCATGGGGCTGAATTTCAATCAGTATTCTGTATGTTTCAATGGCACTGTCAAAGTCTCCGAGTTCTTCATAAACACCGCAAAGTGAACGATATGCAGTGATGTTTAAGCTGTCAAACATTATTGCCATTTTGTATTCAAGTATTGCATCCTCAAATCTTCCGATAACACGGTAGATATCACCTAACAAACAATACAAAAGAATAAATCCGGGTGCTTTTTCCAGTGCAGATTTATAAATATCAATTGCCTCGGTAATCCCTTTTGTTGCAACCATATACCAGCCTTTTACCAAAACCGGGAAAAACGCAAAATATGAAAGCATTTTCATCACATTTTTTATTGCATCGCGGTCAAACGGCAGAGTTAACACGGACATCCAAAACTCATAGTACTTACGCATAGTACGTTTGAAATTTTTAACGGACATAATGCGTATAAGATTGTAGATAAGGAAATGTGCGCGGGATGATTTGAATCTGTTTTTCGCAATAGCTTTTTGTGCATATTCAAGCGCATCCTGAAAATGAGCTTTTTTAGTATGGCAAACGGCAAGCATATAGTATCCGTCAGCCATGTTTTCGTTCTTTTCCAGAGCAAGATTAAAATAATTTATCGCACGGTCAATTTCATTTTTATAATAAAAAGCCATGCCGATTTTGTAATATATTTCCGCCGCATTTATATACGACTCAAGAGCACGCTGGTATTCAGTAATAGCCTCATCTATATACTGACGCGCCTGATGAATGTCAAGATGCCATTCGAGATAGAGGTCTCCTAGCTTTACATGAAGCTCAGGGTTTGTCGGATCGTTTGCAAGCTCAAACTGGCAGTATTCAATAGCCTTTTGCAGGTTTCCGCTCCGTCTGTACCTGTTTATATTTCTTCCTAAATCTCTCTTGTTCTTAATTTTATTCATGGTATTAATATCTTAAAATATTCTCGGCATAAATGCAAATTTTTCATACAACTAAAGGGGCAAGAGACAGTCGTTTGGACACAATAAAAGTCCGAGTGAAATATAGCCAATCTGTTTAGTACAATTGTGCTTATATTGTTTGAGAGTGACTTCGCTTGCAGAAATACTACACGGAGTGCGGATGGCAGCGAATCCAGTATTTTGCTGAAGTGACCCCATGTACTTGTTGTTTGTGCCGGTATTACAAAAGCAAAGGTTGAGCTTATTTTGTGCACAAGTTCAATAAGTTATCGGGGTCAGTTGACTATATGAAAAATAGCCTTGTTGTTTAATTGTCTAAAATACAAAAGGAAGGTTTAATATAGTTAAATCTTTTTCATACTTCCAACTATTCTTAATTCCAGACAACAGGGCTTGATTCACAAGCCCCTTTTTTTGTGTATATCTACATTGTTTTACTCTTTTTTACCTTCTCACAACTGACAGCAGAGAGTTTTGCGGATAGAATGCATCAACAAGCCCTGATTGGCTTTGAATTACAAAAAACTCAACCGATGTATCTTTTATTGCTCCGATATCATCAAACGGTATTTTCACTTCAACAAAATCCCTAAATACAAACTCAACGTTACTTTTTAGCTGATATACCCACAGATTGTCTCGATTTGCGTGAGAAAGTACGGAATTAAAATAAAAGTTTTTAAAGAAAGTTAACCTTAACTCGGTGGAATACATCTCTTTTAACAGCGGAAGCACTGAATCCGTTCTGTTTATCGTTCTTATATGAGCGAGTGCGTCTCCCGATGGTTTGTTTCTGAAATAGATATAGACATTGTAAAGTTCCTTAAAACCGGTTTCTTTATCAAAGTTATACCTGTTAATATCAAATCTTAAATACAGATTGTCCGAATCACTGCCGAAAAAGATTTTGTTAAAAAGTCTGTTTTCCTGCATTGTAGGGGTAGACGGTATTTCTATACACCCGGCATTTACCCAGTTTTCCTGGGTAATTCCGTCGAGCACAAAACCGCCGACTTCACCTTTAGGATATCTTGAGCCGCGGTTTAGATTTTCTGCAAGCGAACGGTTCAAGTATTCCGGTACAGGTTTTTCAAGGATTTTGTACACATTTTGCAGACGCTCTCTGAAAATCAGGTCAAAAATCTCATCCTGCCCTGAATCATTGGGTTCGCCATACCACCAGTACCAGTCGCTGCCTTCACAAATATATATCTCATTCCACGCCTGTTTGAGAAGCTCTTTGTCCGGTTTTTCTTTTTCAAAAGACACAAGGTCAGCTCTGGTTTTATCAAGATATTCCCATGCAAGGTTTTTTGTCGGCTCTCCGACCCAAAGGCTAAAATCCCTGTTAATCCAGGAACCCGGATGTATTTTTGAAAGTTTTACCGACTTGTCTATTTTTTCGAGATAATCGCTTACTCTTACCGTTTCAAGCTCATCATCTTGTGTTATAAGCCTGTACAATGCAGCCAAAAAGACATGACCGTCTTGCGCATAGTTTTCCCAGCAGTTTTCACCGTCCATCGCAATCGTTAAAATATGGTCATTATCCGGTGAATTTTTAAGTTTTACCTGAATTGTTTTTATTCTGTCATAAAGGTCGTAAGCTGCTTTTTCTGCATCGTGATTGGGGTATTCAAAACCTATCAGGTTGGGAAGGACAGAATCCCTAAATAGTATATCAATTTTTTTGCCGATTGTATGAAACGAATACGGATGGCACAGCCCGTAGGGATCTTCAAGGTAGCCTCTAAAATCTCTTATAAACTCTGTCTTCAATGATTGCTCAAGAACTCCTTCATCGGATATTGTCCACTTTACACCGAGATTTTGAAAAAGTTCAAGCGTTTTTTTGCTTATGCACTGCTCAGAAGGCCATACGCCTTTAGGTCTTACATCAAAAAGCTGTTCAAATTTATCAAGAGCGCTTTTTACCTGCCAAACCGCATCTTGCGCCATATTCGAGTGAATTTTAGGTGGTTCAAGGCTCGGGTTTGATTTTTCAGCGTCGTTCATATCCAAAAGCAGCGGCAAAATCGGGTGATAGTATGGGCTTGTTGAAATTTCAATCCGTCCGGCAAGCTGGTATTTTTTGTATTGAGGTATAATCTCCCTGCAAATCTTTCTTTGAAGCTCAATTATCTTCTTTCGGTCATCTAGCGTAAATTCTTCATTTTTCTTTTCCGCAATTTTCACGAGTTCTTCAGATTTTCGCCAGTACGGATCAAACCATGCCAGATTGAACCACGACATAACCGCAAAATATTCCTGCTCTGAGAAATCATGTATAGTTATATCTTCTCTTGAATAGCGTTTTTCGTAGAGTTTTCTGTATTCATCGTGATGAAGCACCATATTTTTGTAGTTTGCATCGAAAAAGTGATTCAAAATAAACTCTTTTTCTTCATCAGAGAGATGTTCTGCTATTGTGAGTTTTGAATAAATATCGTGAGCATCATTGTACCCGTAGTCATAAATTGCATCGAGAAGCACCGGCACAAGATTAAAATTCAGTTTTAAAGACGGAAATTCATCCATAATCAATAACATGTCAAGATAGTCTTTTATTGCGTGCATACGAACCCACGGCATAAGATAGATTCCGTTTTCTGATGTTCTGTAGGTCGGTTGATGCATGTGCCATATCAAAGCTATAGACAATTTTTTACGCATATTTCACTCTTTTTTAAGACTCCGTCTCAGTCATTCTATCATACTCACAGGCTATATACAAATTGTATGAAAGTCGGATAAAAAGCAGAGATAAAGACTATATAGTAACAGCAGGGGGAAGGTATAATGATTGAAATAAATAAAAAAGCACAAGATTTTGTATTAGACGGAATTGATTCAGATGGAGACGAAAGAAAATTTAAACTTTCAGACTACCTCGGACGGTATGTTGTACTTTATTTTTATCCCAAAGATGATACCGCCGGATGTACGGTTGAAGCCGTTGATTTTTCAGACCATTTCGGACATCTTGCGGATACGGTTGTTGTTCTTGGGGTTAGCAGAGACGATATTAAAAGTCACAAAGACTTCCAGGAAAAATACGATATAGATATAGCGTTATTGTCAGACTCGGAGGGCGAAGTTCATTCTCAGTACGGTGTTTTGCAGGCAGAAAACCTTGAGGATAAAAAGGTTGTACGCTCTACCTTTTTGATTGATAAAGAGGGAATAGTCCGGTATATCTGGAAGGACGTCAAAGTTACAGGACATGCGGAAGATGTCTTAAAAGCTTTATTATGTTTGCAAAAAAATAAAATTACTGAATAAGATAAATTAAATTTTCCAACTAAAGTATGAAAAAAATCCAACTAAATAAGAATGGTCATGAGAGGAAAAAGAGATAGAATGATAATATAAGGGATGGAAAGAAATCCTGAAAAACAAATATAAACCCAACTCCCTCTCCCGGGGGAACGGATTTACGGACGGACGACACGACAGAAGGGAGTTAGTCCGGGTAGCGAACAGATTGAGCCGGCTTGTGCAAAGCACAAAAGGTGAAACTCTGTGAGCGTGAAGTAAATCCAAGACGCGGATTTTGGCAAGTGCGGAGTCGAGTCTGCAAAGCAGACGAGCGAGCACGTCCTGCGAAGGAATTTGATACGAGTGGATTTTTTGCAGAGCAAAAAGGAACGAGTGAAAAAATTCCGAGCTGCCAATAATCCAAGACAGGGCAGGGGTGAGGGCGTCAATGTCTTTCACTCAGTAACAAAAAGCAAAGGCAACAACCCCGCCGGTATTCGGCAAAAATCGCAAATTGAAAAGTGAATAGAAAAACAAAAGACGTATTTTAAAATACAAAAAACTTCTGTCATCCTGAAGCGATAAATCAGGAGCGCAGTGATAATCGTGTGTGTTCAGGATCTTACACACTTGGCATTATGCGCTGAACGCCGCGCCGGTAAGATGCTGAACATGGAGATATTGTAGCGGACACAAACGTCTGGCGCTTCAGCATGACAGTAGTAGGTTGGATTCACAAATCCGACAAAAAATATAATGTCATGCTGAACTTGTTTCAGCATCTGTACAAACAGCGCGGGCAGCTCCCCACCCTAACCCTCCCCAAGCAGGGGAGGGAATAAAACAAGCTTGGAGCAACTCCTTCCCCGACTTGGGGAAGGCTGGGATGGGGGTTGGCAAAGTAGAGCAGGACGCGTCGATTGACGCACAGGCAACAACCCCGCCGGACACCGGCAACAAACCCAAAAACCCAAAAACAAAAAAGTATCGTAACAATCACAGGAGAATACAGGAATGATAAGCACAAACTATAACCCATCAGTGCTGACAACCCAAAGAAACCTTAACCTCGCATCGTTCAGCCTAAACACGGCATTAGAACGCATGAGCACGGGGTATAAGGTGAATTGTGCTGCCGACGACGCTGCAGGCATGTTTGTCGCCTCAAACCTGAATGCAAATATCCGCGGTCTAAAACAAGCCCAGAAAAATGCCCAGGACGGCATATCCCTCCTAAACACCGCCGAAGGCTCCTTGTCTAACATGACAAACATTCTCAACCGCCTCCGCGACCTTGCAGTCCAGGGTGCAAACGGCGTTTACGACGAAAACTCTTTAGATGCCATGCAAAACGAGGCAGACTCACTCGTTGCCCAACTAAAACAAATCCAACAGGGCACATTATTTAACGGCAGGAATATTTTTGGGTCAGCTAATGCGACGTGGAGTTTAGCGGGTGCAAACGCTGCTACAGCTGCACTTTCAGCCCCCCCCCCCGAAACCCCGAAAACCCTTGCTGCATCTAACATTTCAACCTTTTCTAACACTTCATCAAACTCGCCTGTAATTGTAGATGACAATCTAGGAACCGCATCTGTTTCTAACAATGGTGTAATAACGAGCAAACCCATCGAAAGGATTTCAGAAGAAGATGCTATTGCAGCAGGATATACCATAATAAAAACAGCAGAAGACCTTAACAATATTCGCAATGATATAGACTCTAACGGAGATATAGACGACAACAAGTATATACTGATGAACGACATCGACCTTTCCTCTATTGCGGACTGGGACCCGATAAATGGAGAGTTTCGAAGTGTATTCAACGGCAACGGATATTCCATCAAAAACCTCACAAGTACAAAAAACGGTTTGTTTGCTCATGTGGGAAGTTGTCAAATTATAAATTTAAATATGGAAAACGTAAATATCACCTCAACAAGCGGTTATGTCGGTGCACTTGCAGCCAGCGATTCTAAATATGGTGGTACCCACACTGCATCTGTAATAAATTGTTCCTTTTCGGGGAATATATCAACCTCTGGAAATTATGCAATTGGTTCTGTCATAGGAAATGCAGATGCGTTTGATTTTCAGTATGTAGAATCTTCAATAAATATCACTGGAGCAACAGCAGGCGGTCTGTTGGGGAATGTTCTTTCAGCAAGAGAGACAAATATTACCAATTGTGCATATACAGGAAACATTACTGCCAACAATGCATCCGGCACAAAGTATATAGGCGGTCTCATTGGTACAACAGAATACTGGTCAAAAACGTCATCATTAAGCATAACCAATGTACTCATATCAGGGGAAAGAAATATACCGGGAGATGCGATTTCAGGGATAGTGATCGGCAGAAATGATGATGATTTGACATTAAATATAAAAAACTGTTTTTACAACAAAGATAAATCAACGACAACAGACATGATAGGAGAAAATAATTCATCAGCAATATTAAATGTAAGTGGTTCATTTACAGAGCTGACAACCGCTGAAATAGCTGACGGAAATGCATTCATAGATGCCGGCTGGGACACTAACATCTGGGATTTTTCCGGTGCTTCACCATCTATCAAAGATTTTTGGGTTCTCAATCGTTCACAACTGGATCTTCCTACTGGTACCGATAGTTATTACCGTATAGAAAATATCAGCGGCAGAGCTTCAGATATAGTAGAACAAATCAACGCAGAAACATCAGAAACCGGAATAATAGCTTCACTGGATTCACAAAACAGAATAACGCTAAAAAATGCAGATGGAAGCAACAAAACCATATATATAGCACAAACAATATTTCAGACTGGAGCTATACAAACAATATATGATTACATAGATTTATACGGATTAAAAACAACCTACAGTATAACGGGTACACAAAAAGTAACCGCAAACACCCGGGTTTCGGCCGGAACAATAATAATAGACGGGCAAGAATACAGCACAAGCGGCGGTACTGTAGCTGATGTCATTTCAGAACTTAACAGTGCACTAACTAGTATAAATCCAAGAGTTTACCTTAATAACGAGGGATACATAGTATTTGAATATAATCGAAAATTTGATATAAAAGAGGGAACGAGCGATTTTGTAGACATCACAAAGACTGCGACCATTCCCACAACAACTTTTATCCCGAACACTCAAAAACTCACCGAAGCAGAAGCAATAGCCGCAGGATACACGGTAATAAAAACAGCCGACGACCTTAAAAAAATAAATGACGACCTCTCTGGCTACTATATTCTTATGAATGATATTGACCTTTCCTCAGTATCAAACTGGACCCCGCTCGGAAACCTTAAGACAGGCGAATTATTTTCAGGAGTGCTGAACGGCAACGGTTTCAAAATAAAAAATCTTACCGTGAATGACAGCACAGGTCTGGGGGTATCTGGATTGTTCTATGGAACGATGGATGCAATGATAGAAAATCTTGGCATTGAAAACGCACATATCAGCGCAGCCTCGACAGGCAGCGGA
This sequence comes from Candidatus Gastranaerophilales bacterium, assembly GCA_944326475.1. Classification (GTDB taxonomy): domain Bacteria; phylum Cyanobacteriota; class Vampirovibrionia; order Gastranaerophilales; family Gastranaerophilaceae; genus CALUPY01. The sequence goes on from CALVEC010000016.1 coordinate 9,227, forward strand.
TATGCAGGTATACTGGCAGGCGGAGCAATGAACACTATTATCACAAACTGCTACACAACAGGAACTGTTTCAGGAGATAATGCAGGCGGACTGTTCGGTATAACAACGCAATCTACCATAAATAACAGCCACTCTTCTGCAGATATAACGGGAACAACAGCTGCAGGCGGATTCATTGGAGCGGATCAAATGAGCCAAATCACAAACTGTTACTCCGCAGGCAAAGTTCAGATTTCACAAACAGGAGGATACGCAGGGGGATTTTTGGGATATGGCGATTCTGCAAACAACTGTTTCTGGGATACTGAAAAAAGCGGAATGTCAGTTGGTGTAGGCACATCAGGAAATATCAGCGGTCTGAACGGACTCACAAGTGCTGATATGCAAAACTCTCAGAATTTTATAAATGCCGGCTGGGACACAAACATCTGGGAATTTTCTCCGGGTTCCGCCCCGACACTAAAAATCTTTTCCACAACAACCCCCAATCCCCCTGACCCAGATCAACCAGGAGGCGGAACCGGCGGCACAGACCCGAGCGACCCGAGTAATCCGGACAATCCAAACACACCCGGCGGAGGCACAGGCGGGGCAGGTGATGTGCCTATTCCTGGAGCAGTACGTTTGCAAATCGGCTCTGATTCGAGTTCGACATCGGCAATTTATGTTGACACCTCGTTCGACCTTGGCGCGTTCGATGTTGACTTTTCGTCTGCCGACTCCTGCGCAGCAGCTATTGAGGACATCGATGAGGTTTTATCCCGCATAAATACAAAACGCTCAGAGTTCGGCGCGGTTATTAACCGCTTGTCGTCGATTCTCGAGTCACAAACAACCACAATCCAGAACTTTACCTCGGCAAAATCAACAATCATGGACGCGGATATTGCTAATGAGTCGGCGGATTTTGTGAAGAATCAGATTCTCCAGCAGACCTCCTCCGCCCTCCTCGCGCAGTCCCAAAACCTCCACGCGTCAATAGTCTTGTCACTGATAGGGTAGCGCTTCCTTTCCCCGTCATGCCGTTCCCCACCCTACCCCTCCCCGAGCTGGGGAGGGAGCTAAATAAGCTTGGCGCAACTCCTTCCCCGACTTGGGGAAGGTTGGGATGGGGAGTGATTAAATGTCAATAATCGTATTTTTTAAATTTTAACTTAATTCCACATTTTGCACTACACATCACGTTGGTACAGATGCTGAAACAAGTTCAGCATGACAGCTAATTTTAAGAGAAAAGTCCGTCATGCCGCCCCCCACCCTATCCCTCCCCAAGTTGGGGAGGGAACAAAATAAGCTTGTAGAACTCCTTCCCCGGCTTGGGGAAGGCTGGGATGGGGAGTGATTAAATGTCATAATCGTATTTTTCAGATTTTAACTTAATTCCGCATTTTGCGCTACACATCATGTTGGTACAGATCCTGAGACAAGCTAAGGATGACGTCATGTTGGTTCCCGGTGAGTCAAACGACGCACCTTACGTGGCTTTTGAGTCGGAATGTATTACCTATAAACAGCAACATATGCTATTATTGCTGCTATTAGTACAATCGCAGCCGGAATTGTAATCAAAAAATACCAGTAAAAAAAACATATAAATTTTTTATAGAATTTATTTTCAACCAATTCCTGGTTTTTTACTTTTAACTTATCAGATAAATCAATAATTAATAAAATTAAATAAGTTAAAAGTACAATTATAACAAAAGGAATATTCAATACAGTAAGAACGGCTGCCGGATAGGCAACAGAAAATTTATACGAAGAAAAACTCGGAATGATAGCTAAAAAGCATAAGCATAACAACATTATTATTTGTGTTTTAACCTGATATTTCGGCTTTAGCAAAAACATGAACAATATAATAATTGGGACTAAAGAAAGAAAACAAACAAGATAAACCAGTGTGTATTGATATACCAAAAGGATAGGAATTAAATACAATATGAAACCTTGAAAGTTAAAAACCTCCGGTATAATTGACAGTATTGTAAATAAAGAGCTAATAAAACCAAATACAGCTAAATAGTTTGCACTTAATTAATGTGATAAATTTTTAAAATAATCTTTAAGCTTCATACTAAAATATATGTTGTACTGAACTCGTACTTTATAAATATTAAAGATTATCAATATAAAAATCAATCCTTAATTAAGAGGATATGAGCATTTTGCAAAAAAACAAAATGCTCATATATTTATATATACTAATAAGTTCCGCCCTCATACAGACAATAGCTTTGGTTCTCCAGGTCGTATTTCTCGTGGACTTCGCATTCTGAACACAAACACCCCTTGTCTTCATCTATACACCTGCTTGTGCTGTAAGCGCAAAACATACCTTCAAGATCATCTATATTTTCTATCCCTTTCATCATATCAATAACATTGTGCGGCATTTCTTTAATTTTACAAGTCGTTGTGTATGACGGGCAGCTAAGGCACTTGCAATGTTCTAAATTTTCTTTTGTTTTGTCTACTATACTCATTTTTTCTCCTTTTTGGTTTTAAATATCCTTCATCATTTCTTCAACTTCCTTTTCGCCTTGTGCATAATGTTTAGCTTCCTCCGGTTCCAATGTAACAAGAAGTTTCATCAGTTCTCCGGCATGCACACGTTCTTCATCGGCAATGTCTTTCAACACGGTTTTTACAAGTTCGTTATCCGTGCACTCTATAACTTCATGATAGAACTGTATTGCCTCGTATTCCGCAGCAATATTAAAGCGGATTGAACGAACCAGCTCATCGTGTGTCATTGTCCTTTCCGCCTTCAAAACGCTGTATGATGTTCCGAATTTAGGCATACATAATTTCCTTTCTATTGTTTTTGTCAATTAGATTTTACCAGTGATTACCGGTATTAATATCAGACGACGGAGTTAGCACAAAAGGGGTTATATTGCTGATTTATATTTGCAGTATAATTTTTCATATAATCAACTGCCAGCTGATAAACCCTTAGACTGGTACAATAACGAGGTAATAATGAGCAGTATTCGGATATTTTGTGATTTTGACGGTACAATTACCAAAAAAGATACTCTGAACACATTTTTGCACCTACACGCAAAGAACGACTGGCTAAGAATTGAAGAACAGTGGAAAAACGGAGAAATAGGCTCAAAAGAATGCCTCTCAAAACAAATGAACTGCATACCGGATATGACAGAAGAAAAACTGAAGGATTTTTTATCGGGAATTGAAATTGATGAATATTTTCCGGAGTTTCTGGAGTTCGTAAAAGAAAACGGTATTGATTTTTGTATACTTAGCGATGGTTTTGATTTTTTTATAAAAAATATTCTCGAACAAAACGGAATAAACGGAATAAAAATTTTTTCCAATAACTTGATTTTGTCGGGCGGAAAATTCAAAACGGATTTTCCTTACGGAAATAATAAATGCTCCGCGTCATCCGGAGTTTGTAAATGCGGAATTATAAAAAAATATTCAACCCCGCAAAAAACCTTATTCTATATAGGAGACGGCTTTTCCGACTTTTGTGCGGTAAAGTCGGAAACTGCAGATTTTGTGTTTGCAAAGGGTACACTGTTAGAGTACTGTGAAAAGAACAAAAAACGAGCAATCGGATTTTCTGATTTCAGCGATATTACCCGCTTTTTACAAGAATATCTGATAAAAATAAAAGGAGAAGAAAATGTCTGATACAAAATTATTGTTATCTGATAGTGAAATAAAAGCTCTGGACGCAGAGTACTGTTCGTGGGGAGATACAGTTCATTATCACGATGAACAGACTATATTCAGAAATTGCGAAGGGTCATACATGTACGACAGTAAAGACACTCCGTATCTGGACTTGCAGATGTGGTATTCCAGCTGCAATCTCGGATACAAAAACAAAAGGATACTCAATGCTGTAATCGACCAGTATCAGACAATGCCTCAGATTTCATCGCGATTTGTTTATGATTACAAAGCACTTCTCGCAGAAAAAATAGCAAAGGCAAACCTGAAAAGATATGGGTTAAAGGGTCGTGTTCAGTTTAATGTCGGTGGAGCACAGGTAAATGAAGACATGCTGAAATTAATAAGAAATTACACAAAAAAGCCGAGAATGTTCGCCTTTATGGGCGGATACCACGGCAGAACAATAGGAACAACGGCGGTAACATCCAGCTACAGATACAGGGAACATTTCGGTCATATTTCTGATACAGCGCATTTTGTTCCGTTTCCATACTGTTTCAGATGTCCTTACGAAAAAAAATGCGAAAACTGTGATTTATACTGTGTTAAGCAATTTGCAAAACTTTTTGAAAGCGAATATCACGGCGTTTACGACGCGAATACACGAGATTGTGAGTTTGGAGGTTTTATTGCGGAACCAATACTCGGTACAGGCGGGTATATAATTCCGCCCAAAAATTATTTCAAAGAACTCAAAAAAGTTCTCGACGAATTTAACATTCTGTTTATGGTTGATGAAGTTCAGATGGGGTGTTTCAGAACAGGAAAACTCTGGGCAATGGAGCATTTTGGCGTAAAACCTGACGCTATGACTTTTGCAAAATCAATCACAAACGGAATGAACCCGCTGGCTGGCATGTGGGCAAAAGAAGAACTTATAAACCCGAAAGTCTTTCCTGCAGGAAGAACGCATTCCACCTATGCAGCAAATCCGATAGGAACCCGCGCCGGATATGAAGTTATGTCTATTTTCGAGGAGCAGCAGGAAGTTCTTGAACGGGAAATTGCAAGAAAAGGAGAAAAATTCCTTGAAGGATTGAAAACACTTGAGAAAAAATACAAAAATATAGGAACAGTCAACGGGCTTGGATTTGCACTGAGCATTGAGGTAACAGAAAAAGACGGTTTCACTCCTGCTAAAAAACTCTGCGACGATATTATCGAAGCAGGTCTCAGAGGCAACTTGACATACAATGGTAAAAAATGCGGGCTTATTCTTAATAACGGCGGTTATTACAAGAATATAATAACAATTGTTCCGCAGCTATACATAACCGATGAAGAAATAGATATGGCGTTGGAACTTATAGACCAACTGTTTATGAGGTTTGCAAATTGACAGAGGAGCTGAATTTTCAACTTAAACATGACAAATGCAAAAGAGCTGTGCTTTTATTTCATGGAATGACAGGCAGTCCGTTTGAGATGAAAAAAATCGGCAGAGCTTTTTACAATGCAGGATTTGACGCATACTGCTACTGTCTTCCGGGGCACGGCACAAGTCCGGTAAGCATTAAAGAAGTCAAATGGGAAGACTGGTATAATGACTCTGAAAAGCACTACCTTGAACTACGTGAAAAATACGAAGAAGTCTTTCTCGGAGGACTTTGTATGGGCGCTGTTCTTGCACTTTGTATTTCAATGGAACATCCGGAGGTTAAAGGCATTCTCGGACTTTCAACCACACTATATCTGGACGGGTGGACTATTCCCTGGTACAACTTTATGATGCCGGTGGCACTTCATACCATTTTAAGATACTACTATTCATTTCCTGAAAGAGAGCCGTACGGACTGAAAAATGAGGTACTCAGAAAAAAAATTGCGGCACTGCAAAAGAAAAATACGGTTGCACTCGACAATTATCCAATGAGCTGCATCTACGAACTTCTAAAAATGTCCCGCCATGCCCGCCGCAATATGTCAAAGGTACACTCACCCGTGCTTTTAATTCATTCAACACAAGACGATTTGACAAGTTCAAAGAGTGCTGATTTTGTTTACAAACATATATCATCTGAGATTAAAGAGTACATAAAGCTTGAAAACAGCTACCACCTTATCGTTATGGATAATGAAAGAGAGTTTGTTTTTGAAAAATGTATAGAATTTATGAACAGGTTTTCAGATTTTTATATGCCGAAAGACGCGGAGGTCGCTGTATGATTGAATTTTTAAAAAACTTAAGCTCCTATCCCGTACCTCTTTTGCTTATAATTGTGACAAATATATTATTGATAGCCGGATTTTGTATAGGTAAGGCTGTACTTTTAAAAAATGAAAACGCAATAAAATTTTTTGCAGTATTTTCGGTTCTGATGACATTTCTCTTTGCAGCTTATTTTATAGGTATAATCTGGTTTTTTGTATACAGCATTGCGGCAGGCAGCAGCTTTTACGGTATAATGTTTTTAATCTTTTTGTTTTTGCCGTTTGTAATAGGATATTTTTCGACATACAAAAAAATCCAACTATACTCTGATATTCAAATTTTAACACTGTTAATAAGTCTTATCGCGGCGTTATCTCTTATATAAAAGAAAGGTTGTTTATTATGAAAAAAGTCATTTTGCTGAACGGAAGCCCAAGAGTTAATGGAAATACAAACTATTTACTTGAGGAATGCAAAAAAGCAATTGAAGAAAACGGAGTGGAAGCGGAAATTGTTCAGCTTGCAGGAAAGAACGTGCATTCATGTGTCGAATGCTTGAAATGTGTCGAGTTGAAACGCTGTGTATTCAACGATGACGGAATTAATGATATTATTGAAAAACTTAAAACAGCAGACGGGTTTATTATAGGTGCACCGGTGTATTACGGAACAGCGAGAGGCGACATTATGTCTGCAATTCAACGAATAGGTTACGTTTCAGCAAGAAGCGGTTTGAACTACCTTCAACATAAGGTCGGCGGTCCGATTGCCGTTGGTCGCCGCGGAGGTCACACAGCGACTATTCAGGAAATGCTTATGTTTTATTTCATAAATGAAATGATTGTACCGGGGTCAAATTACTGGAATATAGCCTTCGGCAGAGAAATAGGCGCTGCTGCGCAAGATACGGAAGGAGTCGCAACAATTAAACGCTTCGGCAAAAATGTAGCGCAGCTTATTAACAAGCTTAAAGACTAGTTATCTTATATTAAAGAATTTGTGAACCTGCCCGATAAGCCTTGTATCCGGATATCGGGCAGTAAATTTTTTCACGGTCTGTTCTATAAAATCCGTTGAAACAGCAATGCTGTTTCCGTCCATTCTCGGCTGCAAAATAAGCGGTATCTCATAATTTTGGGCAAGTCTTATGCTTTCATTTATCTCAAAATCCTGAATTTTTTCATCAAAAACTATTTTTGCAAAAAGTTCTTTTTCGTATTTACGCGCAGTTTTTATAAAATTTTCATGCTTCAGGAAAATATCCCCGATTTTTGCTGCTGAATCAAGTTTAATATCCATTGATATTATATCGATATTTTCCGCAGTTTCCTCAAGCGCCCTAGACATTGTGCCGTTTGTTTCAAGGTATATTTTTTTGCCGGCACGCGGTAAAAACTCTTTTAAAAATTCGTAATGTATAAGCGGCTCTCCGCCGGTAAGACTAATACTGTGTATTGCTTTTAAATCGTATGTGTTTATTTTATTCACAAGCTCATCAGTAGTGTAAACAGTGCCAGTTTTAAACTCCGTATCACAGTATGCGCAATTTATATTGCAGCCGCAAAATCTGATAAACAACTGTCTGTAACCTATATAAGGACCTTCACCCTGGATTGAGTCAAATATCTCGTTTATTTGCGCTGTTTTCATTTTAAATTCTCCCTGATTTTTTGCGTGGAATGTTTTTTCAACTCCTCATACAGTTCTTTTTCTCTGTCAGACAGGTCTTTGGGCATTTCTATTTTCACTGTAACAATCTCGTCTCCGGTTTTTCCCTTTTTCTCGTCTTTCAATCCCTGCCCTGATATTCTGAATTTTTGACCGGAAGTAGTCAACGGCGGAATTTTCATTGATATATTTCCGGATACAGACGGAATTTCAATTGTTGCACCGAGAGCCGCTTCATAAGGGGTTATCGGAATCTCACATAAAACGTTAAGACCGTCAAACTTAAAAAGCCTGTTATCTTCAATTTCTATAGTGAGGAACAAATCTCCGTTTTTCCCGCCGTTATAACCTTTATCGCCCTCATTTGCAACTCTGATTTTTGAACCTTTTTTTACACCGGCAGGAATTTTTACATTTATACGTTTGTGAATGGAGATTTCACCAGTTCCCTTACACATAGGGCATTTCGCACCGTTAATAAATTTTCTGCCCTCGCACTTCGGACATTTTTCCGTATGCAGAACATTAACGGTTCTAGTTGTGCCGTTTATCGCTTCTTCAAGTTTTATAGAAACAGTAAAGTTTATATTTCTGCCGTTTTCCGGCTTTGGTTTCTTCTTTTGTTCCTTATGCGGCTGTTCACTCTGAAACAGCCCGTCCATAATATTATTAAAAATTTTTGAAAAAGAATCTTTTGTCCCGTCATTTTTTTTCTGTTTCGGTTTGTCTTTTGATACGGAAGAATATGCTTTATGTGCTTGAGTTCTGTTTGTTTCCGTGTTTTCTGTTTTTCTTCGCGTATAACCTCTTAAAAGGTCATATTCCTTTCTTCTGTTCACATCCAGCAAAATTTCATAGGCTTCTGTTATTTCTTTAAATTTTTCGATACTCTCCTGAGTGTTGTTATTCACGTCAGGGTGGTACTTTCTCGCCATTTTACGATAAGCCGACTTAATCTGCACCTCGTCAGCATCTGAGGTGATGTCCAGAATTTCGTATAAATCTTTGTTCAAATATTCTTTCAATGTTAATAATCCTTACATGGCAAGTTTAATGTCATTTTTAGAAATTTCAACATATTCTTTTATGAGTTTGGGAATATTTTTTATTTCTTCATAATTAATATCTGCTCTTAATGAAATTCTAATTCTTGATGAGTTCAAAGCAACCGTCGGATGGCGTATAGGGAGAAGGTAGTATCCGTTGTCTATCAGTTTATTTGCACAGTTTACGCTGTTTTCATTGCTTCCGAGAATCACCGGGACAATATGACTGTCCCCCGCAAACGGAAGTTCGTACTCACTTAAAAGATTTCTGAACATTTCCGCTGTTTTGAATAAATTTTCTCTTGCTTGCGTCAAGTTGGGAAGAATTTCTGTTATTACATAATATGTAAACGCAATGTTTATTTCCGGAAGTGCAGTGGAAAATATCAGTGAACGGGCTTTGTTTATAAGGTAGTCAATAAGTACTCCGTCCCCGGTGCAAAATGCCCCCATAGATGCAATTGATTTGCCGAAGGTTCCTATTATTAAATCAATATCAGCTATCGCGCAGGCATTTTCTGCGGCGCCGAGTGCATTTTTCCCGTAAACACCGAAAGCATGTGCTTCGTCAATAACCAGAATGGCATTGTATTTTTTCTTTAAGTAAATCAGCTTTTTAAAATCACAAAAATCACCGTCCATGCTAAAAAGAGATTCTGATACGATTATTGCATTTCTGTATTCGCTTCTGTGTTTTTGAAGTAAAATTTCAAGCTGGTTATAGTCAAGATGCTTATATCTAAACATTTTAGCCTCAGAAAGTTTTATACCGTCCAAAATACTGGCATGGTTAAGTTTGTCTGAAAAAACAACATCTTTTTTGTCTAAAAGAGAAGACATAATTCCGACATTTGCGTGATAACCGCTGTTAAAAAGGAGTGCTTTTTCTTTTTTATAAAGACAAGAAAGCAAAGACTCAAGCTCATGGTAAATACTTGAATTTCCGGTAAGCAGTCTTGAAGATGCGGAACCCAGCGAAAAATTACAGCTTTTAAGAAATGAACCAATAACTTCTCTGTTTTCTGCAAGCCCCAAATAGTCATTTGAGGAAAGATTCAGATATGTTTTATTGTCAATATCAATATATTTTCCATGTTTTTTAACGGGATTAATATTTCTGTGAAGCGCATTTTCCTTCAATTCTGACAGTATTTTTTTATAGCTTTCATACATGCTTTTTTTTGTTTTTCCTTATGGTGATGTGACTAATAATTATAATACTACCAATATTTCTTTATATCATCATATCCCCAAAAACATTTTAAATACTGAATCTTTACATGGATATAAAGATTTTATAAGGAAATCCGATTTTGAAAAATATTCAGATTATAATGTATACATCGATAATAAAGATTGGAGAAATAAAATGCACGCAGACGCAATTAAACATTTTTTAACACAACTTGAAAACGCAGATAACAAAAGCAAAAATGAAATCGAAAATATTCTTGTAAATATCGGTTCTGCTGCTGTTCCGGTTCTCGTTGAAGAACTTCAATGCGTAAAAGGTGCAGTAAGAGGCGTTGTTGCTATGAGTTTAATCAGAATCGGCGAACCCTCTGTTGAATGTTTAAAAAAAGTTGCTGAGCAAAATAAAGATTTTGAATGGGTTGCTAAATATCTCATTTCTGAAATTAAAGCAGACCGCAAAGCTGCTTAATCAAAGTTTGCACAAGTTAGAGAGAATAAAGCGGCTCATTAAGTTTAGCCGAAATTAAATAAAAAGACCGCAGTTGATTTAAAAGCGGTCTTTTTGTTATGTTGCTTATTTGTAATTTATTTATTACATACCAATACCGATTGGTGCAGTCGTGTTTGCTATCATATCCGATACAATATAGACTATATAGACAAGGTAGAAAGCACCGCAATACAAAAGCATTCTCGGGCAGAATTTTTTATCTTTGTACAGGTCTATAAATATTATAAAGGTTGATATGTATACAAGTCCTATGTTTACAAGTGATTCCATACCAAAAACCCACGGAGTCAACAGTATACCGATAGCCGTCGGTATGCAGCTTTGAAAAACCATTGCACCGGTAATATTGCCGAGTGCGAGAGTGTCTTTAGACTGTTTAATCCATAACACACTGTTGAATTTTTCCGGCAATTCCGTCGCAATCGGAGCAAGAATAAGACTCAGGATTAGCGGATTTATTGAGAAAGCATGTGCAAAGAATTTTATCTGCTCAACAAAAAAGTGAGAAAAGACAATCAATGCAGCGACAGAAACTATTGCTTGAAGCCATATAAGAAAAATATTGTAGCAGCCGCCAAATATTCTTGAACAAAGCAAATCGTCAAGCTCTGCATTTTCGCAGTTTGCTGCATGTGAACAGTTTAAGGTTCTATACACATAGAACAGATAATATGCAAACAAAGCTATTGCAATAATATATCTGATAGGCTGAACTGGTATAAAAGCGGCAACTATTGCCAGTGTATAGCTAACGAAGAAGAATTTTAAATCCCTGAACATAACCGTATAGTTTGCGTTCATTTCCCGTTCTCTCAGCTTCATTTTGGAAAATATAATAACAGCAAGTCCGGTTACAAACATAGCCAAAGTGGAAAGAAGAAACGGAGCGCCCAAAATTGCACCTATGCCGATTTCTTTTCCTGCTTCTATGTCACTTCCGACAAGATATGCACCGATTATTGCAACAAGCGGCACAATAGTCTCCGGCAGTGCTGTTCCGACTGCAGCAAGTATACTTCCTACAGCGCCTTCATTGAGTTTGTAAGCTTTTCCCATGTGTTCCACTGCATTCGTGAACACAACGCAGCATCCGACAATAAGCAAAAGATTCAGTATTGTCAGAATTAAATGTAAGATTTGTTCCATTTTTCCGTCTTTCTTTTTTATTCTACAATTTTTTGATTTTTGATTTATAATATTTCAATAAGAAAATTAAAGACTAAAATTTATGAACTATCAAGACTTTAAAGAAAATATCATCAAGGCGGATGATATAATTATATTTTCCCATGTTAATCCCGATGGGGATACATTGGGCAGCATGATTGCGCTTTATCTGATAATAAAAAATAATTACAAGAAAGAACCGGTTATGGTGGTTGCGGGAGAAATTCCCGATATATATTGTTTTCTACCGCAAATTGATAAGGCTGTAACATTTGATAAAATCGAAAAAGACAGAGTTTTTGATTTGGCAATTGCAATCGATGTTGCGGCAAAAGACAGAATGGGCGCAGGTGTTCCTATTTTTGACAGGGCAAAAGTCAAAATGAATATCGACCACCATAAAACAAACAACGGTTATGGAGACTACGCACTTATATGCCCTGACGCTTGCTCTGCCGGAGAAATTCTTTTCGATATGTTTGAAAGCCTAAAGTTTCCGATAGACAAAGACACTGCAGATGCCTTATACACCTCTATATTGACCGATACCGGAGGGTTCCGGTATGACAATACCACGGCAAAGAGCTTTCGGATTGCCGCAAAACTTGTCGAATGCGGCATCAATGCCGGTGAAATTGCGAGATACTGTTTTGAAACAAAAGCAAAACAAATGGTTCTTTTACAGGCAAATGCGCTCATAAATGCAGAATTTTTTGAAAATCAAAAAATAGTTTGTACTTGCATAACAAACTCCGATATGGAACACTTTAATGCAAAAGAAGACTACACCGAGGGTATTGTCGGAACTTTAAGGCAGATTAAAACCACGGAAGTTGCAGCAGTATTGAAAGAAGTAACTTCTCAGAGCACTAAAGTCAGCCTGAGAAGCAAAAATGTTGATGTAAGCAAAATTGCGGGTGCCTTTAACGGAGGCGGTCATATTTTTGCTGCCGGATGTACTATTCAAAAACCAATAAAAATAGCTAAAGAAAAATTAGTGGAAGAAATAAAAAAATACTTATGAATTTTATAAATATTTTTGAAAATATAAAAAAATACATGATTAATCTTGTCAACCGTATTATAATTGACGATTTTCTCGGAATGGCTGCAGAGATGGGGTTCTGGTTTGCAATCGGCATTTTCCCTTTCATGCTGTTTTTAATGGCAATGTTTGGCTGGCTCGGAAAAAAATCGCTGATTTTGCCTATTTTGCATTTCCTCGATACGGTAGCACCCACGGATTCCGTTAACCTTATAAAAGAAGTTCTGGAAGAAGTAATGATTTTCCAAAATGGCGGAATTATAGCGGTAATCGGTTTTTTTGTTACCGTTGCTCTGGCGTCTAATGCAATTTTTGTTATTATAAAAGGGTTAAACAGAGCCCTTGGAATTGAAGAAAGAAGAAATCTTTTGACAACAAGAGCATTGTCAGTTTCAATGGTTTTTGTCAACGCTTTTATTTTGTTTTTGAGTGTAAATTTAATTATCTTTGGGAAAGTTATATTTGCATTTCTTCTGAATTTTATTAATTTTTCTGCGAATTTTGTAAACATTGTATTGATAACAAGATGGCCGGTTACGTTCCTTGCGCTTTATGTTATGGCATTTTTAAACTATTATATATTGCCGGCGTGGGAAGGAAATGACAAATTCAAAGGCAAAAGCACACTCCCTGGAACATTATTCTTCTGTATTTGCTGGCTGCTTGGTTCATGGTGCTTTTCAATTTACATAAACAATCTGCATACCTACAACAGAGTATACGGTTCTATCGGTGCATTCGCAATGCTTATGGTATGGCTGTACTACACTTCTTTGATTATGCTAATCGGCGGAGAAATAAATTCACAGATTTACAACAGAAATATCGGAAAATCTGCACAAAAATCAGAAAAATAAAGAAAAAACCGTATTCAAAAAGTGTTTATTTTTGTAACAATTTTCATATTTTTATTCGTATACTATCAAATTTTTTTGTTTTAAAATGTTATAAAGATTGTATGGAAGTGTGAGGTAAAATCATGGCATCAGTACAAGGCATCAAATCAACAATAACAAATAGTTTTAATACAATAAAGACAAAAGCCGGTAAAGCTTACAAAAATCTCGGGCTTGGAACAATTCTCGCCGGTGAATACATTAAAGGATTAGCAAAAGATACAGTAAGTTTTGCTAAAGCAAATCCGCGTAAAGCAAGTGTTATTGCATTTGTTGCAGCAGCAGGAATAGGCGCGGCAACAAAACTCCTTCATCTTGGTGTTTCTAAGTTTAAAGAACAAAAAGAAGAAAAGCAAATAGAAGAAGCTATCAATAAAAGAAATGCAGTAATTGCCACTATGGCTGAACCTGCTATTAAAGAAGCAGCGCAAGTTATAGATGCACAAGCTGCTGAAATCGAGAGATTAGAAGAACTGGTAAAAACACATGAACTTGTTCATGAAGCTGACCAGGAATCTATAAATGCTTATCGTGATGTTGTTTCTGCCGACAAAGCTGAACCGGCAGCAGCAGTAGAAGAAAATTAATAAAAAAAACAAGTATGAAAAAGATTAAAGACCGGGGTCAAAACTCCGGTCTTTTTGTGTTAGTCTAATGAAAAATGGCGGAAGAATCGTGCAAAAAACAAAGCTTACCATACTATTAGCTTCTTTTTATATTCTGGGTGTTGCCGCATTTTTCACGGGACACGTGATATCTTTTGCGGCAGTTGTCCTTGTACTGCTCATTTTTGCTTTATTTAAAAATTATCTGAGTTCTTTCGCAGTCTTTTTCGCCTACTTATTCTTTATGCTGGCTATACTAAACAGTAATTTTCAAATAAAAGATTGTGATGACCTCTGTAAGTATGCAGAAAATAATATTACTCTGACAGGCACTGTTCTTTCCATTCCGACAACAAACTCTGATGACCTAACAAAATTCTATTTCAAACCTGTTGACGGTATTTTCAATGCTCAAAATATAAATAATTTAAAAGCACGAACTATTGTAACCGTGTATGGAAATAAAAGTGAATATTCAAAAATAAAAATCGGGGATAAAATAAAACTTCAAGGTAAATTAAAACTCCCGCAAGAAGCTCAAAATCCGTCACAATTCGATTACAGAAAATATTTAAAGAACCACAAAACTTATACTGTAATGTATGTCAAAAACGGAAACTGGAGCATTGTTTCATCTCCGACAAGCTTGAGCTGGAAATTCTTACAAAAGCTAAATAACAAAAGAATGGATATTTTGAATATCCACAAAAAATACTTGAAAAGCCCCAATCTTGAAGTATTAGGAGGTATTGTCTTTGGTGATGATGCTATAAACCCGCCCGACAGTATCAGAGATTCTTTTATAAATTCCGGTTTGCTTCATATTCTTGCGGCATCAGGTATGAATGTCTCGATTATATTCGGTATGTGGTACTTTATTGCGGTAAGATTGAGAATAAATTATCGTTTTATTCTCATATTCGGAGCAATACTTGTTGCTGCATATACTCTTATGACAGGAATGGGACCGTCAGTTTTGAGAGCCGCGCTAATGATAGAACTTGTACTTCTTGGTAAATTTTTTGACCGCGACGCAGACTCTTTCTCTCTCATATTCTTTGTTGCAATGGCACTGCTCGTTTACAATCCTGCTATGATTACCGACATAGGTTTTCAATTATCGTTCATAGTGACATTTGCTTTGATGTTTTATTGCCCACCGGTGCTTGAAAAAATAAATAATAAATTCCTTGATATTCTGACCGGTGCCCTATTAATCCCGATTGTAGCCCAATTATGGGCTGCACCGATTCAAATGTATTATTTTAACACATTTGCAACATATTCTGTTCTTGCTAATTTTCTGATAAGTCCTTTAATCACTGCAATAAGCTTTCTCGGTTTTGTTGGTTCGACTTTAGCTTTGTTTCCGCTAATAGCAGCAAAAACTTGTCTTGTTTTCGATTTCCTTTTAAATCCGATAGTTACGCTGCTGATTAAAATATCTGATTTTGTTTCCGAGCTTCCCAACTCGCTTATTGTTGTTCCAAACCCATCTGTTCTGCAATGCTTATTGTATTTTTCTATACTTGTTGTTTTAGGTTTTGCTATAAAGTACGGTTTTAAGAAGAAAATATTGATTTGTTTGTCGATTCTATTCGTTTTATTTGGACTGTCTTTTATAAAAATACCGGACAAAAACTGTAAAATTTTAGTTTTTTCAGTAGGGAATGCCGACTGTTTTCTTATAAAAACTCCGAGAAATAAACATATTATGATAGACACAGCTCGCGGTTCAATAAAAGACGGAGGTTTTTCAATAACAGAAGCTGTTGTTTCAAAATATTTGAAAAATAAAGCTATAAACAATATTGATTATCTTATATTAACACACTATGATGCAGACCATATCGGCGGAAGTCCGGATATAATAGAAAGTGTAAAAGTTAAAGAAATCATTTTAAACGAGAATAAAAAAGCCACCTCCACAGAACAAAGAATTTTGGATGGCATAAAAAGCCGCAATATACCGACATCCTTAGTAAAAAACAACAAAATTCTTTATTCAGAAGCGGGACTTGTAATAAAAACATTTGTTCCGGATTTAAAATACAGCAAAAATCCTTCAAATGATACTTCTACTATTGTTCTTTTGACTTACGGTGATTTTGATATGCTGTTTATGGCAGACGCAGGCACTGAAAGTTTCCGAAAAATAAAGCAATACCTGCCTGAGGATATAGAAGTTATAAAAACAGGACATCACGGTGCCCGCAATACTGTTGACAACAAAATGCTAAAACATAGCCATTTTGATACCGCAATTATTTCAACAGGCAAAAACAGCTACGGACATCCTGACAAGAGAACCTTGAATACTTTGATTAACAACGGAGTTCAATACTACAGAACAGATGTTGAAAACGCTATAGAAATTGTATCCGATGGTTTTTCATACAAAATTAACGGTTTTAATACTGAAAAAAGAAAATTTATGAAATTACAGGAGTCTAAAACATAATTATAATGTATTACAACCATCTTTGTTGTACATTTCACTTCTAAATGATTTTATATTCTCTATCTCCTGTTTGTAATCACCGTTCAAAAGTTTGTCTATCGCAACAGAAAGATCATTTAATGCTGATTTTATATTTGCATTATTCATTGTAACCATATCTTCCGCCATCTCCGTATTAGACAAGGCAAGTCTTGTCATATCCCGGAACCCGCTTGCAGCAAGTTTTAACGCATTATCATTATTCAAGGCGTTTTTCATTAATGCCTGAGAAATGAGCATCGGCATATGACTTATGATTGCAACAGCCCTGTCATGTTCTTCCGGAGACATTATCAGGGTTTTTGCACCTGTTTTTAAAATAATATCATTTATAACTTGCAAATCATTGTCTGTTATATCTGCAGCCGGAGTAAGGACCCATTTTGCGCCGCAAAAAAGGTTAGCCATTGCTGCAGAAAAGCCGGACTTTTCAGTTCCTGCCATTGGATGTGAACCAATAAGTTTGAACGGACGCTTTTTTGCCATAACAAATCCCTTCAAACTGGCGACATCAGCAACTATAGTATTCTTTTCAGCTATACTTTCAAGACTGTCTAATATATCGAGTGTTTTATTCATCGGAGTACACACAAAAATCACATCGCAGCCTTTAAGACTATTCATTTCATCAGAAGCTGTTATTCCTGTGTTTTTAAGAATTTCCCGGGTCTTTTGATTTCCGGTAACAACCGTTATATCGTAACCTTTTCCTTTTAGTGCCAGTATAACAGAACCGCCGATTAAACCTGCACCGACAACACCAATTTTCATATATGCTCCTATTCTTTATATAGCTTTATTTTAACACAATTGTTAACATCTGTTAACAATTTGCATTATTTGATAAATAGAGCATAATTAAATTATTAATAGTCTAACCATTCCTTTCTTGACTTATGCGGCTTTTGTAAGTCGCATTTTATTTTTAGACAGAAGAATTGTTACAAAATGTAAACCCACAAACACCTGATTTTATTGGGCTTCCAGAATCAGTATATACTTATACACATAAAAATAGCAATTTTTATATATACTTTTTGTTTATTGATATATAACAAGTAAATAAGCAAGAAAGAGAGAGTAAAAAATGGGTGTTGATTTTAACGCAAACTTAAAAGGTTTATTTGAAAAATTAAATGTAGGCAAAACCGGTGGTACAGAAAAACCGCAAAACGGACAACAAACCCGCGAAGCTAAACAATCAGAAAAAATTCAAAGCACAGACATATATACACTGGCAAAAGAATACGGTTTGAGCGAAGAAGATATGAAAGCTCTTGAACAAAGCGCAAACTTTGGAGTTTTTGATACATTCTCCTCATCCGGCTCAACCGAACAGACCGAAGAAGCAGATGACGAACAGAAAGAAAAAGAACTTCTTTCTGACGGCGACAGCGCTAAAGCAGAAGCAGAAGAATCCGCAAGCAGTGCAAAAGATTGGACAAAGAAATCTAAAGATTACTCAAAACAAGCAAAAAATGATGATAAAACCCTTCAAAAATTAGATAAAAATTTGAAAAAGAATGAAAAAACAACAACTAATGAACTTGATAAACTTAATGAAGAAATGCAAGTAAAACAAGATGAAAATACAGAACTTGAAAGCGAAATAGAAGAATTGCAAGCTGAGCTTGAAGCTGAACAAGCCTCTGCAGCTCAGGCAGCTCCTCAGCAGCAACCGCAGCAGTCTATGGCAATGAGCAACCCGTTCAGTGCCGGCGGAAATAACAATATGGCGCAAGCCGGCGGTGCAGGCGGTAATGCACAGGCACAGGGCGGACTTAACAGCCTGAATATGTTCACGGCAGCTATGCCGCAGCCAACCGCTTCAACAGGCGCTTCTGCAGATTCTTCAAGAATTACAGAGCTTCAATCAGAGATTGACAGCAAATCATCCCAGTTGACATCAAACAGTTCTGGTTTGAGTATGTTGAGTCAAAGTTACACCTCAACAATGATGCAGTTCCAGACTCAATTAAATACAGCAAATAAAAACATACAGCAAACACAAACAACCATTCAGAAAAATCAAAAAGGCGCTGATACAGCAAACAAAGTCGGACAAGCCACACAAACTGTCGGCAGTCTGACTTTTACAACCGGAGCAACAATGCAGGCTTTCTGGCCAACCTTCGCACCAGGAGCAACAGTAGCCGGTGTCGGCACCGCAACTACAGCCGTAGGCAGCGCAACTAGCAGCGCAGCATCGCTCGCTAAAAAAGATTTACAATCAACAGCCGGATATGCACAAAACGCGGCAAGTTCAGCAAAATCAGCCACAGAAATGTTGAAAAACTATAAACAAACTAATATCGCATAACAGAAACACTATCAACACCTAAAAAACAGCCGTAAACTTCTTTACGGCTATTTTTTTATTGTTGAATACTTTAAAAAAGCATCAACAATTTTCTCAACACAACAGTTCTTATAAATTACTTTGAAAACAGTTTTTTCAAAGCCTCTGAAATTTTTTCGGTAAAATATAATTTTTCACTGCCATCCGGCTGTACAATTCTTCTGACCAGCTCATCTTTACCGCTTTTATCTTCTGAATTTATACCTTTATACAATGCTATCCATCCATTTCTGTCTTCAAGCACTTTGTAATCCTTGTTATGTTTGAATTTGTTGATTACATTTTGATATTTGTTTGAAATTGGCGGTATATGCATATTCAACCCTCTCTAATTTGTGATAACTAATTAAACACCAAACAAAGTTTACTTTGCCAAAAAATATTAAAATTTTAATTAATTGTAACAACTACACTTGTAATTCAATAGTAAAAAAACCGCCTTTTTGTATAACAGGCGGTTTTTATAACTCAATTATTACATTACGGATTATTCAGACTACTGTCCAAGGTAGGAGAGTGTCTGCAATATTTCATTCGAGGCATTGAACACCCGGCTGTTAGCTTCAATAGCCCTTTGCGCAACAATCATATCTGCAAATTCAGAAGCAAGATCTACGTTTGAACCTTCCAGTACCCCGGACTTAACCTGTCCAAAAGCATTTGATGAAACCGCACCGAACGTAGCAAGACCGATGTTTGGACCTGTAGAATAGGTGTTGTTTCCTGCAGCTTTCAAACCGTTAGGGTTAACAAAGTTTGCCATTTGAATCTGGAGGTTAGCAGGAACAGCCAGACCTTCTTCCATATCAATATCGTCGCCGGATATTACAATGTTACTGTTTGTTGTGTATTTGAAGATGACTCTGTTCAGATTATCAGGATCTTTCATAACGCTCAATTTGTCGTTATTTCCATATGTGACCTCAATTGTACCGTCTTCAAAGATACTGATTGACTGCTGCTGTTGAGCAGTGCTTATACTGGATGTTCCCGAACGAATAGTCTGCTGGTAGTCCAGAACCTGTGAAGTATAAGAGTCAGAGCCATCAGGTCTGTTCAAGTTCATATTTGAAAATATAGAGGAAGTACCGCTCTTAAATTCAAGAGATGAAGTTCCGTCTGCTGCTTTAAAGCTCAACTGACCTCCATCCAGAGTGACTTCTACTGCGTTTCCTGTTGCATCTTTTATTTCATCAATAAACTGCTGCATTGTCATGTTTTCTGTGATTTCAATATCGTAAGTATCTTGTACCTGTCCTTGTGCATCTACAGTAGAGATTTGAGCAGTACCGGCACCTGCCTGAATACCGTTCAATCTGTCAAGACGCTTATTAAGCATGTGGCCATTTGTTGACGGAGTGGTCACAGTATTGATTAATGTCGGGATTTTGATGGGTGTGGTGCTCGTTGAGGTTGTCATTGAAGTGTCAGTACCCAAAACCTTATAACCATTCGGCATTACAAGATGACCGTCTGCATCAAGTTCAAAGTTTCCGGCTCTTGTAAACAGAACTTCAACAGTAGGCGAAGCAACAGTAAAGAAGCCGTTACCTTGAATACTAACGTGAGTTGCCTGACCTGTGGAGAGGGTCGTTCCTGCGTTAAAATCTCTTGAAATCTGTGAAACCTGAACACCAATACCTATTTGTTTGGGGTTAATTCCGCCAACGTTGTTTTGCGGAGCGCTGCCGCTACTGAGTGTTCTGTAGTATACATCCGAAAACTGAACGCTGGATGCTTTAAAACCTACTGTGTTCATATTTGCAATGTTGTCTGCAACAACATTGATTTGAGTTTGCCCGGCTGACATACCGCCGATTGCGCTGTAAAATGCCTGTGTCATCTATCCTCCCGTTTTATTTGTAATAATTGATTATTGTGTTTTTATTCAGTATCTTTTTGTACATCAAGCACCTTGGATGCGTAAGAGCCTTCGTCTGCATCATGCAGTCCAAATCCCGCTTTTGTTACAAAGTTACTTGATTGAGCATTTGCATTATTTATATTTCCGTCATTAATAGCGATTGCAATGTTATCATTTTTCGGGGTCAATACAATCTTTCCGTCTTTAATTTCCGCATTAACTCCGGCAACATTAAACTTCTTAACCAAGTCATTCACTGTCATATCTCTTGAAATTTCTATAACATGATTTGTAATAAAGTTGTTATTGCTTGCATCCTGAACTCTGAGTGTTATTGCACCTTCTGTAACACCATTGAGCATATTAAGATCTCTGATTTTTGTTTTTCCTATTTCTTCTGCCGATGTTGGTGTTCCGGTCTCAGAAGCAGCTTCTGTTCCGACAGATGCAACAAGACCCAACGGATATTCAACACCATCTATCACAACAGTTGCTGCAGAACTTGTGAAATTCGCAGATTCAACCATACCCGTTATTGTTTTTGTTGTATCATTCGGGTCAATAACCGTAACATTTTTACCAACAAGGCTTGTTGCCTGAACAATCATGTTGTTTTGGGACATTGCCTCACTCAGGTTCTGAAGCTCCTGAACCTGTGTGAATTGAGCTTGTTGTGACAACATTTCAGAGTTGTCCATAGGATTGGTCGGATCTTGGTTTTTTAACTGTTCCATCATCAGATAGAGAAAAGCGTCTCCGTCCAACTCCTGAGTCGGTCCGTTTGCTTGTTGTTCTTTGTATTTGTTTTGCGCAGTAGCACTGAGCATTGCATTTAATTCTGTTTGTATGTTTGACATTTTCTACTCCCCTTATACCGTGTAATCAACCTTACCGTTATGAGTTATTCCTGACGACGTTTGAATTTCTGAGGTTGATTGCCGGTCTGTTTCATAATCTTGTTCTTCATTGTTGTACTGAGATGCAGCCTCTCTGTTTGCAGTTTGTCTGCTTCCATGATGCGAATGCTGTGAAGCGTTCTGATTAAACTGCTCATGTTCAAATCCGAGATTTGGATTGCTCGATTGTGACGTAGTTTCTACTTTCAAGTTATTAACATTAACGCCTTGATTGCTCAAAGAAGCTCTTAAAGCATCCATGTTTTTGTCAAGAAGCTCTTTTACTTGTTGATTTTCCGTAGCCATTTTTGCAGTAATTCCATCATGCGAATTTACAATCTCGAGATGGATTCTGCCCAGATTTTCAGGTCTCAATACTATTGTAATTTTACTGCTGCCGGAATTTTGCAGCTCTGAAAATCTTGAATTAATCTGGTTCATTATGTCAGATTTATTGAGCTGAGAGTTCATTTCAGCGTTATTCAATATCTTACCGAAGGCATTTCTCTCAATTTTTGCGCCAAATGCATCAACAGATTGAGGCGCAGGTTCAGCGGCATTTTTAACTGACATTTTTATAACTTCTTCATTTGCATTGCTTTTCGAAAAAGAAGAATTTGAATCAGTGCTTGTATCTGTTGAGCTTTTAGATGATTCTACCGTGGCTGTCGGTGCAGCAGACTGCAACGTAGAAATAGCTTTGTCTTTAACTTTATTTGGTACATCATCGACATTTATAGCTGATGTTTGCTCCTCAACATTCTGCGCATTTGCTTTAATCAAAGCCTCGTCTGTAGAAGTATCCATATCAGTTGTTTCAGACGCAGAACCGGCATCAGATACTGCAACTTCTTCTGTTTCCTGCAATTGTGAATCAAGTCCCGGATTTTGGGATTGCAGATTTATAGTAATTTTATTCTGTGAATTGTTCTGATTCTGTCCGTTATTAGATGATGTTTGACCTGTATCTGATTTGACGTTAGTTTCAACTTGTTTTTTGTTTTCAGTTGTTTCTGCGTCAACCTGTATTTCAGCATCTTGTGTCTTTATTTCAATATCTGCAGTTGTATCATCAACTAACGGTTGCTCTGTTGCAGGTACTGTCTGCCCGACTTGAGTTTGGATTGTTTGTGTGTTTGTTGTGGTTGTCGTATTTACTGTATTTGTATTTGACGAAACTTTTGCAGAATTGTTATTTAATAACTTTTTCAGTTCTTCATCCGTCAAATCTTCTACATTTTTTTCAAATTCTACATTTGAGAGAATTTGTTCATTTTCAACCTTTGCTGCCGTATCCTGATTTATTTGAGAAGTACTGCTTGCTGCTGTGTTAGTCGTGCTTGTTGAATCTGTTGAAGACTGAGTGAGTGAAGAATTTACACTGTTATTTGTTATACTCGCTGGGTCAGAAGTGTTTGTATAACTCTGTACAGGTACAGTTTTTGTATCTGAATTTTCCGGTAACGTATTCCAGATAACATCGTCTGTTTCAGCAACAGTAACTGTTTGAGTCGTATTTAATGCCTCAACATTAGTTTCAGATTGAACAGAAGCTGCATTTTGGACATTTTCTTTATTTACATTGTTTGTATTATCTGTATTTTCAACAACCTGTTTTGAATCACTATCTACAGACTCTTTTTGGTCAGAAGAAACTTCTGCTTTGTCCTTATCTTCCGTTTTACCTGTATTTTTTGATACTTCTTCTTTCTTTGTGTGATCTGTTTTTTCCTGAGTATTTGTTGTTTCTGACTTCTTTATTTCTTCAGAATTTGTCTTGTTAATTTCCTTTTCGGAAGTTTTTTCGGTATCAGCATTTTTATTGTCAATTTTTTCTGTCGTATTTTGTTTATTACTTGTTTGTTGTTTGTTAATGTTTACATTTTTATCGGATGCAGACTTATTTTGTTCATAAACAGAACTGCTGTTTTGCTTTGTTGTCTGGGTTTTATTTTCAGAACGGTCAAGATACGAATTTTTCTGCTCTGTCTGCGGTTTATTGGCAGTCAAATTATCATAAATATTTGCAAATGTATCATCTACCGTATTATTAGACGAACTTGCGCCTGCTGAAAGGTTTTCAGCAGTCTGTGTAGCAAATAAATTTGTTATACTGATTGTATCCATCTCCGCCCCGTATTTGATTTTAAGCTGATCTATATCTGCTTGACGTTATATCGTCTAACTCTTTTCTTGAATTATATTCAAGTTCCTTATAGTATTTCTTTTTCTGGTTTTCTTTTAGTTTTTCGAGAACTTTTTTCTCTTTTAACACTTCATTAACTTCTTTTCGCTTTATTTCAAGGAGTTTTTGTACATTCTGAATAACGACTTTCTGGTTTGAAATGTCAACAATTAACTTGTTAATAAAATCCTTATAGCGCTGAATCTCAACAACATCCAAATCATTGCCGCTTTTAAAAACATTCATAAGCGCATTGTTTATTTCTATCTGGTAGCCTTCAAGTTCTTTTTGTTTTTGGACAGCTTCCTGCAAACCTCTTTGAACTTTTGCCACTTCGAGCAATTTTTCCTCAAGAAGTTTTTCTTTTATATCCAGTACTACCTGTAATCTAAAAGTAAATTTTTTCAAACCTGCCTCACAAAAAGTCTATAAAGTCTTTATTATATTCACAGGGTACTATAATATGTTTTTCTGTTCTATCCTCTAAAAAAATGATTTGTATGTGTCTTGATGGAGTTTAGAGAATAAATTTTCCTATTGTTAAGTAATTTAAAGTTTTCATGTTTTGTTTTTTTTATGTTTGTAATACTATAAATATGGTTAAAATAAGTACGATAGGGCACCGTGTAGAATCGGTTCGGAAAGTCGGGATTTGCCCGACAAAAGCCGGCAATACAAAGCGGCAAGCCTTAGTCCGATAAAGGATTGGAACATTTTAGCCCGTAGTATTAAGAAAAAGAAAAAGGAGAAAAAGATGCCGGTAGCATCAATGATTGAATTACTTGAAGCAGGTGTTCACTTCGGACACCAGACACAACGCTGGAACCCTAAAATGAAACCGTATATTTACGGTGCAAGAAACGGAATTTATGTATTAGACTTAAGAAAAACTTCTGAAAAACTTGACGAAGCTTACGAAATAGTCAGAGAATTTGCCGCACGCGGTAAAAATATCGTATTTGTAGGAACGAAAAAACAGGCAACAGAAGTTGTTGCACAAGAAGCTCAAAGATGCGGAATGTATTACATTAACAGACGCTGGCTGGGCGGTATGCTGACCAACTTTGAAACAATAAGAGGCAGAGTTAACAAACTCAGAGAACTTGAAGAATTTGTTAATTCCGGTCACGTTGAAAAACTTCCGAAAAAAGAAGTTGTTCAGATAATGAAAAAAATGGAAAAACTCTCAAAAACTTTAGGCGGTATTAAAGAAATGAGAGGCATGCCTGATTTGCTGTTCGTTGTAGACCAGAAAAAAGAGGATATAGCAATAGCAGAAGCCAACAAGCTCCATATTCCCGTTATCTGTCTTGCTGATACAAACGCAGACCCGGATGGTATAGATTACATTATTCCTGGCAATGATGACGCAATCAGAGCAATTAAATTAATCGCTTCAAAACTTGCAGACGCTGTTCTTGAAGGCAAACAGCTCAAAGAAAACAAAGCTGTATCGGCTAAGAAAGTTGAAGAAATCAAAGCAGAAGATGCAGGTGTTGTTGAAGAAAACAGTGAAGAACAACCTGTTGAAGAAAAAGCTGAAGTTTAGTGTTATATTATTACCGGCGGGTAATTTATCCGCCGGTTTGTTAAATTTTATAGAGAGGACTGAAAAATGAACATAACCGCTGCTATGGTAAAAGAACTCAGAGAAAAAACCGGCGCAGGCATTATGGATGCTAAAAAAGCGCTTGCCGAAAACGACGGTGATATGGAAAAAGCAATGGAATTTTTAAGACAAAAAGGTGTTGCATCTGCTGACAAAAAAATGGGCAGAATCGCAGCAGAAGGACTTGTTGCTTCTTATATCGAAAACGGCGTAGGTGCTATTGTTGAAGTAAACTGCGAAACTGACTTTGTTGCAAAAAACGAAGACTTCAAAGAGCTCGTTCAAGGTATTGCAAAACATATAGCAGAAACAAAACCTGCAGATGTCGCTGCATTAAATGCTTCTATCTGCCCTGTATGCAACAAATCTATTGAAGATGTTGTAAAAGAAAAAATAGCTACAATCGGCGAAAAAATTACTATCAGAAGATTTGAAATACTGGAAGGTAATCTCGCTACATACATCCACAACGGAAAAATCGGTGTTCTTCTCAAAACCAGTGAAAAACAGGATGAGATTGCAAAAGATGTATGCCTTCACATTGCAAGCTCTGCACCGGAATTTATTTCAAGAGAAGAAATTCCCCAGTCTGTTATTGATGAAGAAACAAGAATTGAAATGGGCAAAGAAGACTTAGCGAAAAAACCTGAAAACATCAGAGCTAAAATTGTTGAAGGCAGAATTAACAAGCTTATGGCTTCAAGATGCCTTATTGAACAGCCGTTTGTTAAAAATCCGGACGAAACAGTCGGACAGCTTATCGAAGGAAAATGTAAAATCGAAAAATTCATTCGTTACGTACTCGGCGAAGGTCTTGAAAAAAGAGAAGACAATTTTGCAGAAGAAGTAATGAGTCAGGTTAAAGGCTAATAACGAACAAAAATAAAAAACAGCCTGTATTATTGCAGGCTGTTTTTTTGTGAACCACATAGATTTTTTACGGAATAAATAAAACCGTATCTTCATAATTATAAGTTTTCAAAAAGTCTTCGTAAGAGTAAGTTACTATATTTTCGGTGTTGTTCGGCTCTTTTACATCAACACTGTTTTGATTTATATTTTTAACATAAAAGGCGTGTGCAACTGTAAAAAATGTAAAATCCTCCTGTCCAAAACTGTTCACGGTTATTGCAATATCTGTTTTCAATGTACTAAGTGTACGTAAATCATCATCTGTTAAGCTGCGCACAGTTATCGGAATATGGCGTAATTTATTCAGATTTTCTTTTGTAATCGGCACAAATTCATTATCAATATTGACACCGATAATACCGTCTTTTTTGCAAGCTTCAACAGCTTCATTACCGCTCAGTATAGAAAAAGCAACTTTTGCCCAATTACCGTTTAAGTTGTCTACACCATCCGGTTTGTATTCTTGAAAATATTTTACAAAAGCAAGCTCGATTGCTCTCAAATCAATGTCACCGTTAGATAAATTTTCGGCATTTTCTAATTCTTCTCTTGTTAACACATATTCTTTTTTACCGCCCAGCAGTTTCACTGTTATATCTCCGTTCTCTGCATTCACAGAAATACAGTCTTTTAAATATTTTTGCCCTGCTTCATTTGTTTCATTTATAGAATTTATTGAAGCCAAAAGCCAGCAGTCGCCTGTTTGCCCTTGATACGTAACGCTATCTATTTTTCCGTCCGGAATATCCTTTTTCGTGTACAAATTCGGTACAAACGTAGGTAGATTTTTTAGTTTTTCACTTGCCGTTCGGGCTATTTTAAGCATATCATCTATATTGTCAGCTTCAATAGACTTTTCCAATATGCCGCTTATTATACCGTGAGCCTCATCCAGCATTTTCTTATTATCCAGATCCCAAATCAGATATGGATCAATATTCAAACCTTCTAATTTTCCAGTTAATATTTCTTTTAATAATTCAGTAATCGCCGGGTTATCTTTATAATTAGGAATTAGAGTTAAAATCGTGCTTAAATCAATATTTTTTATAATTAATTCTACAGATTTTTTGTCCCCGGCGAGAGCATTATTAAAAGTATGTTCAAAATATTCTTGAAAACTGCTGAACCCCTTCTTATCGGAATTCTCTATCAAATTTCCTTTTGAATCATATTCTTTTTCTTCCCCGTCCAATTCATAGACAGTCGTTTTTTGGAGTCTGTTTTCTGCATCAAAAACTTTTATTTTATTCAATACTGGTGGATCTTCCCGGTACTCCCTTAGTTCATAACCTAAAAGTTCCTCGTTTTTATCAAACTGCTGTACTTTAATCTTTTGTCCTCTGTCATTAAAATCGTAAATGCAAGTAATTTTACCTGTAGAGGAATCAAAAACACTTTCCTGAATTTTGGCTCCATTCTGGTTAAAACGTCTATTGTATAAAATTTTTTCATCAACATAACAGGTTTCACTAATAATAGCAGACCTGTCAAAGTTTAATTCTGAAATAGAGTGACTTCCGTAATCCGGATAAAAATTTGTGCGAATCCATTTATTATCGTTCAAAACATCAACTGTTTTTATATCTCCTTTATTCGTATAATCTATTACACAAACAGGAGTCTTCGTGTCAGACTTATAGAAAATCTTAGTTTTTAATTTGTTGTCATCGTCGTATTCTACTTCAGTAGTAAGATTTTCTTTGCCATAACGCTGCATAATTTCGGATTCTGCATTGATCAATACGGATAGTTCCTGTATTAAGTCAATATCCTGTTGTTTCTTTTTAGCGTCACTAATATAATGAAAGTTTATATCCATTTTAAAACTGTCTTTCAAGGAATCGTCTTTAGATTCCTTAGACATGCTGATTTTTGTACCGTCAGCAAGGTATTCTTCCGAGTGACCTTCTTTATATTCAATCACTGTTGAATTATTTTGTTCATTTCCCGATATAGACTTTATCTGTTCAGACTTTGCTTCTAAAATATCCATCAATGATTTTAAATCCCTAAAATCACCTTCAAATCCGTATGATTCAAGTAAAGAAGCCGCCTCCTTTTTAGAAAGCCTGTGATTGCCTGCAAAGGTTTTAACCATTTTACAAAAAAGACTAACTTCTTCAGCGTCTAAAAGCCCATCCTTATGCCCATTCCTTTCAGCATCCATTTTTTCAAAAATCATTATTAAATTAGGATTTTTTTCAAGATCCTTTTTTGTTATACCACCCTTTAATGCATTCAAATCATATGTTTTCCCGAGAAATTTTATTTTATTTTCTTCTTTCACGTTTCTACACCTTACTGTCTAATCAAACTTTGTTTAATAATATCGGCAACACTTTAAATAAACTTTAGCAAATACCAAAAAATATTAAGATTTATTAAATACAAAATTATTCAATACAAAATAGCATTAACCTCAATAATGCTTTCTTCTGTAGAAAGTCTTTTGATTTCAGGTATTTTTTATTTTTTTGGTATAATTTCAATATGGTTAGAGGTAAAAACATTTTAATCGGCATAACAGGGGGAATAGCCGCGTATAAAATATGTGAGCTGATACGGTTGTTTCAAAAAAACGGTGCTAACGTGAAAGCGGTAATGACGCCAGCGGCGCTTAAATTTGTTACGCCGCTGACTATTGAAACGTTGACAGGAAATAAGGTTTTTATTGAACAGTTTGCTAATATTGATAAAAAACCGGAACATATAGCTTTGTGCGACTGGGCGGATGTGTTTGTTATTGCACCGGCAAGTGCAAACACCATCGGAAAAATCGCAAACGGCATAGCGGATAATCTCCTTACATCGCTTGCCTGCGCGTTCAAAAAGCCTTTTGTCCTTGCACCTGCAATGAATACAGGCATGTGGGAAAACCACTTTGTACAGCAAAATATCAGCCGTCTCAAAAATGCAGGATTCAAAGTCGTTGAACCTGAAGAAGGTTTTCTTGCCTGCGGAACAAACGGAACAGGGCGCCTTGCCGCTATTGAGAAGATTTATGATACAGTTAACAACATTTTTTCTGAAAAAAAATATCTTTTAAACAAAAAAATCATAATAACAGCAGGAGGCACAAAAGAAAACATTGATCCTGTACGGTACATTGGAAACTACAGCTCGGGAAAAATGGGAGAGGCGCTTGCTGACAGAGCATATGAGCTTGGTGCAGAGGTTGTACTTATTTCTTCTGTTGATTTTTGCAAACCATACAAAGTAATAAAAACAGCAACAGCAAAAGAAATGTCAGAGTGTGTAAAAAAAGAATTTCAGGATGCTGATTCTTTAATTATGGCTGCAGCCGTAGCTGATTACCGTCCGGTTGAAACCGCTGTTGAAAAAATCAAAAAAGAAGATACAGAAGAATTAACGTTACGACTTGTAAAAAATCCTGACATTTTATCAGAAATGTGTAAAATAAAGAAAGACAATCAGATTGTTGTCGGTTTTTGTGCTGAAAGCCGTGATTTAGAGAAAAATGCAAGGGAAAAAATACAAAGAAAAGGCTGTGATTTTATAGCAGCAAACGATATATCAAGGAAAGATATTGCATTTTCCAGTGACTACAATGAGATGATTTTGATTGATAAAAAATTAGATATCAGACACTTAAAAAAGGATACGAAAAAAAATATTGCGTCTGAGTTGTTGGAGTTAATTTATGATAAAGACAATTGATGTTTTAAAAATTTTAGACAAATACGCACCGGCAATGCTTGCAGAGGACTGGGACAATTCAGGCTGGCAGATTAATTTGCATAACCCCTATGTAAAAAAAATAATGGTATGTCTTTCTGTTACGGAAGACGTAGTCAATCAGGCGATCGATCTTGGCTGTGATATGATTATTTGCCACCATCCGGTCATATTCAATCCGCTAAAAAAAATACAGGATATGAAAATAATTAAAGCAATAAAAAATAATATACAGATTTTTGCGCTGCACACAAATGCAGACAAAACAAAAGGCGGCACAAGTGATATGCTTGCAGAACATCTTCTGTTAAGAGAAGTTGCTATGATAAATGATTACGTAAGAGCAGGCTATTTAAAATACATAATGACACTGGATGAGTTCATTTCAAAAGTTAAACTGCAGCTCAACGTAACACATATAAAACTAATAAATGAAGGTGCAAAAAATTCAATAAAGAATGTTGCGGTTTGCGCCGGCTCGGGTGCCGACTTTATCGAACAGCTTACCAGATTTAATATTGACGCTTACGTCACGGCAGATGTAAAATATCATCAGGCACTGGATACGGCAAGGTTTGCTGTTTTGGATATCGGACATTTTGAATCAGAAAAGCCTTTTGTTGAAAGAGTAACAACGCTTTTAAGAAAAGCAAAAGGGGACAAGGTGGAAGTTGTTTTAGCTAATGAAAAACCTGCGTGGAACATTGTTTAGGATAGTAATTACCGTTTTTTTTGTATTAAATTTATTCGCACTGAACGCCGGTGCGTATGAATCCGTTATAATAAAATACCCGGAACGAACTTGGGTTTCTATCTACTACCAGAAAGAAAGCGATGAAACAATTGCTCAGTTTATTCCTCCTTACGAATCCAGCAACAACTGGAGTCAGTCACTTGTTTTCCATTCTTATAAATGGGCAAAAGGTCAGTCTTGCAGCTCTTTTTTGAATAACTTGCTTGCAAATGTCTCAATGCAAAACAACAAAATGCGCATTCAACCTGTTAAAGACAATATTAACGACTCAATTGTTATGTGGTGCGCGCCTAAAAACAAGTATATGTCAGAGCAGTGTGAGATTTTAAGAGTTACAAGAGGGCACGAAGGTTTGATTTCAATGCACTACATAAACAGAAACATGGAAGACTTTGCATTGAGAAAAGACCAGTGGCTTAATGTTATAAGAGATGTAAAAGTTTATTACAGTTATTACAGGTGGGACAGGGTTTTAAGCAAAGCGTCTGTTTATGAACTGTAATATTCAACATCCGGTTATATACAAGTTAAATGTTTTTTTGTATTATATATAAAAATATTTTAAATATCGGGAGTCTTATATGAAAAATATTGTTAAATCTGTTTTAATTTTGTCGCTGTTCGGACTTTGTGCAATCCCTTCTTTCAATACTCAAACAGCTCAGGCTGAACAAACGGAATATCGCACAGTAAGAGCGTCACATATTCTTGTGGACACGGAAGAAGAAGCACTGGAGCTAAAAAAGCGCATTGAAAACGGAGAAAGTTTTGAACAATTAGCCAGAGAGTATTCAAAATGCATGTCAAGAGAAAAAGGCGGCAATCTGGGCTTTTTCAAACGCGGACAAATGGTAAAACCGTTTGAAGATGCGGCATTTTCTTTGCCTGTCGGTGTTGTATCAGACCCTGTCAAGACAGAATACGGCTGGCATTTAATCAAAGTTACCAATAAATTGTAATCTTTTTGAATATTAAAAGAATTTGTGATATGTAATTAATATGAAAGTTACGAAGTTTATAGTTTCAGCTTTTTTATTAATTAGTCTTGCAGTACCTGCTTTTGCGGATGTTATGCCGTATTATACGAGCAACATAACAAAAGACGTCATCGGTTTTATTCAGGTGCCTGAAAGCTTTAATGTATATGCTGAACCAACACAGGCATCAGAGCTTCTCGAAACATTGAGCTGGAATAAGACAGAAGTTAAATACAGCGGCGGAGTTATGGAGCCTGCCGTTGTTTTTACACTGATGTTTTATGATAAAAAACTCGCATTTTGCACAGTGCTTGATGAATATGAAGGCTGGTACAAAATAGTTTATGACAAAGAAAAGAATCTTTCAGGATGGATAAAACCGGCAATACCTCAGGATTTTTGGAATTTACGGGAGTTTTATACGGCATACGGTAAAAAATACGGACTTTATTATTTTAAAGATGCACCTGAACCAACAAAAAAACTTCATAGCGGAGCATCTGACACATCTCAGGAAATCGGCGGGTTTGATATAGTAAAATTTATAAAACTTTCGATAATACGCGGAAACTGGGCGCTTGTCTCTGTTGTTGACATGTCTGATGTGCCAAAAACCGGTTTTGTAAAGTGGAGAAACGCAGACGGGCAGCTTTATATGTTCCCGAAGTTTGAATAGACTCTGCTGTAATTTTATACATCAAAAATGTAGTACGATTAGCCGATGTAAAAATTTGCAAAAAAGATACAATTTTCATGTAAGTTAAGAGAGTGTATCTTATGAAAAATGACATCGCAACAACAGCAGAGAAAAAATTTACTATTATTGATATTTTTGTAAATCAGCATCCGATTATAAATTGCTGGATTGCACTCAGCGCTGTTGCAATCGTTGCACTTTATGCAATCAGTTTTACTACACTGTAATTCATAAATGTTTTTTATAATAATTGGCTGCAAATGAATTTTGCATACTAGTTTTGCGCAATTTTTTTTATTCTCTTGTTTTCTCTGAAATATGATGAATGTTAATTTTTTAAATTTTCGTTGCAATACTGAACTAAAGACACGTGCTGTTAATTTTGGAGCAAGACGAGAAATTAAAACAGACAGCTTTGAAAAAACACCGGTTATTAAAACATTTGAGCTAAAAGTCTATAATCCCTATACAGACTCATACTTTAACGATGTTATTACTTTAAATTTTGACAAACAGCAAACAATAAAACTCCAAAAATTTGACATTAAAACTTCCCAAAACAGACTTCTGACTCTTGACTACAACCCCAAAAGAATAGGGTATTTGTGGGACAAGATGAAAAATAAATTTATAAAAACAAATATTTTGATTTCAAACAAAAACAACGAAACAACATACCATTTTATGTCAACGGATTTAAAGAAAGAATACGGCTATGTAGAAATTTCAAACTGTTTTGATGTAAAAGAATATGAATACAAACAGCTTGTAAATCCGAAATTACTTGCAAATTACCCTAAAATGGGGATTGTCGGTCCGAGAATTATTGTAGAATATCTCCAAAACTGGAACTCTGACAGAATCGGAGGAATCGGCAAGCTTGCAGACAGAATAGAGGTGCAGCATTGCATTAAAAACAACATAGAGCCTAATATTGTATCAGAAGCTGACTTTGGCTCACATATAGCGCACTATTTAAGAGGAAAAAGATTTTTCCCTCTTAAAAAGGGAAGCAATGACTATAACTTTTTTATTGAAAAATACGGCACCGCAAATGTAAACAAAGTTATTGAGAAGCTTTTAAAAAATGCTGAAGACGGAGAAAAAACAGATGTAAGCTCCTGGGGGCTTTTGCCTATGTATATGCCCAAAGAGCGGGCTAAAAAGATTGCACAATCTGAAATATAAACAATTTACATTTTGCATTTTCCGCAGTTTGTACATCCCACGCAGCGTTTTTTCATTGCACAGTACTTGCAATGGTCTTTGTAGTACTTTTCTGCAGGATTGACGGAAGAAAACAGGTTAATTTGTTTATGCTCAACAATTTTCGGAAGTTTAAACACCTGTTTTTTTGTACTTTCATAGTTCAAGCCCGACAGATAAGCAAGTTTTGTCTGGTCAATTTTATCTCCGTTTGATATTTTACGATTATTTTTAATAAAAACATTGCCTGTTTCAAAAAATTCAAACGTAACATCGTATTCCTTGCATTCAAAAGACAATGCCTCTACCCATTCGTAAAAAAGAGGTCTTGCCCCGCTGTAGTTTTCACCGCCGCACCAAACATTTTCTATCTGCCCTGACTGCAAATACCTGCGCAAAGAAACTTTTCCTATAAAAGGCGCAACCATCACCCCTTTATGTTTAAACGGCAAATCCAGCAAAATCGGAAGCCTTTCATCTGCTCTTTTTTGATTTTCAGTTGTGGCGTGGAACCATACATTTTCCCATCCGTCTCCCCAGTCTGCCGGTAAGTGCTCCAAAACACGCCCGGGTCTTTTTGTCACAAGAATAAATATTACATCCGGACGTTTTTTTATAATACTCCATGCTTCTTCCCGCCATTCATCAGCTTCTGCAAGAAAAAAATCGGAAGTCATACAAACTCTTATATATTCTCCGCTTTTAATCTTGTAATTACCGGCTCTGTCTTTGTGCAAAGGATAGTCAAAATTATTTTTTACACGGTAAATATCTGCGCCTGACTTATCTCTCTGCGCGTCTAAGAAGTACATGTAGCAGTTCTCACAACCCTCGCTTATTTTTTTGCATCCATGCCAGGGATTCCAAATATCATGCATAATCTGACAAAATTAAAAATCAAATAGGTTTAAACCTATTTCTTCACTAAACTTTCTGCCGATATTTCCGTCAACAGCATCTATAACGATTTCAGATGTGGCACTGACAACGGCATTAACAAGATGACCGCCGATTGTTTTGTAGTCTTTTCCTGACGCATTCATGTGCAAATGCAAATACGTATCACCGTCTTTTTCTGATACATTACCGACAAGGCTGGTTATCTCCATATAGTCATTGAAGGTTTTTTCTTTGTATTCTTTAGTTTTAGGATTAAAGAATCCGAATGTAACTGATTTTATAGCACCAAGTCCGGTAATTTCTCCGGCAGAAATATTGTTTTCTTTGCATATTTCTTTCAATACCGAAACAATCTCGGCATCTTTGTCAACACGTACAAAGTATTTGCTTCCAAGTTGTTTGTACTGATAACCGTCTTTCTTCATAACTGCACCATTGTCATTGTTTACTTCAACAAACGCCCCCATGTCAGATGCTGCCGTCGGAAGCTCGCATCCGCCGACCGTTAACCCCAGAGCGCATAACATAATTACCAAAATCTTCTTCATAAAAAGATAATATTATGACTAAACGAAAAAAGTCAAGAAATAAAATTGCAAGAGTAGTAAACAAAACATAAAAGCGTTATTCACGATTTAATAAAAGCTCTGCAAGCAATATGTCTTTGGGTGTTGTTATCTTTATGTTTGAATAGTCACCCTCATCTATATAGACAGGAAAGCCGAGAAATTCAAGTATGCCGGCATCGTCTGAAAAAGACTTTCCAAAAAGCCTTTCATGTGCTGCAAAAATAGTTTTGTAAGAAAAAATTTGAGGTGTTTGCACGCACCAGAGTGTATTTCTGTCCGGTGTCTCTATTATTTTTCCTGTATCGTCAACCTTTTTTATAGTGTCTGTAGCTTTAACAGCAGTGATAGCAGCACCTTTCTCCATCGCCTTTTTAAGACAGTTTTCTATGTTTTCCAACTTCACAAGCGGGCGTGCTGCATCATGAATACAGACAAAATCCGGAGTACTACAAGCTTTGAGGGCGTTAAAAACAGATTCCTGTCTGGTTTTCCCGCCTCTCACTATTCTGAGATTTTTAACAGATAAAAATTTATCTTTTATTTCTCCTTCCAGTTTTTCTGATGCGGAAATTATTATCTCGTCAGGATTTATGGGCAGAAAAGCATTGACTGAACGTTCTATGACTGTCTTGCCGTTAATCAATTCCAGAAGCTTATCTTTTCCGTATCTGACAGAAGCCCCACCTGCCGTTATTATTACCGATAATTTCATTGTTTCTCCTCAAAATGCTTAAAACTTTTTTCTTCAAAACTAATATCGTTGATGGTTAAATCATATCCCTTTACAACGACCTCATGACCTTCTTCTGCCCTGCCTATCTCTATAAAGCGGTGTTTGTCTATTTTTTTATACACATCTTCTGGAATAGCTGCAACCAGCTCAAAATCCTCCCCGCCCCAAAAAATCAGGTCTTTGTAATCATCCGGAAATATTTTTTGCAACAACGGATTGAACGGAATTTTTGAAAAATCTGCTTCTATAGCAACATTGCTTGCTTTTGCAATTTTATATAATGCATCAGCAAGACCGTCTGAAGAATCCATCATTGAAAAATCCCGAACAGCTAAATGCCCGAGTTCAATACCTTTTTCAATCTGAGGTACCGGTAATAAATGCTTTTCAATAAACTCAACAGGTTCTGTTTTTTTTCCGTTCAAAAGGCGCAACCCCGCTGCGCTGTCACCGTGCCTGCCCGTAACTACTATAACATCTCCGGGCTGTGCATTTTTTCTGGAAACATCATATTTTGCAGTTTTTTTACCAATTGCACAAACAGATACAAAAACTTTCTCAGAGCGGGTCAAATCACCGCCTATTACAGCAGTATTATATTTTTTACAGATATCATTTATTCCTTCATAAAATTCTGCAACAAATTTTTTCTCCGTATTTTCCGGCAAAGAAAGTGAAACAGTAAGAAACAACGGCAAAGCCGCACTCGCAGCAAGGTCTGACAGGTTGACAGCAGCAGTTTTCCAGCCGAGCTGTTTAGGTGTTGTTGTGTGCAAAGAAAAATGCACATCTTCAACAAGCGTGTCCTGTGTCACAAAAAGACCATACTCTTTAAGATATGCACAATCATCACCCAGATACGTATTATCTGCCAGTTTGGCACTGATTATGTTCAAAAAATCAATTTCTTTCATCCCTTGATTTTAACACAAATCAAGTAAGGCTTCTAATAAGAAGGCTGAGATTTATATTTTTGTTCCTTTCAAAATAATAGAAAGGATTTAAGTACTTTAAAAAACTCCAAAAACTTTTCATAGTCTTAGTGCCTCCTTCATTGTAAGCTGGGCAAACAAATCCGCCATAACTATATACACATAGAAAGCCAAAAACGGAATAAATAACGTCAAAAGACCTGAGAGAGAAAGAACGGATGCAACAAACGTAAAACAGAAACCTATTGCAAATACACACATTACAAGTATCAAAAAGTTTCTGACATCGCTTGCAACAATTAAAAACGCTCTGTCAATATTTACAAAAGACAATATTTTTAAGTCAACCGCAAAACTCATCATAAACGGCATATAAAGCGCAACGACTAAAATATGCGCAGCAAAACAAATACAAGCATACATCATTGTGTGTTCAACAGGAACAAGGAAAATATACAAAATTCCCATCAAGACAGCAATCGGTAAATAGAATAGAATTGTTCCGGCGTAGGCTTTTGCACCAATTTTAACTAGCTCAAAAAATCCGTTCCATTCCGGAAGATTTTCTGTATCACCGAGAATTTTTGCATGCAGGGTTTTGAAGAAATACCCGACAAGCGACAGATAGATTCCAAGTGAAACAATAGCAAAAATTAATAACGCGCAGGCATTGTACGGATCAGAGAACATTCTTTTTATGCCGGGAAATGCAATGCCGAACATAGGAAAAACGACAAGCAAACCGCCCAGAAGGATTTTTCTTATCCAACCGGAATCTTTCAGCATATATGTACAAGCATGCTTTACATCAACACACACGGCACATGCTCCTATTTAATAAACACACTACTATTGTAACACTTTTTTTAATAAAAATAAAGTGTTTTATAATAAATTTTTATATTTTTTTTAGACGGGCACCCTTAGTTACAAAGATTTAAGGTTTTTGCTAATTAATTTTGTTTACAGCCATGTTTACGGTATACTTTAGAAGAACACAGTAAAAGTGCAAAAGTAGAAAAAGAAAAAGGAAAAAAACATGGTAGATGTTAAAAGAATTGAAATTCCTGTAGGTAACAAGGTTGTTACTATTGAAACAGGGAAGTATGCCAAATCAGCGAGTGGTTCGGTAGTCGTCCGCTGCGGCGACACAATGCTTTTGGTTCACGCTGTTGTCAGCCCGGAACCGAGAGTCGGGATAGATTTTTTCCCGTTGTTAATAGATTACGAAGAAAGAATGTCCGCTGTCGGAAGAATCCCGGGCGGATATAACAGAAGCGAAGGAAAAGCTTCAGATAAAGCTATTCTTATTTCAAGACTTATAGACAGACCGATTAGACCGTTGTTCCCCAAAGGCTACAGAAACGACGTACAAATCGTTGCCCAGCTTGTCAGCCTCGATCACGAAAACCAGCCTGACACTCTGGCAATGCTTGGCGCCTCTGCATCATTAATGCTTACGGAAGCACCGTTTGAAGGTCCGATTGGTGCAGTCAGAGTCGGCAGAGTTGACGGCAACTTTGTTGCCAATCCCTCATACGCAGATGCAGCAAAATCAGATATAGACATTGTTGTAGCAGGTACTCACGATTCTGTAATTATGGTTGAAGCAGGCGCAAAATTTGTTACAGAAGATGATATTATGCAGGCTGTTGAATTTGCTCAGGTAGAAATCAGACGCCAGTGCGAACTGCAGGTTCAATTTATGAACGATTGCGGTATTGTAAAACCCGAATTTGTAAACCCGTATGATACATCTGCAATTGCAAAAATTATAAATGACATAGCTTATGACAAAGTTACAGAAGCTTATCACGACTTTGACAGAGAAGGCAGAAAAGCGAAACTTGAAGAAGCTAAAAATATGGTCAAAGCGGAATTTGATTCTTACGGCGATGACCACGAAGCAAAAATCATGATGGCAGAAACCGGTATTGACTTTGTTGCGGAAGAATTTAAAGCTCTTGAAAAGAAAATCATGAGAAAAATGATTAAGGAAGAAAGAGTCAGAGCAGACGGCAGAAAATTCAACGAAGTTCGTCCTATCTGGTGCGAAGTCGGGGTTATTCCCAGAGCGCACGGTTCAGCCGTATTTACAAGAGGTCAAACGCAGATTCTTTCAGTTGCAACCCTTGCAGGTCCGGGAATGGCTCAAGAGCTTGACGGCGTTGATCCTGAAACGAAAAAGACCTTTATGCACAAATATATTTTCCCCGGTTTTTCAGTCGGTGAAGTAAAACCGCTTAGAGGTCCGGGAAGACGTGAAGTCGGACACGGTCATCTTGCAGAAAGAGCTAACGTTCCGGCGCTTCCTTCTCAGGATGAGTTCGGTTATACAATCAGAGTTACGTCTGATGTACTAGAATCTAACGGTTCGACATCTATGGGTTCAACCTGTGCAACATCTATGGCATTAATGAATGCCGGAGTTCCTGTAAAATGCATGATAGGCGGAGTTGCAATGGGTCTTATCAAAGAACCTGATGAAGACATTGTTTTAACAGATATTCAAGGTATTGAAGACTTCTTAGGCGATATGGACTTCAAAGTTACCGGCAACGACACCGGTATCACTGCGCTTCAAATGGACATGAAAGCAAAAGGTATTTCAAATGAAACCCTCAGACGCGCCCTTGAACAGGCAAAAGAAGGCAGATTACACATTTTAGGAAAAATGAGAGAAGTAATCACAGAACCTGCAAAAGAAATGTCTCCTTATGCACCGAGAATCCACACAATGAAAATCGATGTTGAAGATATCGGCGCAGTTATCGGACCCGGCGGAAAGAACATCAGACACATTATTGAATGTTCAGGCGCAGAAATTGATATCCAAGACGACGGAACAGTTACAATTACAAGCAACGACAAAGAAGGTACTGATATTGCTATCAGAATGATTGATGCAATAACCTTCAAGCCGCAGCCGGGTATGGTTAGAAAAGGCAAAGTCGTAAGAATCATACCTATCGGAGCATTTGTTGAACTTGCACCCGGAAAAGACGGAATGGTGCACATTTCTCAGGTTTGCAATGAAAGAATCGAATCTATCGAACCTCACTTGCATATCGGAGACGAAGTTATTGTTAAGGTAATGAAAATTGACGACAAAGGCAGAGTTAACCTGACAATAAAAGGTGTCACTGACGAAGAAAAAGCAAATGTTCAATAAACAATTGACACTAATAACTCAAAAAAAGGAAGGTCAAAAGCCTTCCTTTTTTAATGTTTTTATTATCAGAAAGTTATAATTCAAGACCGTCTATAATTTCATCAACCGCAGGTGAATCATAATCACCGGTATTCATTATTTTATCAAGGTTGTAATGAATCATTCTAAACGTTTCCGAGAAATCCGGTGTTACATTTGTTGCAGCCTTTTCCATAGCTCTGACTAAAACCTCGCAAGCGGCATCAACCATTGTATGAGAAGCATCGAGCATTTTTAGACCTGCATCATAGATTCTGTCTTTACCCTTTGACTGTGCAACTTTGTTGAGTTCATTATAGGTATTTAATAATTCATTAATTTTTTCATCAGCTTCTATTGAGTTTAAGGACTCCATATCTAAAAGTTCACTTGTTTGTAACATGTATTTGTCATAGACTTCCGTGTAGTCTTTATCTGTTACAATAGGCTCTTTTTCATTCATATCCTGCGCATCCAGCATCAATTTCTTAATTGCATTCTGTCTTACAGTGTTTGCGCCGATACAGTTTGTTTTCAAATCGTTTTGTTTATTATAAATATCAGTCAAATATCCGTTAGAATCATAGTATCCGGGATTTTCAGAATTAATGTTATCTATATTTTTGTATAAATCATTAATTCTGTTGACATAATCTGCGTTCAACAATCCGTCGTTTTCATCAGCGAGAGACTTAAATTCCTTGCTAAGCTCTGAATACTCATCATTTTCGCTGCCAAAAGCAGAAAGAACAGTTTTAATAAAGTCTGTAGTAATTTGATAATTTTCATCTGATTTAGAAGCATAATCTTCTATTTTATTTCTGTTTGCATAAACAGTAGAGTCAAGCTTCTCAATAATTTCAGGAACCGTCAGCTTGTAAGAATCATCCCTTAATTTATCCAAAGCATCTCCAAAGTCGAGAACCAGACCTGACTGGCTGTTATTAACCTCGTCGACAGCAGTGTCGTCGCTGCAGCTTTGCGTTGCAAGCCCGATAGCCATTGCAGCAAAGAGAGCTTTTAACTTTGATACAATAGGATTATGAGAGACAGAATCTTGCTTTTCGCTGCGTTCAAACCTGTCTATATCAGTAGAATAAATATTTTTATGTTTGCTGTTCAAGTTTTGTTTGTATTCAATATTGTTTATTCCGTCAAGACGCTTAATCACTGTAGCCAACCTTTCTCACTCATAAATTTATGTATTAGTATTAAACACCAAACAAAAAAAAATTTGCTAGTTAAAAATTTTTTAATAAAATTAATTTCTTCCGGCTTGTGCAAAGCACAAAAGGCGAAACTCTGTGAGCGTGAAGTAAATCCAAGACGCGGATTTTGGCAAGTGCGGAGTCGAGTCTGCAAAGCAGACGAGCGAGCACGTCCTGCGAAGGAATTTGATACGAGTGGATTTTTTGCAGAGCAAAAAGGAACGAGTGAAAAAATTCCGAGCTGCCAATAATCCAAGACACTTGTCTCAGGGTCTGTACCATTGGGGGATTATTCTTTAGATGTCTGATTTAGTTAATTTTCTACGAATCACAGAGATTATTACTAAAATCGACATTTGTACAGATGCTGAAACAAGTTCAGCATGACAGAAGTTTTTTGCAAAAAAATACGCTTTTAGCTTTTTGTTCCACCCATTCTTTTAAAAAGAATAGGTGGAGCCGAAGAAATTTTCCGACCTGCTGCTTCGCTCATACAGAAAGTAAATTGCACCCGAGTCTCATAACTCGCAGCCCATATTTTCGCATTTATTATTGTATATTTTTATAGTCATTGAAAATAACTACGGGCTGCTCAAACAGATGAGACTAATCGTTGTTTAATTAACTTTCTGTAACTCGCTATGCAAAGGTCGGCGGGATTGCTACATGCGTAAAATGGAAAAATAAAATGATACGTCATCCTGAACTTGTCTCAGGATCTGTACCGGCATTGGGTGATAAAACAGTCTGCAAGTTTCGTTAAAACAGTGTTAATACATTATTACATGCAAAACTCCCAGTCTACCCTATCAGCGACAGGACTATTGACGCGTGGAGGTTTTGGGACTGAGCGAGGAGGGCGGAGGAGGTCTGCTGCAATATTTGATTCTTCACAAAATCCGCCGACTCATTCGCAATATCCGCGTCCATAATGGTCGACTGCGCCGATGTAAAATTCTGTATCGTCGTGGTTTGCGACTCAAGAATCGACGACAAGCGGTTAATCACAGCGCCAAACTCTGAGCGTTTTGTGTTTATACGGGATAAAACCTCATCGATGTCCTCAATCGCCGCTGCACAGGAGTCGGCAGACAAAAAATCCACATCGAACGCACCAAGGTCGAATGAGGTGTCGACATAGATTGCCGATGTCGAACTAGAATCCGAGCCTATTTGCAGCCGTACGGCTCCAGGAATCGGAACATCTCCGCCGCCGGTGCTGCCTCCGCCCGACGCGTCAACAGGCGTATACATCTTAAACGTCGGCGGGTATGTCGAAAAATCCCAGATATTTGTATCCCATCCCGACCAGTTCGCTGGATTTTGCATCTCTGCAGTTTTCAACCCAACGGGCTGCCCTGTAATAGTAGAGTTGTAATTCTCAATTGCAGATGTCCCTGACGGGGTTTTTTCTGTGTTCCATATAACATTATCTATTGCAAGATTTGCTCCATCTGCATAGCAGATACCCACCACGCCACCGCCAGAAGCACCTTGCGGCAGCCAAAGACTCATATCAGAATCTACATAACAGTTTTTTATGCTATTAT
The DNA here is from genome assembly GCA_944326475.1 of Candidatus Gastranaerophilales bacterium. GTDB lineage: Bacteria > Cyanobacteriota > Vampirovibrionia > Gastranaerophilales > Gastranaerophilaceae > CALUPY01. The sequence continues at coordinate 51,962 of CALVEC010000016.1, forward strand.
TTGTACCTGTTAATTGATAAACAATACCCATAGAGCCAGCAGTACTAATGTTAGAACTTGTATAGCAATTAGAAATGTTTAGATTTTCTCCAACTCCAACAATGCCAGCTCCTGTTGAAGAATCAAATATTTTTCCAGTATAACTGCAACTATTTATGTCGGTGTTAATTGCACCTCCACAAATACCAGCAATTCCTAAATACCCCGCGCTAATATTTACAGAACTGGAAGAATACTCAACAGTTGAATCCAATATTATTCCAACAACACCCGCTGATTGTCCAACAAAACTACTGTTAACATAAGCTTTAATATCTCCACTTGTTGTACAATTCGATATTACAGAATTACTTGCCATAATAGCAATTGGTGAGGCGACAATTTGCTGCAAAGTAACTCCTTCAGAGCTAAAGTTTTCCATATTTAAATTTTTGACTTCAGCATTGTCAATTACCCCAAATAAGCCAAAATATTCTTTGTCTGTAGCACTCATATTTTTAATAGAATAACCATTACCATCAAAAATCCCAGTAAAAGAAGTAATTGGTCCAGCATCCACATCAACTTCCCCTATCGGATTCCAATCAAATCCTGACAGGTCGATGTCGTTCATGAGGATGTATTTGCCGTCTAAATCATTGCGGATATTGTCGAGGTCTTGGGCGGTTTTGATGACTGTATAACCCTGGTCTATGGCTTCTTGTTCTGAAAGTCTGTTTATTTGTTGGATGAAGCCGCTGCTGCTTTTTGCGTCAGGGTTTGAGTTTAGAGTATTGATACCCGCTAAAGAGTTGGTATCAGGCGTTTTAGCAGATACCCCCCCCCCCCGATAGGGTGGAGATGGTTGCAGTTCCTGTGTTTTGGGTGGTTAGATTCCATGTTGCGTTTGCATTAAAAATGCTTTTGCCGTTAAACATTGTACCCTGTTGGATTTGTTTTAGTTGGGCAACTAGTGAGTCTGCCTCGTTTTGCATGGCATCTAAGGAGTTTTCGTCATAAACGCCGTTTGCGCCTTGGACTGCGAGGTCTCTCAGGCGGTTTAAGATGTTTGTCATGTTAGATAAAGCGCCTTCGGCGGTGTTTAGGAGGGATATGCCGTCCTGGGCATTTTTCTGGGCTTGTTTGAGACCGCGTATGTTGGCATTCAGGTTTGAAGCGACAAACATACCCGCAGCGTCATCAGCAGCACAATTCACCTTATACCCCGTGCTCATGCGTTCTAATGCCGTGTTTAGGCTGAACGATGCGAGGTTAAGGTTTCTTTGGGTTGTCAGCACTGATGGGTTATAGTTTGTGCTTATCATTCCTGTATTCTCCTGTGATTGTTACGATACTTTTTTGTTTTTTTGTTTTTGGGTTTGTTGCCGGTGTCCGGCGGGTTGACTAGTTATTACCGGCGGGGTATTCCAGCTCGTAACATTATACAGTATACACATTACACAAATTATTTAAATTGTACTAAAGTTTGAACTTTGCCATACTAAAGTATGACAAAGTATAAACTAAATGTCAGGTTTTTTGAGAGGCGGGTGGGATCCTGCTAAATTAGATATCTACGCAACAAAAAAGGATTCTTTGAATAATTCAAAAAATCCTTTTGCTAAAATTAGATTCTGGCAACTAGCTATCTTCGCAAGGTACTCTCCCGCCAAGTAGTTTCGCCAAGGACTCCGTTCAAAAGTTGACTAAATGTCAAGTTTTGAATGGAGGCAGTCTTTACGACCGTGTTCGAGATGACTCTGCCGAAAAAAAGCTGACTAAATGTCAGGTTTTTTGAGAGGCGAGTGGGATCCTGCTAAATTAGATATCTACGCAACAAAAAAGGATTCTTTGAATTATTCAAAGAATCCTTTTGCTAAAATTAGATTCTGGCAACTAGCTATCTTCGCAAGGTACTCTCCCGCCAAGTAGTTTCGCCAAGGACTCCGTTCAAAAGTTGACTAAATGTCAAGTTTTGAATGGAGGCAGTCTTTACGACCGTGTTCGAGATGACTCTGCCGAAAAAAAGCTGACTAAATGTCAGGTTTTTTGAGAGGCGAGTGGGATCCTGCTAAATTAGATTTCTACGCAACAAAAAAGGATTCTTTGAATAATTCAAAAAATCCTTTTGCTAAAATTAGATTCTGGCAACTAGCTATCTTCCCAGGCGGTCTCCCGCCAAGTAGTTTCGCCGCAAGCAGTCTTTACGACCGTGTTCGAGATGGGAACGGGTGGGATCCTGCCGCTTGGTCACCAGAAAATCGAGTTTGATTGGCTTACGATGAAAAACATCACCAATCAATTCGGTCCTCTGACCATACTTTGAAAGCTGCATAGCAATTATAAACTTAACGCAATCATAACTTTAACGCTAGTTACTAAGTTAACAACCTAGTTCTAGGAAAAGCCCTCGTCCTATTAGTATCGCTCAGCTACATATGTTGCCATACTTCTACTTGCGACCTATCAACCACGTGATCTGCATGGGGACTTACCAGATTACTCTGTGAGAGAACTCATCTTTCGGTGGGCTTCGCACTTATATGCTTTCAGCGCTTATCCGCTCCGAACACAGCTACCGGGCGTTTACCACTGGCGTGATAACCCGTACACTGGAGGTTCGTTCTTCCCGGTCCTCTCGTACTAAGGAAGACTCCGATCAATTCTCTTACGCGCATACCGGATATGGACCGAACTGTCTCACGACGTTCTGAACCCAGCTCGCGTGCCGCTTTAATGGGCGAACAG
>CALVEC010000017.1 GCA_944326475.1 Candidatus Gastranaerophilales bacterium
AGGGTGAGGGGGCAAGAGCGTGTTTTTCTGCTATTTACAGCGCGTTATTTAGAAACAATAAATTAATAAACCCTCACCCCCAGCCCCTCTCCCAAAGAGAGGGGAGTATAGGTTTAACCCTCACCCCAGCCCTCTCCCAAAGAGAGGGGAGTATAGGTTTAACCCTCACCCCAGCCCCTCTCCCGTCGGAGAGGGGAGCACAGATTACCCCCGCCGACCTTTGCAAAGCGAGTTACAGAAAGTTAATTAAACAACGATTAGTCTCATCTGTTTGAGCAGCCCGTAGTTATTTTCAAGGTCTTTAATTTGTTTATGATTTTTTGCGAAAATATGGGCTGCGAGTTATGAGACTCGGGTGCAATTTACTTTCTGTATGAGCGAAGCAGCAGGTCGGCATGTTTCTTAGGCTCCACCCGTTCTTTGCGTCAAAGAATGGGTGGAACAAAAAGTTATAAGCGTATTTTTCCGCAAAAAACTTCTGTCATCCTGAAGCGGATTTGCCTTCTTTTTCGGCTGAGCTGAGGCGAAGCCTGAAAAATGGCGTCACGACTATACACTAAGTATGCATATTCGCAATTGTCTGTAAATAGTGACACTCGGCTCCACCCGCCTCTTGAATTTCCTTCTCGCTCGAAAAGTTTCGCCTTTTGTGCTGCTCTGCCGTCTTGTTTATTTACGGATTATTCTGCTCTCTACGCTCCTGACGTTCGTTACAAAATCCTTTGGATTTTTGTCACTCACTACGGAGCTCGAGATGTTACGGGCTCGCTCGCCCTTTGGGCTCGACTCCGCCCTACAGAAAATCCGGCACAATAACATGAAATTATTGATTTAAAAAAAATCATTCTTATACTAAATATCAGGTTGTTACAAGTGATTAATATTCCATCGTTTAAATAACAATATTTCAGCAAAAAATGTTTTTATTAAATTGATGGAAGAATTTGAAAAAAGTAAATAGAGGTTCTTACATGAAAAACAAAAATGTAAAATACAACATCAATTCGTTTCTTGCAACAAGAAACTATGACGTCGAAGTACTCGAGTACGTTCCGAAAATCAGACAGTCTTTGCCGAAGATTAAACTAAAAAATCTTCCGCAGCTCAACTTGCAGCTTGAACTCGCAGGTTAGTTCAGAGCAAGAAAATTGTGCACCGGTTTTATGCGCACAAAATATTCCTGAATGCCGCTGTTCAATACTCTTTCAAGATTCTTAACAGCCTCGGATTCTGTTTTGCCGTAGCCGATTAACTTCTTCATAATACAGTTTGCAATAAAAACGTGGTTGTTCCTGCTTTTGTAGATAAGAGCGGGGTATTCGATGTATGCTGAATCCATGGGCACCTCTGACTTTTTCTTTGTATTATCGGCTGTTTTTCTGTAATTCTTTAAAAAATCCGCCCAAAAATCAGAAAAATCATATTTTGGATGTATTTGTATTAAAATGGATAAAAATACATTATTTTAAAGGTACGGTATGTTTCAAACAGGCGTGGATATTGAAGATATTTCAAGATTTGAGAACAAAACCCTTGAATCCGATTCACATTTTTTAAATAGGATTTTTACTAAAAATGAGCTTGATTACTGCTTTTCAAACGCATTGCCCGCAAAACATCTTGCGGCAAGATTCTGTGCAAAAGAAGCAGTTGTGAAAGCTTTGAGCAACATTATTGACAAAAATATCTCTTACTCTCAAATAGAAATTTTGAAAAAAGAAAACGGTTCGCCCTATGTAAATCTCCTCGGCTGCGGCGAAAAAATAGAAATCTCAATTTCTCTGTCCCACGACAGAGAAAAAGCGATAGCTTTCGCAATTGCAAAAAAAATTGATTAATTTTAAAAAGTCAATTCTTACAAAAAAAACAAGCTTAAACCCTTTAAAAACAATTGTTTCAGGCAAACGCGCCCAGGTTTAACCCTTGCTGCACTTGCGTTTGAACCGTACCATGCGCCCTATATAAAGAATAATATAATAATAGTTAATAGTATACTATATACTATTATTATATTCTTTATAATGGGCGTTTTTGGAAAAATTTTAGGGCTGAAAACCTGTACCGGAGAGCGTTTCGACGCTGGCGGTTTTTTGGGATTTTCAAAATGGGGTTGTATCCCTTTTGTGACAAGGATTTCCAGGATTTTAGAAAAAATAATTGTAACATTTTTTTTACATTTTTTTTGATTATTTTGATTATTTTGATTTTACGGACGACAGGGTTGCGGAGCGTAAAAAGGGCTGTTATACTGAGGATGTTCTTATTGAAGTTGGTGCTTAATATCCTGCAAGGCGCGCCCGCTGTAGAACAGTCCCTGAGGAGGCATTGCTTTTTGCAATGCAAGAGGCAGTATTGCCGGTCGTGTTTTTCCGAAAAACCGGCACTCCGAAAGGGTTATAGAGTTCTTGTGTCCAAATCACGGAATTTCAGGAGAGGTGGAGAGACTATGTTGAGGTGTTGTTCGGTAAATTTTTTACCGGAGACAAAATTTGTACTGCCCGCAAAGGGTAATTTATACCGCTGTTTTGAATACGGGGTTTGTCCGCAATGCGGAACTCCGATCTCGCGTATCATCCGGCAGGACGCCCGCTACAACCTTACGGCATTCCAGCGTTCAGGAATAAAAGCGGTACGGGAATTGTCAAAAGCTAAAAGCGAACGTCAACGCGCAAATAATGTGCTTATGACCGGTTCATACTCAAATCAGCACTACTGCTACGGCACTTTCCGGATTTCAAGAAAAAAAGACCATCGCGGAAATACCGTCTATATTCAGCAAAAATGCAATTTTAACAATCAGGTGCTGGATTTGAACGAGGTTGAAACAAGGTATTACAGCTTGTTTTAGAGCGGGCTTAATGTCATGCTGGCGGATTATTTTATTTTTCCATTTCACGCATGTAGCAACCCGCCGACCTTTGCATAGCGAATTACAGAAAGTTAATTAAACAACGGTTAGTCTCATCTGTTTGAGCAGCCCGTAGTTATTTTCAAGGTCTTTAATTTGTTTATGATTTTTGCGGAAATATGGGCTGCGAGTTATGAGACTCGAGTGCAATTTACTTTCTGTATGAGCGGCGCAGCAGGTCGGCATGTTTCTTAGGCTCCACCCGTTCTTTGCGCCAAAGAATGGGTGGAACAAAAAGCTATAATCGTATTTTTCAGCTTTTAACTTTATTCCGTAGGTTTTGGTAATCCCCGATTACCGAAACATTTTGTCTAAATTAAAATTTACCGCAACCTGTTATGCGCAAAAGAAAACTAACGGAGCAATTATGCAAACAAAACAAATACAAACAGGGATTTCAGGTTTGCTTGAACAAATCGGGCGTCCGTATGAAATGTTCAACGAAGACGGCACGTATCAAGGCTGTTTTTACCCGATACAATATGTGTATCCCGAAAAACCGCGTTACAAACTGCGCTCCAAAGATGACGACAAAAACTATTTTTACGGGTTAAGCAAAATTAAAAAACATTGCACGCGGGTTGAAACGCCCGAAACCGGAGATATAATCGTAACCCGCTACAAAGATGAGCTGCACGTCGCACTTTACTTTGAATACGGCAAGATTATACACGTGTTTCGCGGTCACACACTGCAAATCGGGCGTTTAAAACTTTTTAAGGATTATTTAATTTTTAGGGTGAATAAATGATTGTATCATCAATAGTATCAGCAGTTACAGCAGTAGCAGCAATAATCAGTTCAACGACAATCGGCGCTGCAACTGCATTCACAATCGGCGCACTATCCGTCACATGGGGCGCAATCGCAAGCGCTACTGTGCTTTTTGGCGGAGTTGCGCTATCAATAATGACTAAAAAGAGCGGCGGCTACTCATCGCCGACCTACGAAGGTATAAAACAAACACAAACCAATCAAGACTTGCCGATACCGCTTCTGTACGGCACCTGCAAGGTTGCAGGCAACAGAATCTGGCAGGACGAAAACGCTGCACAAACAGTAAAACGTATTGTGGCATTTGCGGAAGGCGAGATTAGCGGCTTTGATGAAATAAAGCTCAATGACATACCGATAGCGGAAATCAGCGGTATAAGCGTAAACCGTTACTACGGCACCGATGACCAGATTGTCGACCCGATTATCGGCGGCTCCACGCAGGAAGAACGCGCCGAAAAAGTCGGCAGCCTGAGACGCATTGCATACCTCGCAATCAGCGTGCCCCGCACCTCGAAAATTGATGTGAATTACAACCTTACCGCAGTTGTTAAAGGACGAAAAATCAGGGTTTACACCACAAAAAACCAGTATACGGTTAAATACAGCGAAAACCCCGCGTGGGTAATGTTTGATTTTCTGACATCATACAACGGGCTCGGACTCGGACTAAACAACGACGGCACTGTAAACGACGACCTGATTGAAGAACTGTTTGACCTCGAAAGCTTTATCGAATCCGCCGCATTCTGCGATGAACTTGTAGACGGAGTGCCCCGCTTTACTTTCAACATGATTTTTGACAGCCAGACATCCGCAAGAAACTTAATTGATGAGATTTATCGGTCTTGCCGCGGCGGGCTGTTTACAAAAAACGGAAAATTGCAGTTCAAAATTGACAAAGCTGAGCCGGTCAGCAAAATATTCCATGCGCAAGACATTGTCAAAGGTTCTGAAACCTTCTCAACAATTGCGTCAGAAGACCACTATGACATCCTGAAATGTATTTATGTAAGCCCTGAGCACGAATGGCAAAAGGTGGAAGCTTACGCGGAGGTTCCTGAATACAAAGACGGAGTGCCGGTTGAACACACTGTGAATGTGTACTCCGTCACAAATTTCAATCAGGCAAGCAGACTGGCGTGGTACTACGTAAACTCAAAGGTCTTGCAGCCCTACTACGGCAGCTTTAAGACTGACTACAGAGCCTACGATATTGAAGTCGGCGACGTTATTCAGTTTGACAGCCTGCTTATGGGGCTTAGCAGCTACACCGTAAAGGTCACAAGCATAAGCGACGACGGCACCGGCACTTATACAATTAATTGGCGGACATACGACGCGCGGCTTTACGACGACACACTCGGCAGCAAAGAGCCTTACGTACTTGTCTCAAACCTTGAAGACTACTACGACACTCCCGACGATGTTCAGGGATTTAACGTTGTACAGTCAAACAACATCTTTAACTACGTCTGGAAACCGACAACCTCAAAAAACGACCGCTACGAAATTCGCTGCGGTGAAAGCTGGGAATCAGGCGAAGTTTATGTGAAAAATTTCTCCGGAACATCAACCTCCGCGCCCATCAGGTCAAAAGGGCTTTTTAAATTCTGGATTAAGGCGTTTAACGGATACAACTACTCCAAAAACGCAGCCCTTGACGTCGTTTACGTCGACTCGGTACCCGAGCTTAACACAATAGTGAATATTGACATCCTTGACGATATGCAGGGCGTTTTGAGCGAGTCTTTGAAAGAATTTCATAAGACTTTGAAATTCAAAACAGATAACGTTTTATGGCACACCACAGAAGACGCCTGGGGCGAAGGCGACATGTACTACCAAAACGGCGGCTACTGGGGCGCGAATGTCTTTAAAGAGGGCACTTATGAGAGTCAGGTGTACGACATTGGCGCAAATCTTGTCTGCATAGTGTCAGGGTCAATAAAATACAGCAGCCCCGACGATCAAAGCAGCGCTGTTGTAGAATGGGCATACTCCAGCGACGGAGAAACATTTTCAAACTGGACTATTGTCAACACCGGCGAATACACGTTCAGGTATTGCAAGTTCAGAATTTCTATTGAATCCCCGAACGGCGTGCAGGTAATCGTTTCAGAATGCACAGCAAACATAGACGTTCCGGACAAGGAAATCAATCTTGAACTTGAAATCACCGACACGCAGGGCTTGACTGTCGAGTACGATTTTCTTGCACCGCCGTCGATTGTTGCGACAGTCAACGATAATAATGACGCGTACGTGGTAGTCACAGAAAAAACGAATACCTACGCGGTTATCAAGGCGTACACAAACGCAGGACAGCTCTGTACCTGCAAGCTCAGCCTGCGTGCCAAGGGGTACTAGCAAAGCAGAGTGCGTCGTTTAGTCTGTAGCCGAGGTTACGACAGGAGGACACCCCCTGTAACCCCCGTTTGGTCTGAAAGATAGCAGGGTGTGGCTGGAGAATCAACCGTTCTGTTAACCCTCACCCCAGCCCTCTCCCAAAGGGAGAGGGAGAATAATTAAGCAAAATTCCTCTTTTTTTCTGCAACCGTTTCCCGGCGGAGAATTTCTACTGATATCCTTCCTCCGCCGTTTTTTTTACTTTTAAGGAGAATTAATGACAAATACAGATTACAAAACAGTATCAAAATTGCTTTTCCCGGATGAAAATGAGAGCAATAAAAAGGCGTCTGAAAAATTTTCGGATTTGATAAGAGAGCAGGCATATGCACTAAAGCGGAAACATTTTCAACAACCGGAACCGGAGGAGAGTCTTGAACTGAAAAATTGCAGAGAGATTGCGGATTTTATGAAAAAACACCTCGCCGCAGCAGGGAAAAAACAGGCTGTGCAAGACTTTCAAACCGGATTGAATTTGTTGAACGGATACAAAAACGAATCGCCGGTTGAGGCAAAAGTAAAACTTGAAGAGGATTCAGAATTTGGCGAAAAGACCTTTGCCGCGCTGTTTAATGTTCTTAAGAACTATCCCGTCAGCACCGTTGAAAGGTACGTGAGGCTTGGCGCAATTAACAACAAAATATGGAGCACAAAAAATGACACATCGATAGATACGGACAGTGAGGTTGAGCGCCTGACGGGCATTATGGAGGTTAAGGATGAGTAAAATTTTATACGGAAACGTAAAGAAAGAGGAAGTGCAATACGAATGGAAATCAGAATCAGGTGCGTGTGAGGTTTGTCAGGAGCTTGACGGCACCGTATACGACACTGCAAACGATATTCCTGACAGACCGCACCCAAACTGTAAATGTTGGATAGAGGTGCTTGAACGGGAGCAAGAAACGACAGACCCGATAGAGCTTCGCAGAGAACAGGCAAAAGACAAAAAACGTATGCAGCAGGAGCTTGCAAAACTGCTTGGCGACGCAAAATCTCTGGAGGAAGAAATCGATGAGTATATGAAGCAAATAGAGGAGCAGGAGGAAGAATTAAACCGGATTGAGAGAGCAATCGACACGGATAAACTAGAGACTGCCGACCGCCGCCGCCTCACCGACGCAAAAGAACAGATTGATTTTGCGAAGAATACTATTTATAAAGCTAAAAATAAGATTATCAGGCTAAAAATTAAAATAGAAAAATCAGACGGATTTTACGAAGAAATATTAAGATTAAAACTTGAATTAAACCAAATAATAGATGATTATTTTGTTAAAATCGCAGAACCTTGGAATGTTAGAATGTATGGAGAAATCCACTCAACTATTTTTAATATGCCAGAAGCAAACAATTTTTTAAAAATAGCGATAGACAAGAAAAATTATAACAGCGACTATGTTCGGAAAAATGGGAAACTTTATCATAGCATAGATGATTTAGGCAATGACAATTTATCAAAAGATATAAAATTAAGAATTGCAAAAGAATCAAATCAAAAAGATTGCAAAGTTGTTGTTTTTAACCCATCTAGTTCAATAGCGAAAAAAATAGAAGAAAGTTATGCACTGAAAGAATTTTTATCAAAAAACATTGAATTATTACAAAGAAATAAAGCATTACCGAATACAACAATTGAATTTACAAATATTGATAAAGACTTGTATAGCACATTTCATGGGGCAGAAATTAAAAATATTTTTTTTGATTCTGAAAAAAATCTTAATTTAAGAATAGAAGATTATTATAATTTTAACCCTAATAGAACAAGTATAAAAGGTAGAGTTGGCGAAAAACTACAAAAACAGGGGGGTCTTGAACCGTATTATTCCATAACCGTATTAAAAATACCAAAAGAAGTTTGGATAAAGTATGCCAATTAACACCCTCCGGATGTGTACACATCCGGGCTTGTTTGTTTTACAATTATTTCCATGAAAATAGAGATTGAAAAAATTGTATTTTGGGGATTAAACATTTTTTTCAGTGCTTGCGGTTTTGTCGTTTTTTTGATTATGAAGTTAAGCTATCTACTGTCAGTGCATTTGCATCACGCCGACCCCTTTGGAGAACAAGACCGTTGGTATGTAATCTGGATATTTTTGTTAACGCTGTTTTATTGGCTGTCAAAACTTTTCTTATTTCCGGTTATATATAAATTCAAAAATTTTTTCCCGTATACACATAATATTTTAGCCGGTTTTTTGACCGAACGACAATGCCTGATATCGTTAATCAAAAAAGTCGTGATTCTTGATATCAGCATACTAATTTTGACAGCCGGATTATTTGGAATCATTGGAATCATAGGAATAATTTCTTTTGATGAACTGCCTTTTTTGATATTCGGATTATATTTGGTGCACGGAGGAGGCGCACTCACTGCTTACTTGATTTTTTTCGTTTGTGCAAAAATATATTCATTATTGCTAAAAATACTGTGTATGTTTCGCAGGATAGTTTGCAAATCGCGCTGAATCCGAGCCGCATTGCTATATAATCGTAAATATTAAAATTTTTAACCCGAAAAAGGTATTAATGTACTTTTTGTTTATTTTTTCATAAAATACCCGTATATGAAGAAGAAAATTGATTATAGATTGAATTTTATCGATATTGTATTGCTTTTGTGTTTGATTGTCTGTTTGTGTTTAATTTTTCAAGGGCTGTTTGCCTTTATAGACGCTAATTTTGTATTTTGTATTTTTTGTATCATTCCGCTTTTTATCTTGCTGATTTTAAAGTTTACTTCCTCAAAATTAAAACGGTTTAGGTATTTTTTTAATATTACTGCAGCTATTTTCTTTGTAATTTTCGTTTTTTACTGGCTATTGATTGAGTATTTTGCTCATATACAGTATTCTCCGTCAAAAATTAATTACTCAAATTCCGTAAATACATTGAAAAAAAGAGAAGGAGCAGAGCGACTGTCTCATTTCCCCAAAAAAATACCCCAAAATGCAAAAAATTATTTTATGCAAATAGAAAGTTCCTTTGATGGATATGATATGAATTACCTAAGCTTTGAAACTGACAAAGCGTATGTCAACAGAATGTTCAACAATTACGAAAAAAATTGCAAAATTCTGGGTTCTTACAGAGAGCTGACTGATAAAGGAATAATAATTTAAATTTATATAAATTCATTGGATGATAATGATAAAATTTGCATTCTTAAAAATGAAGGTTACACATCAGGTCTGATATTTGCACAAACCGGCTCAAAAATTTATTTTTTCTATTCAAATTATTGATATAAAATTGCCGCTATTCCTTGTTTTCGCAGACATCAGACACTTTGTCCTGATTATTTTGCAGCATTGCCGATTTTCTTTTTTCAATCTGGTATTTTATTGTATAACAAATCAAAATTAGCCATACAAGGTTGTATAAATTAAGGAACAGATGGAAATAAGTAAATTTCATCATAAACATAAGAATAATATTGAATATTACATAAATCCCGCCTAAGACAAACAAAAAGTCGTAAAATCTTCCTTTTATTTTGGTATTATAAACAATGAAAAATAATACATTTATAACGGGATAATATATTAATCCGATAAAAATAGAAATGAATAATTCAGTGAAAAAAGGTATCCCCATACTATCCGCATAACTGTTGTATACGTATTTTTCCAGATCTGTCATATATGCCGGAATATAGCATATACAATACAATAAATAAGATAAATTAATCCAAAGGTATATAAAAATTTTATTTTTAAATATTTTTATGTTTGAAAAACTTCTAAAAAAATCTATTTTGCAGCTAAAAATGAAAAGAAGCAAGACAATAAGCCAGCCCCATATTTGAAAAACCGTATTAAAAATTTTGTGCTGCAAACTTTCAAGGGAAGCCGTTGCAGCACCGACCTCAGAAGGTGATACAGTCTGAGCCAGCGCAAGTGCCTGTTCTCTGTTGTTATAAAAATCAGGCAGAATGAAGTTTGTACCCGCCAGCAAAATAACAGTAAACACAATTGCCAACAAACTAATTATCGTTATTGGTTTTGTTAAATAAAATTTGATTCTTTGCATTATCAAGCCTATCTCCATAGTCACCCTCAAAAATTTTTTTATTAATAATATAATTAATTATTTCAATCCCGACAATAAGAATTAACAAATCATAAAAAACAGAAACAAATATAACAAAAGAATCCATTAACAAATCAAGTCGTCCGCTAAGAACATACAGATTCATCGCGTCGTACAGAAAAAACTGTATAACAAACATCGCCAGCAAAGTTGCCAACTTTATACAGAGACTTGCCGCTATTACAGAAATAATTGCACCCAAGGGCAGCCAAAAGAATATAAATATTACTTGGCATACAGGATATTTTTTATAAAACGGGATGTTTTCGTTCATAAATCTATTATAAACAATCTGTTGATATTAATTTGAGCAAAATCCCCTTTTGTAACATATCTTCATAGTTTTTTCGCAGGTTTTGGTAATCAAAGATTACCAAAACCTGCCTATAATAACACGTCATGCTGAAGCGTCAGACGTTTGTGTCCGCTTTAATATCTCCATGTTCAGCATCTTACCGGCTCGGCGTATAGCGCAAAACGCGAAGTGTGTAAGATCCTGAACACACACGATTGTCACTGCGTTCCTGATTTATCGCTTCAGGATGACACTCTATTGAAAGTAAAAATACACATTCTTGACCCCCAACCCCAAAATTCGTCATCCTGAAGCGGATTTGCCTTCTTTTTCGGCTGAGCTGGGGCGAAGCCTGAAAAATGGCGTCACGACTATACGCTAAGCTGGCATATTCGCAATGGTCTGTAAATAGTGACACGGACGGGCGCCGTGTGAACGAAGTGAACCCAGCCCGGGGAGCGAGACGGATTTTCTGTAGGGCGGAGTCGAGCCCAAAGGGCGAGCGAGCCCGTAACGTCTCGAGCTCCGCAGTGAGTAACAAAAATCCAAAGGATTTTGTAACGAACGTCAGAAGCGTAGAGAGCAGAATAATCCGTAAACGAAGCAGACGGCAGCGCAGCGTAGTCTGTGGCAGCAGCGAGCGAGAAGAAAATCCAAGACACTTGTCTCAGGATCTGTACCAGCGTTGATTGTAAAAACAATCTGCGAGACTCGTTAAAAATTAACGAACCTTAGTTTTTGTTACCCTAAATTAAAATTTACCACAACCTACAGACTGTTGAAACTTTTTTCAGCAATCACATTGTTTTGCGAAAGTGAATTTGATATATTAAATTTATGAACAAAAGGTTGTTTTTATTATTAAATTTAGCCATTTCTTCAAATCTGCTGTTTATAGTGCTGTTTTTTATTGTTTATTATTCAATCCTGTGTGCATATTCGCTTAAGCCTGACGGCGAACCACTGGGAATGGCTGTATATATAATCTTTTTTTTCATGATTTTCGTATGGCTCTCTAAAGTATCAATTTTCATAATCCTTGCACATAAAGGAAAGCAAAACTCATATATATCACAGTTTTTTGACAGAATAAAATTTGAAAAAAATTTCAGATACAAAATACTTTTGATTGCTATACTCTGCGATTATTTGTTCCATCGAATTGTTCCGGCTGTCTTGAATTTTGCGGGATATATATTAAAAGACTTAAACTCTGTGTGTTCACATATGGCAGACTCATATGGTTTGCTGTTTCCGGCGTGGCTGGGCGGGGTGTTTGTGTGTTACCTGTCTTTGGTTGTGTGGTTTTGGATTACAAAACGCCTGGGGAAACAGAAAAACATAGAGCAACATAACGAACCTGTACATTGTGAAGTATCTGGGAGTTCAAATTTTATTTATATTCTATTTTGGATTTTAAATTTATTTTTTACCCCGATTACCCCGATATTAATACTTTGTACAATCTTAATTTTTTCTGTATTCAGCAAAATGGCAAGTTTTCCTGTTGTTTCTTGGAAAATATTTCTTTTCGTGTTTGCTATCTGTGTTATGTTGATTTTCTATATTGCAAGATTCTTTATATTTCCGCTGATTTACAAATATTCCCGAAACAGGCAAATCATCAGTTTTTTCGACAGAATTAAAAATGAGTGTAAATTCAGGAAAAAAGTGTTCACAACCACGTTTTTAGTTGATATTTCAATGATAATTTTGTTTCTGAGCGAAGTACCCCTTTCGTCAATCAAAGATTACATAATTGGATTTATATTTTTTACTGTTCTTGGCGGAGGCGGGGTGCTTATGTGTTACCTGTCTTTGGTTGTGTGGTTTTGGATTACAAAACGCCTGGGGAAAGTTCCGTAGGTTTTGGTAATCTCCGATTACCCGAAACATTATTGTTGCGGTAAATTAAAATTTAGCGCAGCCTACAGGCTTTCCGATATTGATAAATATTATTTCCAATAAACTTTGAAGTTTTTAATATCTTCAAGAGTTTTGTGATAATTCCCCTTAAAACAAATCGTTCTGTCGTCAATATAAAGATAAGACGGCAATTTTATATTAGTGACATCTTTAAAAAATTTATCTAAATTATTATTAATTAGCCATTTAGTCGCAAGCAACAAATTTCTTGAGGTAAAAAGATACAATTCAGCATTTTGAGATAAAGTTTCTAAAAACTCGTAAGCTCCTGCCTTAATGTCAGGAATATGATTCTCGTTAAATTTTTCTTTCCCGTACTCATTTAGCACGCCGTCTAAATCAATAAGTATCTTTTTTCTGTGCATAACTAACCTTTATCATTGCTAGTGTTACTAGTTGTATGTATTGCTAGTATAACTAACAATTTAAAAATGGACAAGCCTTTTTTGGAAAAATTAGCAAAAAGATTAAAGTATTTAAGAGAAGAAAGAAAATTAACACAAGATGATATTGGCGTTAATGGTGTTTCCAGATCAATGATTAGTTTGCTTGAACTTGCAAAAACAGATGTTACTGTTACTAAATTAAAAATTATAGCTGATAATTTGGGGCTTGAAGTTAAGGATTTGTTTGATTTTAAAGATTAATAAATAAAAATTACATTACAAATTTCATTAAAAACTTATTAAAAGTGAACACTCGTAAAATTTACAAAGCTTCGTAGGTTGCGTCGATTATATCAGGCAACCAACAAGACGTCATCCTGAGCTTGTCTCAGGATCTGTACCAACGCCGACGGCAGCAATAATCCCCGCAACCGGTCAGAAAAACCAAATCACAGCTTGAAAAATAAACAGAACATTAAATCGAAAAATTATAGCCGACAAGTTTTTTGAACGTTCATTTATTTCTTTTGTTGCGAGCAAAAGAGAAAAAACGGAACCAAAAAAGAGAAAATACGCTTATCAATACAGACTCTAAGCATTTATCTTCAAAATATAATTTATAATTACTATACGGCACGGAGAAACTTCGTTTCTCACTTTGCCTGCCTCTAAAAAAACGATACTTAATCGTTTTTCCAGAGTTCTTGGCACGGAGAAACTTCGTTTCTCACTTAGCCTGCCTCCATCCGTAACGTGACATTTAGTCACCTTCCGGACGGAGTCCTTCCTCCCCGGCTCGGGGAGGGGTAGGGTGGGGAGTGACCCGTAAGGGGGCAGCCGGCGTTTAATTCGCCGGGTAAAAAAAAGCCGCGGATTAACGCGGCTAAGCAATAAGTAATATTGTGAAAGTATGAGGTTATTATGCGATTAAACCTAAGTGTTTTTCTTCCTGTTTATCTTTGTTTGCGTTTGCATTCATAGAGAAGAAAGAAAAAGGATTAGAGCCTCTTTTATCTTTGTCAAGACCGCCGTTCAAGACGAGTTCAACATTCTGGGGAAGTGCTTCGACAGTAGCTTTTTGTGCTGCTTCACCTTCTGCAACCGGTGCAATCAATTTGCCTTCAACATTTTTAGAAGTTCTTGAAGGAGCCATTGCAGCCTGGGTGTTAAGGTATTGAACGTTAGCGATAAATGTTTCGTTGAGGTTTATATCAAGACCTGCATTTCTTACAGCGATTTTGGTAGCTGTATTAGCGTCGGTTCTTCCGTTGTAAAGGTCGAGTCCGAGTTCGGGTCTTCTGAATTTTGAAAGGTCGGCATTGTTGATGTCGAAGGTTTTGTTCTGTGCTCTTGTGAAAATCTGTTTTGCAACTTCGTTGATAGAAGTTGTGTCGATGTAATTTCTGTTTGCGTTTAAACTTGTAA
Source organism: Candidatus Gastranaerophilales bacterium (assembly GCA_944326475.1). Lineage (GTDB taxonomy): Bacteria > Cyanobacteriota > Vampirovibrionia > Gastranaerophilales > Gastranaerophilaceae > CALUPY01. Next base: position 14,225 of record CALVEC010000017.1, read on the forward strand.
TGCCAAGACTCATTTTTATCATACCCCTTATTGCTTATGTTAGTTTTATCGGCATTTGAAATATAAAACTTTAGGATTTTGGATTAATTGTTTACAAAGCTTTACAAAAAAAATTATGGTGATAATATAGTATTCCCCGACTTTGAAAAACAGAAAAACGGAAAAAAGGAAATGAACGTAAACAACATAACCACAAAATACACACCGGCAAGCAATCAAAACAGTAACAGACCGCCTGAATATCCTTCTCATTCGATATTTAAGCCGCTTTTGTATACTTATTTAACCGCGCTTGCCGTTATACCGCCAAACACCGGAGACTATTTTGAAAAAAGGGAGCAGCTTGAGGAGACAAAAGAAAAAATCTACAGACCCTTATTTAAAAATGAACCGCCGCAGTATCTGTCAGAAAGATTCAACCCTGACAGCACAAATACAAATATTGCCTATCAGCTTACAATGGCAAACAAAATCGACCTTGCGCAGCTTGAAAAAGTTGATGACGACAAATTCCGTTACACACTAATGCTGGACAGCAAAAAGGTAAAAGGCAGACTGAAATTCATTAACGAGGACAAAATAATTTTCGGAACGGCTGTTATCAACGACCTCTCCAAAGAAATTTCAAAATCCAGAGAATACAAATTTAAAATAGTGCTGCCGAATAAAAAATCCGACACCTTTATGATGAAAATACTGGATGCAAACGGCAACGGCGATGAAAAGCAGTTTTACACCCTTAAAAGAGAAAAAGACGGAACGCTTGTGTTCAAAGATTCCGTAAACACACAGGTTTTGAACAAAAAGAATGCCGATATCCGCCAAAAAATTAACACAATAGAATCAGAGCTGAATGAAATGGGGATTGAGCTTCAAAAAGAGAAAGACTCGCAAAGAGCACTGCAATTGATTCTTGCGTTTGTATTTCTGATTGAATTTATGGCGGGAATAAGCAGGCAGGCTGCTAATCAAGAATGACAATCTCGCCTGTATCAAATTTAAAATACGCGCGAACTATCTCGAGTTCGCCTTTTGCATAGGCTTTTCTCAAAATCTCGGAGCGTTTTAAGAGTTTTCTCTTTTTCACAAGCGTGTAATCACGTGCAAGCTCGTTGTAGCATTTTGTCTTATTGTCTATGATTTCATAAACTGATTTTATTAAAAGCTTAAATACAGACGGTTCTTCGGGATAAGAACTTTTTGCCGCTTTCATAACACCGCAGTCATCGTGGCTCATAACAATAACAAGCGGAACTTTCAGATGGTCAACCGCATACTCCACACTTTCCAAGATGTTCGGACCTATTACCGCACCTGCGCCTCTTACAACAAACAGGTCTCCGATACCTTTGTCAAAAATCAACTCAGGCACCACTCTTGAATCAGAGCAGGTAACTATGCAGGCTATGGGGGATTGTCCGTTTTTGTTTGCAATGAGAGCGTTTACATCTCTGTTATTTGCGCAGGACTTTCCGTTGACAAAATTTTTATTCCCTTCAATAAGTATATCCAGCGCTCTTTTTGCCTTTTCGTTCATTATATTTCTCCTGTTTGTGCTGTTTGTTAAATATAATACCATAGTCTGTTTAGAAAAAATAAAATCTTGTACTATCTTAAATATCTTATTATACTAAAATGTATGAGAATTTTAGGTATAGATCCCGGACTTGCAATAGTCGGATACAGTATATTGGATATAGACACGGAGCTTGACAGATATGAACTTGTTTCATCAGGTTCTATCCAAACCGACAAAACAAAAGATGACGCAAGCAGATTGAATGAAATATGCTGTGACCTTGAAGAAATAATAAAAATGTTCAAACCGGACGAAGCCGGCATTGAAAAACTGTTTTTCTTCAAAAACCAGAAAACAGTAATACCCGTAGCGCAGGCGCGCGGAGTTATTCTTATGGTTTTGAACAAAAATTCGATAAAGGCATACGAATACACTCCTATCGAAGTGAAGCAGACATTGACGGGATACGGCAGAGCGACAAAAGATGAAGTTGCATTTGCCGTTGCACAAATAGTACAGGGCAGAATACCAAAACTCGACGACACGGTTGACTCAATCGCAATTGCAGTCTGCCACGCAAGAAACAAACTCTGTACGCTCGAAAAATATGCACAGGTATAATAAAAAATACGGAGATTAAAGAATGAACGAATTATTAATGAAAAGAATGGCATTACTGTCCGCCATATTCGGACTTGCCGCCGGTGTAATCACTGTTATACCTTTTATAAGCAGCCTGTCATTTTTAGCCTTAATGGTTTTTGCAGCTGTAATTGTGCTTATTTATATGAAAAAGAAAAATTTTATAGGCTACCTTGAACCCAAAGAAGGCTCAATATACGGTGCAATCATCGGATTTGTTTCGTTTATTGCGTTTTGTGTGTCTTTTCTGCCGCTTGCGGCGATAATCGGGCTGATGTACAAAGGTTCTTTTTATTTGGGGATTAGCCTTATAGTACGCTCCGGAATATTTTTTATAATCCTGACGGTGTTGTTTGTTGCAATGCTTAGTGCGCTGGTAAATGCGTTTTCCGGGCTTGTCACCGCGTATATTTATTCACAAATAGAAGAAAAACCGGATGAAAACAAAACTAATATAGAATTTGAAGAATAAGAGGAAAATTTAAATGGAATTTAAGTCAAAGATAAAAACAATTGAATGGGTAAATGATTGTTCAAGAATGGTAAATCAAACGCTCGTCCCTTATGAATACAAAATGGTAGACATAAAAACCTCGAGAGACATGTTTGACGCAATCAGAAATATGATAGTCAGAGGGGCGCCGGCAATAGGCATAGCAGGTGCACATGGCGTTGTGCTGGCTGCAATGGAGATTGAGAAAAAGACTCAGGATAAGACTGAATTTTTGGCTGAACTCCAAAAACACGCAGAGTATTTAAAAAGTGCCCGTCCTACCGCCGTAAACCTCATGTGGGCAGTGGATAAACAGCTTGAACTTGCAAAAAATTCAACAAAAAGCATTGCAGAGATTGTTGAAGACCTGAAAGAAAACGGTATAAAACTTGAGAATGAAGACGTTGAAATCAACAAAAAAATCGGCGATTTCGGCGCAGAACTTGTCAAAAAAGGAGCGACAATTCTTACACACTGCAACGCCGGTGCTCTTGCAACAGTAGGCTACGGAACCGCGCTCGGGGTAGTGCGTTCGGCATTTGCAAAAGACAACACTATTCAGGTCTTTGCCGACGAAACCCGCCCGAGACTCCAGGGTGCACGAATCACGACTTTTGAACTTATAACGGACGGTATCCCCGTAACCCTTATCACAGACGGGATGAGCGGATATTTTATGAAAAAAGGCATGATTGATATGGTAGTCGTCGGAGCGGACAGAATAGCCTCAAACGGTGATACTGCAAACAAAATCGGCACATATAATCTCGCTATTGCCGCAAAATACCACAACATTCCTTTTTATGTGGCAGCGCCGTTATCAACCATTGATACCTCAATAAATTCCGGTGATGAAATCCCCATAGAAGAAAGAGGGCACGAAGAAGTTACCCACATAAACGGAAAAAGTATTTGCGCAGAGGGTGTTAAGGTTATTAACCCCGGATTTGATGTGACGCCGAATGAACTCATAAGCGGAATAATAACGGAAAAGGGCGTGCTTTATCCTGATTACAAAGAATCAATAAGACGAGCTTTTCACTAAACAGAGCTTGCAATCCAAGACGCTTGTCTCAGGATCTTACTATTTTATTTTTCTATTTCACGCATGTAGCAACCCCGCCGACCTTTGCATAGCGAATTACAGAAAGTTAATTAAACAACGATTAGTCTCATCTGTCTGAGCAGCCCGTAGTTATTTTCAAGGTCTTTAATTTGTTTATGATTTTTGCGGAAATATGGGCTGCGAGTTATGAGACTCGAGTGCAATTTACTTTCTGTATGAGCGGCGCAGCAGGTCGGGAGGTTTCTTAGGCTCCACCCGTTCTTTGCGCCAAAGAATGGGTGGAACAAAAAGATATAATCGTATTTTTCAGATTTTAACTTAATTCCGCGTTTTGCGCTGAACACCGCGCCGGTAAGATGCTGAAATCCGCTTCTTGGATTATTGGCGTTCGCTAGGTTTTGCACTCCGCTTTGATTTGCTTTGCAAATCCCGCGTCGTCAACCTTGCTCACAAGGGGCGTTCCCTCCGGTCAGCCGTCCGACCTTGTCACTATTTACAGACCATTGCAATTATGCCTGCTTGGCGTAAAGTCGTGACGCCATTTTTCAGGCTTCGCCCCAGCTCAGCCGAAAAAGAAGGCAAATCCGCCAGCATGACAGTTTGTTTTACGGAAAAAGCATAAAATAGTTTTCGCAGGTTTCAGCAATCTCTGATTGCCCAAACCTACGAAAAACATAAATCCGACCTAATTATGCAAGTTCGTTCGGGATTGCATAAAGGACTGTTTCACAGTGGTCAAAGCTGTAGTGCCCTGTATGGAATTTGTAATCCTTTAAAATTTCATTCAGATACAGCGGTATTGAAACAAAGTCGTCTGCAGAGTGATAGATTGAAACAGCGAGCTGAGGTCTGTCTGTTTCCAGCGTATTCAGGGCGCCTTGAAGCACATTCATTTCTGCCCCCTCTACATCGAGCTTTATAAAATCGACTTTTTCTATGTTCAAATTCTGCTTTGCTTCATCGATTGTGGTCGTTTGGATATTTGAAACATTTTCCTGCGGTTTTATTGAAGATGTTCCCTGCGTTCCTTTTACTCTTGAATGACCTTTGTACTGCAAATTTTCGCAAAACTCGAGTTCTCCTGTTTCATTCCAGAGTCCTGATTCAACAATAGTCGTAAAATCTCCCTGTTTTATAAAATAATCATAATTTTCATCTTTGAATTTTTCATACATAGGTTCAAAAGCATAAATCCTGTTTAGATTTTTCAAATTCTTCTTGAACGCAAATGAGTTTATACCGTTGCAAAATCCCCCGTCTATGACGGTTAAGACGGCATCTTTGTTTATATATTCAAGATATTGCGCATTGTAATTTCTTACGGGCTGGTATTTAGAAATGCCGTATTTTTTGAAAACGTATTGTTCAATTTTGTCATATTTACCCGTGCAAAATGCTTCCCAGCGCAAATTATAAACAAATCTGTCTTCATTTGTGTTGAACAATCCAAGCGCCTGTTTGAATTTTTCAAAATACGGAAGCATTCTGCAGCTAAATTCCGACTCTCTTGAAACTATCAAAAACGGAATATCAAAATAATTCAGGATAGTAATAGTTTCTTCCGCAAGGCTTCTGACGGAAACTATAAGTAAATCAAAATCCGCCTTTTTCTCAGGCAGGTCTTTAATGCTGAATACGCCGAGACCTTCGTGTTCACCGGTTTTTACGGAGTCAATAAAAAATGTAATACTTATATCCGGTCTGTTCTTTTCAAGAAATTTTTTAATCTCTGCTCCGCCTGTACCTGCGCCGTATATTGCAACTCTGATATTAGGTTTTATAATTTTAAATTCTTCAAACATCCTTACGTTCCCCCGTTTTTCCTCCGGATAATTCTTATTTTAATCTATATTCTTCATTTAATCAATTTTATACAAAAAGACCCGGGATTTTTTCCGGGTCTTTTTGTGTTCTTTTAACGCTTGTTATTTGCTGCAGAGACTGCATTCAGCACCGCATCCGAAGTATTCTTTAACTTCTTCAACGCGGACTTTGATACGACCGTCTACCGCAATGCCTTCACCTGATTTTTCAGAGATGAGCAGCGGGTTGATATCGAGTTCATCAATGAATTTGAAGTCATTAACAAGCTGGGAGAGTCTCAGGAGAGTTTCCTGAATCTGTTCCATATTAGCCGGTTTTGTACCTCTTGCGCCTTTTAAGAGTTCGTATGCTTTTACTGACTTAATCATTTCATCAGCGTCAACGTCAGTCAACGGAGCAATTCTAAAGGTTACGTCTTTCATTGTTTCAATGAATACGCCGCCTAAACCGAACATCATCATCGGACCGTACTGCGGGTCTGTTGCAATACCGCAAACCATTTCACGGTTGCCCTTAACCATTTCCTGAATGATAACGCCTTCAAGACCTTCAATAAGTCCTTTTTCCGTAAGTTTTTGGATGAGGTCTCGGTATTCTGCTCTTAACTGTTCTTCTGACTGGATGTTTACTCTTACACCGCCGACATCGGTTTTGTGAGAAGTAGTTTTTGATGTCATTTTCATAACAACCGGATATCCGATTGAGTTGCCGAGTTCAACAACTTCTTCTTCGTTAGTTGCAAGACCGTATTTGCAAGCTCTGATACCATAAGCGTCCAGTACGTCAATGGATTCTAATGTAGTCAACTGTGCACGTCCGTCAGCTACTGCACCTTTAATGATTTTTTCGGCTTTTGCTTTGTCTACGTCGTAGACAGGGATTTTGCCTTCCGGTCTTTCCATCCATTTTCTCTGCTGGTTGAGTCTGTTGAATCCGTCTGCAGCTTCTTCGGCGTACATAAAGAACGGCATGTTGACATCCATATTTGAAAGCTGTGTGAAAAATTCATTTTTCGTCATGAAAATACCGATAATCGGTTTTTCAGGATTTTTAGCTTTAATTTCCATCAAAGCTTTAGCTACATCAATATCTTTCAAACCGAGGAACGGCAAATAGATTACTGCTATCATATCTACGTTTTCATCTGCAATAACGGTTTCAAGTGTTTGTTTGTAGTGTTCGATAGGTGCTGATGCAATCATATCTATCGGGTTTTTAACACTTGCTGCAGCCGGTAAGAAGCTTCTTAATTTTTCTTTTGTTGCGTCAGAAATTTTTGCCATCTGCATTCCGTATTCGCAAACAGCGTCTGTTGCCATAATTCCGGGACCGCCTGAGTTGGTGATAATAGCTACTCTGTCGCCTTTCGGGATGGGAGATGTAGCAAAAACTTTAGCGGTTGCAAAAAGATTTTTCAAAGAGTATTCTCTGATTACACCGGATTGCATAAGCAATGCGTTTGCAGCTTTGTCTGCACCGGCAAGAGAGCCTGTATGTGAAGAAGCTGCGGAAGCGCCTGCTGCTGAACGACCTGCTTTAAGTGCCAAAATAGGTTTTTTCTTTGTGATTCTTGAAGCCAGTTTTCTGAAATTAGCAGGGTTCTGGATAGATTCCATATAAAGAAGAATCTGTTCAACATCGTCTTCGTTTTCCCAGTATTCCATAGCTGTTTCAGCGTTTATGTCAGCCTGGTTTCCGATAGAGATGAACTGTGCAAAACCGAGGTTGAGGTCTTTTAATATGTTTAAAATACCGCCGCCTAGTGCGCCTGACTGTGAAACAAATCCGATGTTTCCTCTTTCAGGCAGTGATTCTGCAAAACATCCGTCCATTCTGATATCCGGTGCTGTGTTTACAACGCCTAAGCAGTTAGGACCGACGCATCTCATACCGTATTCTTTTAATTTTGCAACGAGCTGTTTTTCAGCCTCAGCGCCTTCTGCGCCTGCTTCTTTAAATCCTGCTGAAATAATGCAGATACCTTTGATTCCCTTTTCGTGGCATTCGTCGATTGCATTCAAAACGAATTTTTGTGCAATAACGATTATTGCCAAATCAACGTCGCCTGGGATTTCTTTTACGTTTGTATAAGCTTTGAAACCTTGAATTTCTCCGCCTTTCGGGTTTACCGGATAAATTTTGCCGGTAAATTCGTATTCTTTAAGCCTTTTCATAATGTCGGAACCGATTGTATGTTCCTTTGTAGAAGCGCCGATTACCGCAATAGCTTTTGGGCGCATAATTTTGTCCAGTTGTTCTTTTAGCATTTTTTCACCTTTCTTAGTTTATAAATACTTTTCACGATTATAATCAACAATTGGGATATGACTCCTCTTGCTTTTTATTATCACGCAAAAAAAAATTTTTGTAAAAAACAAATCTTTTTTGCGCAAAAGAACAACAAGAAAACTCTCAGACAATATCAGGAAACAACTTTGCTTTTATTGCTTTAAGCCAGACTCCGGTATAGGTGGAAATCACCATTGTTAAAACAAAATAAAGATAGGTTGTTTGTACGGGGTTGTAAATCCAGTAGATATCGTGGTTTGCACGTTCCGCTATAGGAATTCCGTTAATGTATAAAAATATAGCGGTAATTATATACATAACGAGAAGGTGATTTGCCATAATGTGGTAGGTAGTTTGTCCGACGTGTTTTAAAAAGGTATTGTCTTTAAAATAGGGGTATACGATATTTATTGTAAACAGCGATGCCCAAATTCCCGTTAAGCTGGTTAACACAGGTACAAAAAGCTGTTCGTCAAACCTTGCCCATACAAGCACATAACTCAAGCCGATACCGTGTTCCGGGTCATAGTCACGGTTGAACATCCACAAAATCGCCTGAATAACAACGATTGTGAAAAACCATTTTACTGTAAAAATATCGTATTTGCCCTCGATATAGTGTGTGTAAAAATAACCGAGGTACACAAAAAACAGTGAAAACATTGTTCTTATTACAACAAGCACAAACGGGTCGACCGCGGTGACTTTTGAAACAGGGATTGCAAGACAGCCGAGTATTGCGAAAAATGCGAGATGAAAAAATTTGTTGTCATTTAGTTTTTTCAAGAATTTGAACAAAAACAGAAACGTCATCATTGTCATAAACAACTGCGTTACAAACCACAGCGGACAGGACAGGTCAAACTGGTGTCCGTTTAAAAACGGAGTTATAAAAAAGTTCTTCAAAGAAATCGGCATTCCCCAGAATTTTCCGGTCAGCTTTGCAATCAAAACCGTTACGCCGAGGTAAAATATTGAATACAAAAAATATGGCACAAGAAGGCTTTTGACTCTCCTTTTTAAAAATGTGTATGTGCTGTCTAAATATTTGTCTTTGAACAAACAGCCGGAAATAAAGAAGAACAAAGCAAGCTGGAATGAGTACGGCGGAAATATGCCGAGCAGTGAAAACTCGAGATGCCCCGAAACAACAAGAGTTATTGCAAGCGCCTTTAGCAGGTTCATTTTGTTTGAAAAAATTTCGTTCATTCTTTTTCCCTCATGTTTAGATGCGGCTTTATGTATTTTGCATAAAACAAAAAAATCTTGCAATGAAAATGATAAACATGCTTATAATAACACGTCATGCTGGTTGCCTGATATCCGACGAGGTTATTGCCGGTGCGTCAAACGACGCACCCTACTTGCTGCCTGTCATGCTGAACTTGTTTCAGCATCTGTACAAACGCAGAGGGTAGCAATAGTTCTCGCAGCCGGTCAGAAAGACCAAATTACAGCTTGGAAAATAAACAGAACATTAAATCGAAAAATTGTATCGGACAAGTTTCTTGAACGTTCATTTCTTTTCTTTTGAATTGCGCATGCAAAAGAAAAGAAATGAACCAAAGAAAAGAAAACAGGCGCAGACCGAAAGAGCTTGTAGAGTCTTTAAACGAAAATTTTCCGGCACAAGACCGGATAAATTTTATTTAACATCATGCCGTTCCCCACCCTACCCCTCCCCAAGCCGGGGAGGGAACAAAACAGGCTTGTAGAACTCCTTCCCCGACTTGGGGAAGGTTGGGATGGGGAGTGACCCGTAAGGGGGCAACCGGCTACGGGTGTTCTAACAAGCTCTAACCGACGGCTACGCCCGACAGGGGGACACCCCCTGTAACCCCCGTTTTGTCTGCGATTTATTCCCTCTCCCCTTTGGGGAGAGGGTTGGGTGAGGGGGTCAAGAACCTGTATTTTCACATATAATGGCTGTCATCCTGAAGCGTCGAATTATGGGCGCAGTGACAATCGTGTGTGTTCAGGATCTTACACACTTCGCGTTTTGTGCTGAACGCCGCGCCGGTAAGATGCTGAACATGGAGATATTGAAGCGGGCACAAACGCCGGTCGCTTCAGCATGACAGATAGTCGGTTAGGTTAACATTCTCTGTCATGCCGCTCCCCACCCGACGGCTACGCCCGACAGGGGGACACCCCCTGTAACCCCCGTTTGGCTCGACAAAAATTCTTTAGGTGTCGGATTTAGTTAATTTTTAACGAATCACAGAGATTATTACTAAAATCGACATTTGTACAGATGCTGAAACAAGTTCAGCATGACGTACTATTGTATTTTTCGATTTCACGCATACAGCTACCCCGCCGACCTTTGCAAAGCGAATTACAGAAAGTTAATTAAACAACGATTAGTCTCATCTGTTTGAGCAGCCCGTAGTTATTTTCAATGTCTTTAATTTGTTTATGATTTTTCGCGGAAATATGGGCTGCGAGTTATGAGACTCGGGTTTAATTTAGTTTCTGTACGAGCGGAGCAGCAGGTCGGCAAATTTGCCTTCTTTTCTTAGCGAGCTGGGGCGAAGCCTGAAAAGAAGGCAAATCCGCCGGCACGACGAACTGTTTTTGTTGCGCTAAATTTTAATTTAGCGCAACCTACAGACTACAAACATCCTCTCTTTGGAAGATATTAAATTTTCATCTTATTTGTGAAAACAATTGATTTATATTAATATAGTTATACGATTGTACAAATAACCGGATAAAAAATATGGCAAGAATACCCGTAGTCGCTGTAGTCGGCAGACCGAACGTAGGAAAATCAACTTTTGTCAACAGACTTGTCGGGGCAAGACAGTCCATCGTCGATGACCAGCCCGGAGTCACCCGCGACAGAATATATTTTGATGTTGAATGGCAGCAAAAAGAATTTACCATAATCGATACCGGAGGAATTATCCCCGGAAACGAGGATGAAATTATGCTTAACATTTTCACACAGGCGCAAATTGCCTGTGACGAAGCAGACAGCATAATATTTCTTGTCGACGGGAAAGAAGGCATAAATCCGGTTGATTATGACATAGCAAACATCTTAAGACGCAGCAAAAAACCTGTATACCTTGCCGTGAACAAAATAGATTCACCTGAACGCTCAATGATGACGGCTGATTTTTATGCGCTTGCACTTGGCGAACCGTTCCCGATATCAGCGCTGCACGGCAGCGGCGGCGTCGGAGATTTGCTTGATGAAATCACGAAAGATTTTGAAAAAAATCAGGAAACAATAAAAGATGAAAACATAAAAATTGCAATCGTCGGGAAGCCCAATGCCGGCAAATCCTCCATAACCAACGCACTGCTCGGTGAAGACCGCGTTATCGTCAGCGATGTCTCAGGCACGACCCGCGACTGCATTGACTCTAAGGTAAAATACGAAGGCGAAGAATTTACGCTCGTTGACACAGCAGGTATCCGCAAAAAATCAAAAGTCGACTGGGGCGTTGAAAAATTTGCCGTGGACAGAGCTATCAGAGCCATCAAAGACTGTGATATTGCGCTTTTGATAGTTGATGCAACAGAAGGTTTAACAGACCAGGACAAAAAAATTTCACAGATTATTGTTGAGGCAGGAAAGGGAATTATTGTCGCAGTCAACAAATGGGACTTAATTGAAGACAAACAGGCAAACTCAACCGTTAAATATGAAGAAAAACTGCGGCACGATGCACCGTTTTTGAGTTATGCGCCGATTATTTTTATCAGTGCAAAAACAAAACAAAGACTTGTCAGCATTTATAAAAAATCAAAAGAAGTATATGAACAGTGCAAAAAGCGTGTTTCAACAAGTATTTTGAACAAAATCATCATTGAGGCGCTTGCAATGAACCCGCCTTCCACAAAAAAAGGCAAAAAGCTCCGTGTGCTTTACACAACGCAGGTTAAAACAGCCCCTCCGACTTTTATACTGTTCGTGAACAATGAAGATTTGATTCAGGAAAGCTACAAAAGATATCTGGAAAACAAAATGAGAGAAGCCTTCGGATTCACGGGAACACCGATACGGCTGTCTTTCAGAGAAAGAAAAGAAAAACAGCAATAGTTGAGGATTTATTATGCTACAAATTCTAATAGCGGCAGTTATCGGCTACCTTATCGGCTCAATTCCGACAGGCTACATTATAGTAAAACTCAAAACCGGACAGGATATAAGAAAAATCGGCTCAGGCTCGACCGGTGCAACAAATGTCAAAAGAGTACTCGGGAAAAATTGGTTTTTTATAGTAATGTTTTTAGACGCAATCAAAGGCGCAGTCCCTGTACTTCTTGCATTTTTCTTCCTGAAAGCGTACGCCCATCTGGGTATAACACCGGTTGTTGCGGCAATAGCAGTGCTTCTCGGGCATAGCAAATCCGTTTTTCTTAAATTTACCGGCGGAAAATCAGTTGCCTCCGGTGTCGGCACAATACTTGCCCTTTGTTTTCCGGTCGGAATCTGCATTGCCGTTATATGGGGAATAATTACTTATATCTCAAAATATGTATCACTCGGCTCCATAATCGCTCTGGCGCTTTCACCGCTTTTGATGTACCTTTTCAAACAACCAATCGGCTATGTTATTTACTGTGCAATCGGTGCAGTCTATATTATCTGGCTCCACAGAGAAAATATTAAAAGACTTTTAAAAGGTGAAGAAAACAAGGTCAGGGAATAATGGCGTACAATCAGGGTATAAAAATAGTTCCGAAAATAAAAATTGATAACAAAGAAATCCTCTCGCTCATCTACACGCCCGGAGTCGGCTCGTCTTGTCTCAGAATAAGCGAAAATATCGAAGCCGAAAAAATATACACAAACAAAATAGATTCTGTTGCAGTGATATCGTTTGATTATGAACAGTCTCTAAAACGCGCAATATTTCTGAAAAGCGCACTTTTGATAGACGCATATCCGCTGTGCATAAAACAAACAACCAAAGACGATTTAAAATTTGCTGTCGAAAACATTGTTCCCAATTTTTGCGGTGTAGATTTGAGTCTCATATCAGATTACGCTAAAGAGATGGTCTTTGACGTCGACATCCCTGTTTTAACAGGAATTGTGCCCGATATAAAAGAATTTTTCGGAACCATTTCAAGAAACGTATTTATGCTTAACCCCGCAAAATTGAAGGGCAGTGTTTCAGAAAAATCATTACAGCTCCACGAACTTGCGGGCGGAGTCATTGAAACGGAATTATGCGAAGAAAAATGTAAAAAAATGGTGGCAATAATATCTGACGGAACTGCAGTACTCGGTTTCGGCAACATCGGAGCAGACGCAGCAATCCCCGTTATGGAAGGGAAATCAGCGCTGTATGCGGCGCTTGCAGGCGTCAGTGCAATGCCTCTTTGCATAAAAACCCAAAACCCCGATGAAGTTATAAAAATTACACAGCTTCTTGAAGATTCCTTCTCAGGTATTCATCTTGAAGATATTTCAGCGCCGGCGTGTTTTAAAATAGAAAACACCTTAATAGAAACGCTTAAAATACCGGTGTTCCACGATGACCAGCACGGCACGGCAATAATCGTTCTCGCCGCTGTATTAAACGCCCTGACGCTTGCGCACAAAGAACTTTCTGACGTAAAAGTTATAGTAAACGGTGCAGGCGCCGCAGGAAGCGCTGTTGCAAGGCTGCTTATCCGTGCCGGTGTTAAAGACCTGATTATATTGGACAGCAAAGGGGCTGTTTACAAGGGACGCCCGAAAAATAATGAAAACCTCGAAAATCTGGCACTATACACAAACAAAAATCAGGAAAAAGGCACGCTCGACGAGGTAATCAAAGGTGCCGACGTGTTTATCGGGCTTTCAAAGGGAAATCTTTTAACCGAGGATATGGTTAAATCAATGAATGAGAATGCAATTGTTTTTGCGCTTGCAAACCCGACCCCTGAAATCATGCCCGACGCCGCAAAATCAGCAGGCGCGTTCATCGTCGGAACCGGACGCAGCGATTTTCCCAACCAGATTAACAATTCACTGGCTTTTCCCGGTGTGTTCAAAGGCGCAATTGAGGGGAATATTCACAAAATTACCGACGATATAAAACTTGACTGCGCGGTTGCACTTGCGTCGATAGTCAGCAAAGACGAACTTTCACCTGAAAAGATTCTTCCCGACCCGCTTGACCCGCGGGTTGTACAAAAGATTACAGAAGTTATGTCCTCTAAATCTTAAACAGGTTGAAGAATCTCTGATACCATGGAGTTCCGGCGGGAGCAGGCGGTACAGTTGTGCCTTTTATCACTCTGATACCTTTAGCCAGAAGCAAAGACGCCCCCAGAGAGAGTATCAGACTCATTGCAATACTTTTTCCTATGTTATTTTTTTTAGGGTTATGAGAATGCAATGAAGGCGCCTCTGCCGGAGGTTCTGAATGTATTTGCGTTTTTTGATATGCGTCTGCTGCGGGCTGCTGCGGGATTTGAGCCTGAGGTGCAGCAGGCACACCCGGCGCCGGTGCCGGAGCCAGCGGCACTCCGCCTCTTTGCGCAACGTACTGCTGCAAATACGGCGACGGAGTTCCCGTTATATAACCCACAAGGTCATTGTGTATAACTCCGTGTGTCGTTAACAAATCAAAACAATTAGGATAGATAGGCTGCATAATAATTTCTCACACTACTTTACTTCACATATTATTAAAGTATTTTTGCGATAAAAAATTGCCTTTTTGAAAAATTTTTGTTGTTTTTCACGAAAAAAGCCCCTTTTCGGGGCTTTTCTTATTTTTCGCTAAGCGCTTCTACACATTCAGCGCAAAGTGTCGGATGAGAACTGTCTGTACCGAGTTCACGATATTTCCAGCACCTTTCGCATTTTTTGCCGATTGCTTTTGCAACGTATATCGTATAGCCGTCTTCTTCGTATTTGTAAGCGGCATTCTCCGGCGCTTCATCCGCAACAAAAGCCTGTGAAGTAATGAAAATGTTAGAAAGTTCATCTTCATAGTAATTCAGAAGCTTTTTGTCGCCGCCCTGAATATAAACAGCAACCTCCAGCGAGCTTCCGACTTTTTTTGTAGCTCTGAGCGGTTCAATTGCTTTTGAAACAATTTCTCTAAGCTTAAGAATTTGTGTAAACTCTTTCTCAAGCTCGTCATTTTGCCATTTAGCGCTTGAAAGCGGCCAATCAGCAAGGAGTATACTTTCCAGTCCGCCTTTTTGCCGTTCAGGTGTGTGCTGCCAGATATCTTCCGCCTGGTGAGGCATAACAGGCGCAATCATTCTTGTTAAAGCCTGTGATATTTCATAAAGTACGGTCTGGCAGGCGCGTCTTGAAAGCGACTTTTTGCCCGCAGTGTAAAGTCTGTCTTTTACAATATCAAGATAGAACGAGCTTAAATCTACTGCCGCAAAATTTTGCAAATACTGGAAGTACTTATAAAACTCGTATGCGTCAAATGCCTCTGTTACATTTTCAATTAATGTATTGAGTTTGTGCAGTGCAAATTTATCGATATCTTTCAGGTCATTGTAATAAACATAGTCGTTTTCGGGGTCAAAATCATAGATATTTCCAAGCAAAAATCTCGAAGTGTTTCTGATTTTTTTGAAGATTTCAACCATCTGTTTGACGGCATTTTCTCCGATTTTTACGTCGTTTCTGTAGTCAACTGACGCAGCCCAGAGTCTCAGAACATCCGTGCCGTAGTATTTTATAATATCCTGCGGCGCAATAACGTTTCCGAGCGACTTGCTCATCTTTTTACCTTCTTCATCGAGCACAAAGCCGTGGGTCAAAACGCACAGATATGGCGCCTTGCCTGTCGTCGCAACCGATGTCAGAAGCGAAGACTGGAACCAGCCTCTGTGCTGGTCGGAACCTTCTAAATACAAGTCAACCGGAGGATGTCCGAGTTCTTCATGTCTTTTTTCAACAACAGCACGGTGTGTTATGCCGGAGTCAAACCACACATCCATAATATCTTTTTCTTTAAGGAAGTGATGATTCTGGCATTTCGGGCATCTGAAACCGGGCGGAAGCAAGTGTTTTGCATCATATTTAACCCACACGTCAGATGTCTCTTTTTCAAATATTTTAGCTACGCTGTTGATAGATTCAGGTGTAACAATAACTTCTCCGCAATCCTTGCAGTAAAAGACCGGAATAGGCACACCCCACGTTCTCTGTCTCGAGATACACCAGTCGCTTCTTGAGGCAACCATATTTGAAATACGCTGCTCGCCTGACGCCGGTATCCATTGAACATTAGATATAGCATCGAGTGCTTCTTTTCTGAATCTGTCAACTTTTACAAACCACTGCGGCGTTGCTCTGTATATAACAGGCTTTTTACATCTCCAGCAATGCGGATAGCTGTGAGTTATTTCTTTTTTTGAAATAAGTGCATCGTGTTCTAGCAGTTTGTCTACAACTATCTTGTTGCCATCCGTGTAACGTACGCCCTCAAGGTCAGGCACCTGATTTGTCCAGTAACCTTTTGAATCAAGCGGAGACAAAACATCAAGATCATAGCGCATACCGACTTCCCAGTCCTCAAGACCGTGTCCGGGTGCTGTGTGTACACATCCGGTACCTGCGTCAGTCGTAACGTGATCGCCCAGAATAATAGGACTTACCCTGTCATAAAGCGGGTGTCTTGTTCTTAAATTTTCTAAGTCCAAACCTTCTACTGTTCCGAGAACCTTAACTTTTTCCGCTTCAAGCTCTGCATCCTGCACAAAAGAATCCAGAAGCTCCGACGCCACAACAAAAACTTCTTCCTCGTATTCAACAAACGAATACTGCAGCCTTGCATTCAAGCAGATAGCAAGGTTGGACGGAATAGTCCAGGGAGTTGTTGTCCAGATAACTGCAAAAAGCGGTTTTTCCGTTTCAACACCTGCCTTTGAATAAGCAAGTTTTGCAGCCTGTTCTTCAAATTCAAATTTTACATAAATCGCGGTAGATGTATGGTCAGCGTATTCAACCTCAGCCTCGGCAAGCGCGGTTTCGCAGTCAGGGCACCAGTAAACGGGTTTTAAGCCTTTTTCAATATATCCTTTTTGATACATTTCACCAAAAATACGTACCTGTTCTGCTTCTATTTCAGGAGAAATCGTAACATAGGGTTTGCCCCAATTGCCCCAGACGCCGAGACGTTTGAAGTTGTCCTCCTGTCCCATAAGGTTTTTGTAAGCAAATTCTCTGCATTTTAGTCTCAACAGGAAAGGAGAAACAGCGTTGCGTCCGCCTTTAATTGTTTTTACAACAGCATTTTCTATAGGCAGTCCGTGTCCGTCGTATCCCGGAACAAACGGAGAATAATACCCCGACATTGATTTGTATTTTACAACAATGTCTTTCAAAATTTTGTTCAATGCCGTTCCTATATGGATTTTGTCGGAACTTAAGTACGGAGGTCCGTCATGGAGAATGAATTTGTTCTCTTTGTCCCTCTGTTTCAGGTTCTTTTTATAAATCTGGTTTTGCGCCCAAAATTCTTGTATTTCTATTTCTCTGTTAGCCGCATTCGCCCTCATAGGGAGTGTGGTTTGCGGAAGGTTAAGCGAATCTTTGTATTCTTCAGTCATATTTCCCTCTATTTCTTACTATATAGTACTAATTCTATAATAAAGAGCGCATAGGGTCAAAATATTTTTATTTGTTGTATTGAATTTGCGGACAGAGCCGGTTCATAATGACAGAAGCGAGAGTGAAAGAAATCCGCTTCAGGATGACGTACTATTTTATGCTTTTTCCGCAGACCAAACGGGGGTTACAGGGGGTGTCCCCCTGTCGTAACCTCGGTTACAGACTCTTTGCATTTACGCACAAAATTTTCGTGGAGCAGCGCGGCTAGAAAATTTTGAAGATAAATGCTTAGAGTCTGTTTTGATAAGCGTATTTTCTCTTTTTTGGTTCCGTTTTTTCTCTTTTGCTCGCAACAAAAGAGAAAAAATGAACGTAAAAAACTTGTTCGATACAATTACTCGGTTTTCATTTTTTGTATAAAACACAAAATAAAGTTAAAAGCTAAAAAATACGATTATAGCTATATGTTCCACCCATTCTTTTAAAAAGAATAGGTGGAGCCGAAGAAATTTGCCGACCTACTGCTCCGCTCATACAGAAAGTAAATTGCACCCGAGTCTCATAACTCGCAGCCCATATTTCCGCAAAAAAACATAAATAAATTAAAGTTCTTGAAAATAACTACGGGCTGCTCAGACAGATGAGACTAATCGTTGTTTAATCAACTTTCTGTAATTCGCTATGCAAAGGTCGGCGGGGTAGCTACTTGCGTGAAATGAAAAAATAAAATAGTACGTCATGCTGAACTTGTTTCAGCATCTGTACCAACGTGATATGTAGCGCAAAATGCGGAATTAAGTTAAAATAAGCAGGTTGGGCATACTTGCACAAAACTTTTTGTCATGCTAAAGCGCGAGGCGTTTGTGTCCGCTTCAATATTTCCATGTTCAGCATCTTACCGACGCGGCGTTCAGCGCAAAACGCGAAATTAAGTTAAAATCTAAAAAATACGATTATTGCTGTATGTTCCGCCCGTCCTTTTTCTCAATCCGCGGATATTTAAGCACTATAGGTTTTTTATTTTTGCTTGTGAGTTTTCTTATATTCTCCGCAAATTGAGCGGGATAATCCTCATATCCTTTCAAAACTCCGGCTTTTATAAGTCTGACAACTTTATTCAAATATTTTTGCATATTTATTCTGAGTTCGGGATTAAAATTGTAATAGTCTTTCAACAGCATATTTGTTTTCTTCTGGTTGCAAAATTTGCAAAATGCAGCAATATTTTCCTTATCATTCCCCCCGTTTCTGTCTCGGGGAACTATATGATCTGCAGTGATTACAGACAGTTTAAACATATTCTGCAGCATCCCCTTAAGCGGACTCATTTTTTGAAGAATATTCGGATGAATATATAGAATAGTTTCTTTTATATGTTGTTCTCTTACTTCACTTCTTGCAATGTCTATTAACTCAAACTTTCCCGGATTCTCCATTTTCATAAGTGTTTCACCGATAAGCGCGTTGTATTCACGGTACGGAAACCAGAGTTCCCGTTCTTTATTCAAAAAATTATTTTTTGTTTTGTTCAAATATTGGCTGATTAATTTTCTGTCACTCCGGTTTAAATCCCAATCCGCTGTATGTTTTTTTATCAAATCTATGGTATTCAGAATAATAATATCCATAGATACATCCATCTTTTTCTGCAGTATTTCCAAAATATCGCTCTGGGACATGTTCGGAAATTTGGATACAATATACTTATATTCGTCCAATATTTCAAGAAATTCCGGACGCAAATATTTTTTATTATTCTTTGCTATTGAATATAGCTCCCCGTCGCTTTTTGCATGTTCTATATCTGTTAGCAGTTTTATTCTCTGTTCATGCGTTAATGTAGTTATACCGCAGCTTGCACAGGGAACGCCCTCAAAATTCAGCACCTCAAAATTTATATCACTGCGTTTTTCTTGAAAAATTTTGCTTTTTAATACGTTTAAAAAACCTTGAATATCCACATCTATACTGGTCAGACGTCTTATGCTTTTCGCCTGCGAGACCGGATAAGCCGGCGGAAGGTCTATATCGCCTCTGGCAATCGATTCTGATATCTCCATTAAATAGTTATTGATATAGTTCTTTGCCTGCGGAGTTCTTCTGAGAGTTTTCACTACATCTTTACCGTTTTTTTCACATCCGCCGCACAGCAAGATTGTGTTTTCGTCTTTAAATTTTTCATTATTCAAATCAGAAAACAGTCCGCCTGTCCGCTTCAATGACGGCAAAAAGAGACGGGATACAATCTCGGGTGTAATATTCCCATTCGACTCAGCACCGTTTTTAGAGGCTTGCTTAAATATTCCTGAGTACAAAAATGCATTTTTTAATTTCAACCTTGCCCCGGTATATATCTCATTTTTTCTCGGCGTTTCAAGGGTCAGAATATTTTTTTGCATCAATTCCATATAATAGGAAAATTTTGAGACTTTAACCGTTTTGTCAAGCCACGGTTTCATAAACTCATCTATGCAGATTTCAAGTTTTTTTCTGTCATCATCTGATACCTGCCCGTAATTCCTAAGCGTTGTAAAATCTTCTGCTGTCCTTTTCAGATACGTTTTTACCCTTGATTTTGATATCCTCGACAAATTTGCAAACAAATCGTTCATCGTTTGTACATTTGGCTTTTCAAGCATTGCCGCTGTATGCTTTATGATTTTTATATAAAAATCCGGAATGTATTCCTTATTTTTGTTCAAAAACTCAAAAAACTCGCCGGGTTTTTCTATTTTCTTGCTTTCTTCAATAAGATTCAAATACTTCTCTTTAGAGAGCATTTTTATCCCGCACACGGGACAATGAACACCTTCCGCTTTCATAAGTTCTTCATCGACCTTGCCGTGAAAGCTCAAAGGCATATAATACAACCCGTAAGCCGGGGAAGCAGAATAGTTTTTATCCGGTTCAGTCTTGTTTTGGGGCTGTTTATGATATGCGTTAAAAAATCTTATTGAGGGTAAAAATGTAATTTTCATGAAATTATTTCCTGTTAATAGTAAAACGCAAAAAAATATTTTTTGCCCGTTGATTTTTTAAAATTCAGAGTAATAATAGTTTCATATCGTCAACTGACTCCGATTCCATATTGAAGCTGTGCAATGAACAAGTTCGTTGTTTAAAAACAAACCCGTCACAGCCGGCAAGTGCAAGGAGTCACACCCGCAAACTGTCAGGGTTGACGAAACTCGCAGCGCATATACATTTATACAAGCGAGACCGCAGCAGACATAAACTTTTAAAAGGAGAGAAAAATGAGTATTTTTGAAGCAGGTATGATGGTTTGTTTCGGAATAAGCTGGCCTATTGCAGCATACAAAACATACAGATGCAAATGCGTTCACGGAAAAAGCATAACGTTTTCTTATCTTATTCTCTTAGGTTATATCTGCGGAATTTTGCACAAGATATTTTTCAGCAGAGATATTGTCATAGTGCTGTATCTTCTAAACACGGCATTTCTTTTGACGGACATGTGCCTCTGGTACCGTTACAGAAACAATCCCGCTCCGGTAAAAACAACTGTTGAAAATAAATAAAGAAAAGACCCGATTTCCCGGGTCTTTTGTTTTTAATACTAGAGTTTTTCAATCACCATAGTCGCTTTGTCGGACGACGTCTGGTCTGTATTATCCTGCGCCGCAAACAGATTTATATAGAGAATCTTGTTTGCCGTGGCATTGTCCATATTGATAAATTTCAGACCTGCCTTATTGCCGCTTACACGGACTACCTGAACCTCAGGCGTGGCGGTAATATTATGATAAGAGAGATTTATCATAAATTCTTCGCCTTTTTTAAGTGTTCCGTCGTGTTCTACTGCAAGACCGCCTTTTGAAATGTCAAGAATACTTATGATTCTCTTGTTCGCAACTTTTACTTCTTCATCGTCTTTCGCAAGTGAGAATCTTATATTTTGACGTTTTGTAGGTTTGTAGGTGTCTTTGTCAATATCATCAAACTCGGGTGTAGTCGTAGTTTTTTGGATTTTGTCATCCTTAAACGTCAATCTGTAGAAGCTGTTTTCCGTTCTCGGAAGATTTACAACTTCGTAAGGATTGTAGTACACAACAGGCGCCTTTGTAAGCTGGTCAATAGTATTGCCCATGTGAAGCGCATACGAACCTGTCAGTTTTGTGTAAAGCTGAGTCGTAAGATTTATACCGAAAAGAGATGATATATTTCTCTGATAGTCATTGTCCACGATAGTCAGCCATCTGTAACCGCCGCCAACATCGTGGGCACCGCCGTCACCGCCTCTGTTTCCGTTTCTGAACTCGCCGTAATTTGTTACAAAAGCATCTTAACTCCGATGACTACATCGTCAGCTGCGGTTTCGGTTTGAGAATTGCACTCCCGGGAGACGCGTCAGCAAGGCTCTACTGGGGTATTCCTCTTATGCACAACAACCACGAAGTCTACAGACGCAACCCCAGATTCAGTTTTGAACTCTCTTTAGCGCCTGACTTTGACAGGATACTTGAATTAAGACGGAATCTCAAAGCGAAAAAAGAAGCACAAGACGCCGAAAAAAATACACTCTAGTCAAGACATTCGTCTAATGCAGCAACAGCACAAATCCTTTATTGTATCTACAAAAAGGAGGAACAAAATGTCTGAGCCGTCATCAAAATTACCAAACTTAACTGCCGCAACAGAAGAATTTACCGACAAAACAGAAGCAAATGCGGCAGCTCCGCTGTATACACTTTCGCCGATAGAAGCAAGAAATTTTCTTCTTACCGTTCAGGAGGAAAATCCGGTGCAAAAAATCGACGTACAAATAACGGACAAAAGGATAGAGCTGAATGACGCAGAAGATGTTGAAATAAGAATAATAAAGCCCAAAAATGCAAAAGATACGCTTCCGGCAATACTATACATTCACGGCGGAGGCTGGATTATGGGCGACAAAACAACGCACGACACTCTCATAAGAAAGCTTTGCGTCTCTGCAAATTCTGCTGTGATTTTTCCGTCCTACAATCCGTCTCCGGAAGCTCATTACCCCGAAGCGCTTAATCAAATCTACGGGATATTAAAATATTTACACAAAAACGCGCAAGAACTCAATATAAATCCGGATAGAATAGCAATTGCGGGAGACAGCGCCGGCGGAAATATGGCTGCGGCAATCTGCCTTATGTCCAAAAGAGAAAACACGCCAATGCCGGTTATACAAGCACTTTTCTACCCCGTCACAAATGCGGATATGGACACAAAATCCTACGAACTTTTCAAAGACGGACCCTGGCTTACAAAAAAGGCAATGGAATGGTTCTGGGACGCCTACGCTCCGGATAAAAAGGAAAGAGACTCTGTTTTTATTTCTCCGCTAAAAGCTGAAATCGACGATTTGAAAGGGCTTCCGCCTGCTCTGGTTATCACGGTTGAAAATGACGTGTTGAGAGATGAAGGGGAAGCTTATGCAAGAAAGCTTGAACAAGCGGGGGTGAAGGTCATTTCTGCAAGAATAAACGGAACAATTCACGATTTTATGATGCTCAATGCACTTGCGGAGACAGAACCCGTAAAAGGTGCTTTCACCCTTGCTTGCAATGTTTTAAAAGACGTTTTATACCGCTAATCGTGGGGATTGGGTGAGGACTGGTTAATAAGCAGGTTGCGGTAAATTTTAATTTACCGCAACAAAAACCAGACCAAACGGGGGGTTACAGGGGGTGTCCCCCTGTCGGGCGGAGTCGTCTGTTAGAGCTTGTTAGAACACCCGTAGCCGGTTGCCCCCTTACGGGTCACTCCCCACCCTACCCCTCCCCAAGCCGGGGAGGAAGGACTCCGTCCGGAAGGTGACTAAATGTCACGTTACGGATGGAGGCAGGCAAAGTGAGATACGAAGTATCTCCGTGCAGTATAAAAATTAAAAGAGTAACTCCAACGCCGGCTGCGCCCCAAACGGTCTGAGAGCTGCACACCGCGCAGGTTATCTGTCCAGCGTTTTTTCACAAATATCTTCAAGAGCAGTTAATGCCCTATCTGTTGATTTTCCGTCTCTTAAGCCAAGATAATAGGTTATTTTGTTATTTCTTTCTTTTTGGAATTTATCTTCCTTTGCAATACTATCCAGAGATTTGAGCAAATCTTCTTTTTTATTAATTAAATATCCGAAGCTAAAAATATCTTCCCAGAAATACTCTTGCAGATTGTCTCTTACGGAGAGGTACAGAATGTGCGCATTAGGGTTAAGATACGGAACCTCGCAGGCGGCGCCGCTTTTTGCGTCAATCAACGCAATATCGGCAAGCACGGCGGCACGCGAAAAACTGTAATTCCCCTCAAGCACTATATCGGATATTTCCTGTAAAATCCTTAAATCCGATTCTTTCTCTTTAAGTCTGTATGTGCAGTGATGGGCTTTTGTTACGACAAAGTACTCATTTTTCAGTTTTTTCAGCTCGTCATAAAAGACGGAAACAGAACTGTCTTCATCCCATGTCGGGAAATATACGAGAATCTTTTTATCCGTATGTATATTTAGTTCCGATTTTATATCATTTTGAACCGGAGGATTCTCAAAAAATTCGTCGTGTTTTGGAATACCGATTTCATATATATTATTTTCGTTTATGTAAGCCTTCACTTTTTCTTTTGTGTAATCACCGTAAACAAATCTTGCGTCAAATCCCTCCGTAGCCCTTTTGGTGCTGCAAAAGTTAGTTTTGTTTAATCCGGCGCCGTATTGAAAATTTATTTTAAAATTTAAATATTTTTCAAGATAAGCTATTCGCTGGGTTGTAAAAGCTATTTCCGCATAAGAATTTGCATTCTCTGAATATTTAAGCCCGCGTTCTTCAAGTATGGATTTTGCCGTGTCATAATCAAACCAATCTTTTGCGACATTAATACGGCAAGGCTCACACACAAATTTTGCATTAAAATTATTGTCATTCAACATCTTATACAGCGGCAAGAAGTGATAAATTTCAAATGCGTCCATCAAATAAAATTCCACATCAATCTCTGTCGATTTTTGGGCGGTAAGAAATATGTTATTAGGATTGCCGCCGATTTTGTAGGGAATAATCCCGATATCCCTGACTTTCAGGTATTTATTAACCCAATAGTTCAGCGTTTCTTTACTGAAAAGTCTCAGGTGGTTTTGCGATTCAACAAGGTTTAAGTAAGGAACCTGAATGTATGCAAGCCCGCCTGTTTTCAGGACTCTCTTTATTTCCGCAAGACTCTGTTTCAAATCAAAAACGTGTTCCAAAACCTCCTGGGCAATGACTATATCAAACATTTCATCCGGAAACGGAATGTCTTCGGCATAACCAAACGCAATATTTTTCAGCCTTTTACGATTTTTTACAACCCTCAGTGCAGACAAATCTATGCCGTATACCTCATGCCCGAGTTCCTTCAGTTTATCAAGCATTTTGCAGTTACCGCAGCCAATGTCGAGAATCCTGAGTTTTTGACAGTTTTTTTGCTTTATCAATTCATAAATTTTCTGCATTCCGAAACGGTTTTCAAAATACTCGTCATCCCAGAGTTTTTGGTACTTATAATCCTGATTTGCCAGATGCCTTATAAAATATGCATAATCCCCCTGTTTTGCCTTATTAACAAGCAGTCTGTTTTGGGCAGAGATAAAATTTGTTCTGTACAGAGCCGTATCATTTGTGAACAAAGCTTTCGAGGGGTTGATTTTTTTGACTTTAGGTTTATTTATTGCGTCTTTAATACGCCTTGTTATGCTGTATTTAAAAGAAAAAGGTATCACTGTTTTTCTCCCGACCATGCGGCATAAAGTCCGTCTGACCCGTCTTTTGTACCGTATGGAACATTTTTTATTATCTCCGTTTTAAGCCCTGCACTTTCCATAATATTTTTAAGCTCCTCCGGATTAAACCACTGCTCCCACGGCGGAGTTTCAAGCGCGCCCCGTGCTTTTATATCTTTGTCTATTATCAAAACCCTGCCGCCTTTTTTGGTTATTCTGGCAAGTTCTTTGACCGCATTTTCAATATCAATTGCGTGCTCCAGAGCTTCTGACGTCATTGTGAAATCGGAAAATCCGTCTTCAAAAGGTATTGAAAGCAGTGAGCCGATTTTTGTGCCTATAGTTTCAGGAATATTCGCAAGAATCTCAGGCGCCAAATCCACACCGTAAAAATTTGCCTCAGGTCGCTGTGCCGCCGCTTTTTTCAGTATACGCCCGAGCCCGCAGCCAACATCCACGACGTTTGCACCGGATTTTACATGTTTATTTATTTCACCGAGCACCAGCTTCAATCTTCCGTCTTCATCGCTTATATAATCTGACAACGGGTATGTTCCGCCAGTTTGAGGCACATTTTTGTCCGCTGTTTTTGCAAAATGAGTCGAGATTTTTAATTGCAATGCATCCAGAAAATACTTAACCGCCCAGGATATTTCACGCACCTGCAAATATCCGGCGCCTTTTCCGTAACTTCCGAGCCAGCCGCCGTTTTTTGTTTGCAGGCTGCAGGCATAGTCAAAAGTTAAATCCGCCTTTGTCTTTTCGCCGAGTTTGTACCAGACAACCGCAAATTGGAAAAGTCCGGTTGAGCAAGTCCATTTAACATTTTTATATGCCGGTATAAATCCGTCTTTCCGCTGCAATTTTGAGACCTTGTCCATTGCTTTGCGGGCAATCTCGGTCTCTCCGAGATCCACAAGCGCCTCCATCATATATGCATAAAAATGAGAAAGCGTGTGAAAATCAAGAAGTTTATCCATACTGTTTTCTTTGTAATAAGCAAGAACGCGTCTCGCTTCCGTTTCGTAGCGGGGACATCCGAAAATACGGGCAGCGTCAATTAATGGTTTAAGGCAGTAAAGATGTATCAATTCAGTACAAATCCCCTCAGGCCAAAACTCAAGAGACGGAGACGGAAGCTGTCCGTCCGGTCTGATTTGAGACAAAATATAGTCACAACCCTTAAGAATTGAGTCCTTAACCTCCGGCATAATCGGATAAATGGCTATCAATCCCTTTAAAATTTGACCTGTATCAAAGACGTAAGGCGCTTTGTCCAGATAGTCATACCAGGCGCCTTCTTCATGCTGAATGGACAAGAGCCATTTTGCATACTGTTTTGCAAGGTCTCTAAAGCCGTAATGCAGCAAGCTCGGAATATAATACCCGCTCACCTCGGGATATGCAATATCTGTTTTTGTATCATCTAATCCGACAGACGGTCTTATGCCTTTTCCCGGAACAGTATTGGTATAAATCCATTTTCTTGCATTTCTGTACACGGAAAGAAGCTCTATATCTTTATTAAATCTGAAATAATCTTTGTATTTCAGCAGTTTGTTTCTGTTTTGTATCTTTGAAAAAAGAGTCTTTTTAAACTTCTCGTATACACTGTATCTGTCCATAAATATTACTCCTCAATCCCTATTTCATGAAGTATTTTTTTTGCTTTAACGCCCCAGGACTCGGAACATGCCGCCTCGTATAATTTGTTTTTTATATTTTCATCACAGGCAAGCTTCATTGCTTCATCCAGTTTATTTATAAAATCCTCATCGTCCCGTGCAATCAAAACACCCTCGTATCCGTAACACTCCAGAAGGTCTCTTGTACACACTACCGGCTTTTTCATTGCCATATATTCAAATAATTTTACGGGGGAAGTCGCTTTTGCTATATCAGCGCATATAAACGGAATAATGGAACAGGTAAAGGTTTTTCCATAGGCAGGAAGGACAGAATAGTCCTTCCTGCCCAGATAATGTACATTATCGCCGTTTAGCAGTTTTTTATTCTCATTACCAAAAGTTGCCCCGATGTATACAAAATTATACTGAGGTCTGGCTTTTGCAGCTTTGTTCAAAAGTTCTAAGTCTATCCACGGCGCAATATATCCGTAATACCCAACAATAGGCTTCCCTTCATCAACAACAGCCTTTATGTCCCCGGGTAAATCATCTTGCCCGTATTCCCGGGAAAAATCCTCAACTGTTACGCCGTTTTTTACAAGGATATTATGACCGCCCGGAAGATGTTCGTTTAACTCTTTAAATAGTTTATCAGATGACGCAATGCACAAAACCGGTTTCAGTTTCCTCAGGTTTTTCCAGATTTTCTTAATATGATCGTTAAGCGCAAGCATCTCTGTCATCTCATCCATATAGTCATAGATGAGTTTGTAGCCGTTTTTTGTATTCTTCAAAAGTTTCCTGTACGGGTATGTGTTGACCGAAGTCGTATAATAATATACATCTGCGTCTTTGAATTTAATATCCGGCAGCCACTTTGACAGCCAAATATTATTTTCCCATTTTTTCACGGTAATTTGAGCTAAAGATTTATAAATTACCAAATCAAAATGTTTTGAAAAGAATTGGGCAAAATGATGGGAGCGTTGTTTAAACATATCGGGCCTGAACGATGAACAGTTCATGACAAGTATTCTTTTCGGATTTGTTCTTTTTATCAAATTCAGGCAGCTCTGTTTCGCGTTACGGCAATCAATCAGGTATTTTAACCATCTTACAAATTTTTCGTAAAGCGTATATTTTATATTTGAAAAATTTGTTTCGTCCGCCCTGTCTCCCATATCCAAACCTCAGTCACATAAACTTCTATAAAAATCAAAATCCGTTTTATAAATTTGTATTTTATTATATAATAAAATACAAATAACTGCTATTCTTGGAAGGAAATTTTTATGGAGCTGGAAAAATACTTAGAAGAAATTGACGCACAAAAACAAATTGACAGGCTCGCTAAAAAATGTAAAAACAAAAAAATCCTTTTGTACGGAGCCGGTTCATATTTTGATTTGATACAAAAAAATTATGACCTTTCAAAACTAAATATAGCCGCAATATCTGATAAAAAATTTGAAACAACTACAGACTCAAACAAAACCCCTTACAAGGCAATCAAGCCGGAGGAAATGAAAAATTTTGACTGCGATGTAATAGTTATGTCGCTAATAAACGACCTTTCGGTTGCAAAATCTATTGATAAAAACATTTTGAAAGGTTCAAAAAACGAAAAAACGCCCATAATTCCTTTGCTTTCTCCGACATTTTCGTATCTTTTAAAAATGTTTTTTAAAAAAATCTAAGACCGGATAAGGGTTTTGTAAGCTTCGTCAAGATAAACCCGGGCTTTGGTGCTTGAAACATCCGGAGTTCTCGGAAGGATTTTTATTTCACAGTAATCCCGCAAAAAATCGAATTTCCCTTCCCAGTCATCGCCCATGACAAAAATATCCACGTTGTATTTTTTCACATCATCCGTTTTCTGTTCCCAACTTCTCTCGGGAATAACCAAATCAACATACTTAACAGCCTCCAGAACTGCCTTTCTCTGTTCGTATGTATAAAACGACGTTTTCCCTTTAAGCGCATTAAACTCATCCGTCGAAAGACCGACTATCAAAAAATCGCCCAGTTCTTTTGCTCTTTTCAATATATTTATATGCCCGACGTGCAATAAATCGTATGTTCCGTATGTTAAAACAGTTTTCATATTCCAAGTTCCGATTTTAAATCATCAATTATATTTTTTGCCGCGTAACACTGCGCCAGTTTCATCTCCTCCAGGGCACAAAGCCTTTGAGATTTCATATAATCATCTCTGTTGATAATTACAGTGTCAAGCTGCTGCTTTAATTCTTCAACATTATGCGCTTTATAATAGTTTTTTACAATATCCGCCGCCGAAGGATTATAGGGTATTGCACAATCTGAAACCATGTGAATCAAGGGCTGTTTCGTCAGGAAAAATTCCGTCAAAAAAGAACCGCAATCTGTCACCATTGCACGGGCATGCTTGAAAAAATCCATATAATCCCCGTCTTCATAAGTAACACCCGCGCTGCTCCACTCTGACCAATATTTTTCAGCTTCCTCCGGTGTCATTACATTTTGGTCAATCAAACGGTATTTTAAAATCGGATGAGGCTTAAACACCCACTGAACCTCAGGATGGGCTTTTGCATATTCAAGCATAAACATACCGCTCCATCTAAAAGTCGCATAGTTTTCCACAGGAACATTTATAGACCAGTGCGGTGCGTAAATTACATATTTCTTCTCCGCATTATCAATTTC
This sequence comes from Candidatus Gastranaerophilales bacterium, assembly GCA_944326475.1. Classification (GTDB taxonomy): domain Bacteria; phylum Cyanobacteriota; class Vampirovibrionia; order Gastranaerophilales; family Gastranaerophilaceae; genus CALUPY01. The sequence goes on from CALVEC010000017.1 coordinate 43,650, forward strand.
TTCTCTGTTAAGATAAAAATAATCAAGCTGCGGATGACCCGCAACAACAAGATTGGCACCTCCGTTCAACATTCTCTGTGCGTAAAAGTCTTTTATCTTGTCATTCAAAATATAATGCTTAAATACCTGCAAATGAAAATCAAGATTGTATTCAATATCACTTCCGGCATTAGCTACAAAATAAGGAACATAGCAGGTGAGAGAGTTTTTGGAATTGGCAAGCGGCGACTGTTTTTCGGCAACATTCCACGGATGCTGGTAAAAAATAATATCGGGTTTAAATTTTTTAAAAGATATGTACCGTTTCTTTTCCCAATCATAACCCTTTAAAACTCTGTAATTCCTTTTTTCAAAAAACTCTACCGTTTCATCAAAATGTTCGCGCTTCATGCTCGGATATTCAGGATTTGCAACATACGGAATCGTAACAATAACGTACGGGTCAAAAAGTTCATCCTTTTCCATCAGTCTGTATATAGTTTCGCATTTCCATCTGGGCGCCTGATGGAGAGTGAAAACAACTTTGAGTTTTTCTTTTTTTGCCTTTTCTCTAAGCCGTTTCAGAACTCTTTCGCCATCTGATTTTGCGGTTTCATAGAATGACTTTCTGCAACTTTCCCAAAGCACCTTTTTTAATTCATTCTTTTTATTTTTGGAATTTAATATTTTTGACCAGTCTGTTTTGAAAATCTGTGTCAACATTTTTAAATCGCGTTTACACTCGCTTATGCCAATTCTCTTTGCCAGCGGGACAATAGAAATCCCCGTATTATAAAAAACATTTGTTTCAAAGTCAAAAAGCAAAGAATAATAATTCTGCATTGCAACAAGAATTACATCGGGTTTGTAATCCAAAATTTTGTTTTTAGGGATGATTCTAAACCCGTTAAAGTCTTTTCCTTCGTCCTCAATACCAAACTTTGCATCGGACACACCGATTATGTTAAACATTGACATATCAAAGTTTTCACAAATATACCTAAAAAAACTGCCCGCGGCATAAACAATAATTTTTTTGCCTTTTAAATCTTTTACCAATTTTTTATAATACGGCAGAAAATTAATTTGTTTTAGATATTCCGAAAAATCAGTTGTCATATCCCTGCTCTCTTATATGGTGACTCAATAATATCAAATTGCAAGCTTTATGGCAAATTGTTTAGCTCATTTCATATAGTCAATGTAATTTAACATACAGAACAAGATGTAATTAACTATGAGATGGAGATGAAAACATTATAAATTAAATTTATTTTATTATTCAAGATAAGTACTTACTAGAAATAACGCGTTTTTCTTTAGGATATAATATATAATCATTATCATAAACATTAATTTTACCTATATCAGAAACTGCCATAATATAACCCGCAATATCAATCCAGTATATCTTATTATTTTTTATTATAGGAATTACTCTATATTTTAGTTGTGTATATAATATAGAATTTCTATCCAATTTTACTTGGAATTGTTCTTCATTATTATGTTCTTCTTCTGCATGTTTATTATATTGAATTTTATATATGTGATACCATTTTTTGATCGTATCCGGATTGAAGATTTCATCGTTATTAATGTAACCATAGTTATTATAATAGTTTTGAGAAATTTTTTGAGCATCCACTCTTGTTATAACGGAAGAATCATTCGCCATTATATATGCAGTAACAGGATCAAGGGTTCCCCATGTTATTATATCTTTTAGCCAAAATATAATCCAAGGCAATCCTGTTTTTTCTTTTTGATTACCTTTTAAATCATCTTTGTTTAATAAACATAAAGAAATAAAAGCACCTATGTTTCTAGTAAATTTATATAAAAATTCTTTACTAATAAAATCATAATGATTTGAAGCGGTACCTGTAAATAGCGTTTTATCTTTTGAAAACCACCATTCAATATGTTTTTTTATTGTATCAAACTTTTTATCAATTTTGATTTTTTCTATTTCATTAAAAATTTGTACAATTTTCATAATATAGTTAATTCTGCAATTGTTTCCGAGAGAAAAGTAAGATTCCCCCTCTTTTAGAATTTTGTATATTTCACTAAATTTTGCTGTTAATTCCATTGTAATCTTTGGAGTTAATGAAACTTTATAAAAATAATTACGGAATTTTTTATTTGGATAGATAGTTTTTAGAAGCGCTTTACATCTGAGGTTAATAACATTTTTATAAAATATATAATCACTATTATTTACATAATTTGCATATGTATTTTCCCAAATTTTTAATATTTTATCTTCTAAATCACCCTCTTTTGAAACATTATCAATTTCTTCTATAACTGATAATAAAAATTCATCTAAATTATCTAATACATTTACTGCTTCGTTATTTTCATTAATTGGCCTAGTATTTTCGATCCATTCAATAAACTTTTCTCGACTTGTTTCTTGTGTAATCTTTTGCCATTTATTATAAATTTTTTCTAATAACTTAAATAGTGCACTAGTTTCTTCATTTTGTGAATTATTCATAAATTCTTCTAAAATATTTACATAATTTGTATGTAAATATTTTAGTTGTTTTTCTTGTTGTGGTAATAAAATATAAGTTTGCCCTTCTGTTGTTAAACAAGGACGTCCAGCCCTTCCTATCAGATTTTTAAAATTTTTTATATCTACTAAACTATTATCATTGATATCATATGGTTTTCTTTTTAATGATGTATATGGTAATAAAATAATCTCAAATGGTAAATTTATACCTTCAATTAAAGTAGAATTTGCAATAACTACATTTATTATATTTTGTTCTACCAATTGTACTAATATTCTTCCTAATCTTCCCGGCATTTTACCATGATGTAAAACAATTCCTTTTTTTAATAATTTATATTCAACAGAATCTTGCCCAAAATAATCTGCACATATTTTTAATGCTTTATTATAAATATCTAATTTATCATTATTAGGTATTACGAAATATTGTGGAATATTTTCAACATTAGATAAATCTTCTTCAATGTATTTTAGAAATGGAGTTGCATATTGTGAAACTATATCTTCAATACCTAATATAGAAATTAATACAGTTTTATTTTTGTCTTTGTTTGTCTGTGAAGCATAGTTAAGTGCTGCCCAAAATAATCTTGGCCTCATTTTTTGAATACTTTTTTCATAATTATTATATTTTTGGGGGAAAGGACATCTTTCAATAGGATTTAATATATAAGGTCTCTGTTTTTCTTCATTTTCAAGCTTTACAATTTTACCATCTATAATATCAACGTATTGTTCATATGTACCCAGTGGTGAATAATAAAGGCGACCGATCGTTTGTCTAGTGCTTCTGTAATCCGATTTGATTGGTCTATCCTTACTACCAATGAATGCAGATAAGCTTTTTTCAATTCCATCAGCAATAGCAGATAAGCCTATGAATCTAGTATTTGCTTTTAATTTCATTTTTAATCGTGTAATTAATGTTTCCAAACAAAAAGCACGAGAGTCTTCGGAATTAATATTATGTGCTTCATCAATAATTACCAATTTAACTTTTTCAAGAAATTCATTTCCAAATAGCCTAATAAGAGCATCCGTTTTTTCTTGCGTACATATGAGAACAAAAGGATGAATAGCCTCCGTTATTGATATTTCATCTGGTCCATAGTCATTGCCTCCATACAAAGATGTAATTTGAATATTTGTATTTAAATTTTGTGTCAAAATTTTAGATAATTTAAATTCAACCTCCGCTGCAAGAGCTCGTTTAGGTACTATATATAAAGCAATGCTATCATTAATGCTATTATCAGAAATATTTTTAGATAATAAATTCTGTATGATCGCTAGTTCGGCTATAGTTGTTTTACCAGAACCTGTTGGCGTACAAAGTAAAAAACTTTCATTTTTTGCTAATTCTTCTATCCCTACTATTTGTGATGTCCATGCAAGAGTTTTATTTTCTAAAAAATTTAATTTTAAATATAAATCTAATGCTTTTTTACCATCATCATTGACAGTTTCTTTTAATTTTTGAATCCACTTTCTTAATGATGTTTCAAAATATACTTTTATTACTTGATTACAAAGCCTACATAAAATCCAAGAAAAAGAATCTTTACCGTGTAGCATAAATTTTTCTATTGCTTCAAATTTTTTCATTGCAATATCTAATCTATCATTATCTCCCCAACGGAAATAGGAATATGTAATACTTATAACCCTTATAGTTTCGTTTATAATATACTGTTGTAATGATAAGTCTTGAGTTTCAGTATTATCAATGTTTGCAATTATAATATTTATATTATTGGTATAATAGTCAGATAACAATTTTATAATACTTATAAAGTCAGCTTTTAATAATGCTTGTAGTATTTTAGATTGGTGACTATCAATATCATATTTATTTAAAACACCTAACCCTCTTGCAGGGTATTCTGCTAACTGATAACAAGCGGCTGATAATAAATATAATGGTAAATCATTTTTATTTATTTCGGGATGTGCAAGCCATTCTAAGACTTCTCCTGCACGTTTTAAAGCATTTTTAAATTTATTATTATCTCCTTCCCTTTGTATTTCTGCATATTCAATTAATAATAATGCTTTATTCAATTGAGACTCAAACATTTGGTCATTCCAAGATTTTAGTCCCTCTTTTTTGGCTTGTAATCTTGAATGATGTGCATATAGTTTTGCGAAATCTGAAGGAAATGATTCCCCTGCATATTCTTCAATAATTTTATTTGAAATTTCCAAATCTTGTTTTTTATTCATCAGAATCTCCATTCCGATAAATTTTGTCGATAAAATTTTTAAGATTTGTGATACACAACTCTGCAGCGACAAGGTTCCTTTTACCAGTATAATAACTGTTAATTTTATCTTTTGAAATCCAACTGTCATTTTTTATTGGTTTTTGGTTATATAAATAACTAACCATATCATATCTTTCTTTTTGTGTATTTGTTATATTGTTTATCGCATCTACAAAAAGGAGGCTATCACTATCACCTTTTTCAATTAGTAATTGCTTTATTTTATCTCTGGATACTGGAATTATATTACTCTTGCTTAATTTAGAATGTGCATCATTGATTAAAGTAACATTATGCGTTAATGTGCATTTGGCTTCTATAAATAATACAGCAATTATTTCATTATTTTTATTACGTAAAAAAGCTAAATTATCATCACCAGTTCTTCCAGGTATATCCGTTGATATTTCAGCGTTTTGCAAATACATATCTAACCAATCAAAAACTGTATCATGGAAAGAAAAAAGATGCACCGGAATTTCCCAATCAAGGTCAAAAGGTTTTTGAGTAATGGCAATTAAACCTCCAAAAACTTCTCCCAAATAACCTTGTAAAGTTTTCAATGGCAATACCACAGTATATATAGGTGGTTGTTCTAAGGGATCTAAATTAAATTCATTTATTTTATCAATATATTTTTTTTGAGCTTGCTCATGTGCAATCTTAATATAAGTAATTAATTCATCAGGGAAATTTTCACCATCTGCATTTAATAATAAATGTATATATGATGGGTTTTTAGAAACTTTACAATCTAACCATTCTTCTATAGCATCTGTAATTCTTTTTTCCATGTTCATTATTATACCAAATAATTTTACAGCAAATCATTCAGCAAATTCATGCATTTGATTTTTTGTTGAAGGTTTGCTCTGCCATAAACATTTAGAGTGAATGATACATTTTTGTGTCCTAAAATTTCTGACAGGGATTTTATATCAAAATCCGATATCTCTATTGCTCTTATAGCAAATGTATGGCGAAGTTCATGAAATTTTACCGGTGTTAGTTTATGTTTTTTTACAAATCTTGAGAAAAATTGTCTATAAACTCTCGGTTCTGTTGGGGTTGATTTTCCTGTTAAGAAATAATGATTCGG
>CALVEC010000018.1 GCA_944326475.1 Candidatus Gastranaerophilales bacterium
TGACTAAATGTCAGGTCGATAATGGAGGAGGGTAGCAGCGCTCCCTTGGTTTATGCTATGATGAGTGCCTTTGTGGCGCAGTGGTAGCGCACTCCCTTGGTAAGGGAGAGGTCACGGGTTCAAGTCCCGTCAAAGGCAAATTAAATGGGTAGGTGCCCGAGTGGCTAAAGGGAGCAGACTGTAAATCTGCCGTCGCGAGACTACGGTGGTTCGAATCCACCCCTGCCCAAACTAATAAAAAGACTCCAAATGGGGTCTTTTTTTTCTGGGGGTGTCTTCGCTCCACCGTGGTGGTTCTCCCCTCCATTTCAAAACTGACATTTAGTCAGTTTTTAAACGGAGTCCTTACCCCTGCCCAAACTAATAAAAAGACTCCAAATGGGGTCTTTTTTTTTCTGGGGGTGTCTTCGCTCCACCGTGGTGGTTCTCCCCTCCATTTCAAAACTGACATTTAGTCAGTTTTTGAACAGAGTTCTTGCAAAGGTCGGCGGAGTGGTTACATGCGTGAAATGAAAACTATCTGTCATGCTGAACTTGTTTCAGCATCTGTACAAATGTCGATTTTAGTAATAATCTCTGTGATTCGTAGAAAATTAACTAAATCCGACATCTAAAGAATAATCACCTAACGGTACAGATCCTGAGACAAGCGTCTTGGATTTTCTTCTCGCTCGCTGCTGTCGCAGACTACGCTGCGCTGCCGTCTGCTTCGCGCTCGCTCCCCGGGCTGGGTTCACTTCGTTCACACGGCGCCCGTCCGAAAATCCGCCTCAGGATGACGTACCATTTTATGCTTTTTCCGTAAAACTAGCTGTCATGCTGAAGCGACCGGCGTTTGTGTCCACTTCAATATCGCCATGTTCAGCATCTTACCGGCGCTGCGTTCAGCGCAAAACGCGAAGTGTGTAAGATCCTGAACACAAGCGTCTTGGATTTTCTTCTCGCTCGCTGCTGTCGCAGACTACGCTGCGCTGCCGTCTGCTTCGCGCTCGCTCCCCGGGCTGGGTTCACTTCGTTCACACGGCGCCCGTCCGAAAATCCGCTTCAGGATGACAGAAGTTTTTTGCAAAAAATACGATTATTGACATTTAAACACTCCCCACCCTAACCCTCCCCAAGCCGGGGAGGGACGGAGAATCATTTTTTTTAATTAACGGGGGTTACAGGGGGTGTCCCCCTGTCGTAACCTCGGTTACAGACTCTTAGCATTTACGCACAAAATTTTCGTGGAGCTTGCGGCTAGAAAATTTTGAAGATAAATGCTTAGAGTCTGTTTTGATAAGCGTATTTTCTCTTTTTTGGTTCCGTTTTTTCTCTTTTGCTCGCAACAAAAGAGAAAAAATGAACGTAAAAAAAATTTGTCCGCTATAATCTTACGGTTTTCATTTTTGTAGGTTTGGCTTTCAGCCCAACAAGAATATGTCATGCTGAAGCGACCGGCGTTTGTGTCCGCTTCAATATTTCCGTGTTCAGCATCTTACCGGCGCGGTGCTCAGCGCAAAACGCGAAGTGTGTAAGATCCTGAACACACACGACTATCACTGCGCCCCCAATTTGACGCTTCAGGATGACAGTTGAAGGTTGCGCTGCAGAGATTACCAAAACCTAAGAAGCTAAATATTTTAAAAATTTAAAAATTCCGCTAATGTTAAATTAAAAGCGTTGGCAATGTTTAATAATGTAAGATATTTAGGCTCAACTAATCCTTTTTCTATTCTACTTATTGTAGATGGTTCAAGACCATTTTTATAACATAAAGCACTAATAGTAAGTTTTCGTTCTTTTCTTAATTTTTTTATGTGATTACCTAATTTCTTTAATTCAATATCTTGCATATATGCAATTCTAATGCTATTATTGCTATAAATTTTGCATGCGTGCAAAATTTAAAAACTTCAAAGGTTTTATAAGATATGTTCACCAAAAAGATACTTATTGATTTAGACGGCGTGCTAAATGAGTACGGGAAAGAAAAATTTAACGAGAATCATATTCCTGACATTAAGGCAGGAGCTTACGAGTTTTTAGAAACTTTATCTCAAAATGCTGAATTGTATCTTTTTACCTCAAGAAATTTGTTGCTTGCGACTAAATGGCTAATTAATAATAATTTAGATAAATTTTTTAAAGATGTCACTAATATAAAATTGCCGTCTTATCTTTATATTGACGACAGAACGATTTGTTTTAAGGGGAATTATCACAAAACTCTTGAAGATATTAAAAACTTCAAAGTTTATTGGAAATAATATTTATCTCTCATTGTATAAAAAAGACTCTGAAAGATTATTTTCAGAGATTTTATGAGCCAAATTTCAAATTTTGTTGCTCATAACATACTACAGTTGATGAAGAATAATTTTTCTTTACTAATTTATTTTTAATTAGTATTCTAAAATAAGTCGATTTTCCGTTTATTCTCAAATCTTTACCATCATCACCTTTTCTAAATTTTATGATTTCAAATTGTCTGGGATTAAATTTATGAAGAAAAGTAATAGGAACGCCCATTAAACCATCATAATCTGCCGGAATATTTTTTGTCTTATTTACATTGATACCGTTGCAATTATCATAATTGGGATATTCGTTTTCATTTCCGGCATATTTTTTAGTAAGCTGTATAAATTCTTGTCTTTTAAAATTACTTAAATTAGTCAGCCACATACAATTATTTGGAGAAACAATTCGCTCTCCTTGGTCATTAATTTTTGTTTCCTGTCCATATAGTTCATAGTGCGAGGGAACTATAAAACCGGAAATACCACGTCCCAGATTTATACCAAGCCAAGCTTTGTTATTTTGGATTAAATTAAAAATTTCTTTATATGTTATAGCATTAATATTGCTTATAACTAAAAATTTTTTATTATATGTAATTAGCTGTGATATATATTCTCTAAAAAGGGAAAAAGGGGGATTGGTAACAACAATATCAGATTGTTCCAATAATTTTATACTTTCTAAACTACGGAAATCACCATCACTGCTAAAATATTTTATATCATCATAATTAACTGCCCCGCCTGTATATTCAAAATAAGCGCCTAATCCGTCAGACGATTTTTTATAACAAGCACAAATTATTTTTTTTATTCCTAAAGTCTCAAAATTTGTCGCAAAATATTTAAAAAAATTACTGGTCTCTACGTCATCACAGTTGCAATATATCACTTTACCCGAAAAATGAGAGCTGTAATGTTTTAGTTCTCGTTCTATATCAACAAGCTGCGTATAAAATTCATCTTTTTTGCTGATTTTAGCCTGGTCTAATAATAAATGATTAGCCTTTCTTTTCATTAATGACCTCCTTTTGCCCGGTCAATTGTCTGAAAAGATCTCTACCTAACATTTGAAGCGACGTTCTTGCAATATCAAGCATGACTTCTAACATTTCTTTTTCTTTCCAACGGTCACCTTCAGGTTGAGTATATATAGAGGTAGATTGAAGCATTATAACAGAATCATTGCAGGTAACAATCTTATTCTTACATAAATTGGTGTTAATCGGTAGTCCATAATTTGCAGAAGTTAACCTATCCAGTCTGTTAAGAGTTCCTGAATTATAAACAAGAGTAACTTTTCTTCCGTCAGGTCTGACAACAGTAACGTCATGTGTCAAAAAATTTGACCCTTCTAAAAATAGCACATAAGGAAAATAATTTTCCGCTAACATAAAATTAGCAATTTCAGAAATATTTTTATGCGCTCTTTCAATCGCATTACCGGCAACCATTAAATCTTGATTATTTAACTTTCCCACAAGTTTTCCTTGCCTGATGTTTTCAATATCTTTACCCTGATGCTTCGCCTCTGATACTAATATAACCCTCCAATTAGCGTTATCATCTTTTACCTCTATAATACCGCCGTCCGGCTTAATTTTTGAATCAGAAACAAAAAGGGTCTGCCCTAATTCTTTGTCAATATTTTGCAATACAGTATTAATCTCTTTTTTGCTGATAGATTGTCTATATCTAAAATTTAATTGAGGAAATTCTATTTTTAAAGTTTCAACTACACAAAGTGAGATTTTCGCAACTCCTTGATCATGCAGTTGCGCGTCTTCGCAAAATATACCAACAACACCTTGTGAAGCTTTATGTTGGTTTGTTAGCCTATTTGATTGATTTTTTCTAGCCAAGTGCGCTCCTCTAAAGTTTTTAATGCATTAAATCACAGATTTAGCACATCCTGCACTCAATTTTACCACAAAAATACTTTTCTAACCTATCTTATCATAACGTAAACATAAGCTGAATTTATTTGCCATATCTGCTATAATAGCAGCAGCAGGAGGTAAATATGTTTATTCAATCAGTCCAACCTTACAAATACCCGATTAACATCACCAACACAAACGCACAAGCAGCAACGAACCCCTTAAAAGGCTTGGGTATCAGCTCTTACAATGAAACAACGGAACCAAATCTGCTTAAACAAAAAGATTATGCAAAGCTTGTCTCCGTTCAAGACTATATGGACGGCACAAACCACTCACACTATGTGCAAAAACACCTTCAAACCCCGGATTTTCAGGAGTTGGCAGAAAGCAAATATTTCAACACTCCGTCGGGCTTTAAAAAATTAACAACAATTGTATCCGAACTTGAACAAAAAAAGCAAAGCGCAATGGCGACAGTTTATTCCCCGCATTACCACTCGAGAACGATTCCTGATGTTTTGCAGATTCAAGCAGATACTGACGTTTCGGATTGCGTAAAAAATATAAACAAATTCTTCAAATCAAAGTTCAGCGACGATTTAAAAAAATACATCAGAGACAACACAACGCTGCTTACGGATTTGCACAAAACATCAACAAATTTAGCATATCTCGATGCAGAAAATCCAAATGTTGATTTCTTAAACGACTTTGCATTCGCGTTGCTGTAAAAAAACATATTGAGCATGTACTCTGCAGTAGTTTTCAGTATAAAACTACTGCAGAATCCTTTATGTTAAAGCAAAGCGTTGTTTTAAAGCCTACACTCAAAGCAGCGAATGTAAAGGAATATTAAGCGCTTAACACTTTTTAATCATCATCTCAAACCCCATGTACACATGGGTTTTGAGAACAATTAATGAATAAGAATACACCATTTAAAGGATTTATTTGTTATGCAATAAAACATATATTATAATTAGAATAAGGAATTGAAAAATTTCCTGTTTCTTGGGGACTGTTAAGAAACGGTCGGAACACAAAAACGACTGAAGCTAAATGTCCGGAGGATAGGTTAATGAACACAATAGAACAGAACTTATCTGAACTGAGAAACGACATTGCACCTTGTAAAGCTAAAATAATAGCAGTTACTAAGTATTTCGGAGCGGATAAGCTTATTGAAGCTTACGATGCCGGATTAAGGGATTTTGCAGAAAATCGTGTTCAAGATGCTCTTGAAAAATTCAAAGGACTGCCGGAGGAGATAAAGAGAAATTCCACCTTTCATCTTATTGGTCATTTACAGACAAATAAAGTTAAAAAAGCGGTAGGGAATTTTGATTTGATTCAGTCGGTTGATTCTTTGAGGCTTGCTAAGATGATTTCAGAAGCTGCACAGCAGAAAGGAATTGTCCAAAAAATACTTCTTCAGGTGAATAATGCGAACGAAGAAGGCAAGACGGGTTTTTCAAAAGAGGAATTGAAAAGGGATTTTAAAGAAATAATTTCCCTTGACGGCATAAAGGTAAAAGGGTTGATGAACATAGCCCCTATTACGACGGACACTGAGCTTCAAAGACTGTTTTCAGATATGGCTTCTTTAAAAAAAGAATTGGAAGAAGAAAACGGTTACGGATTATCCGAATTGTCGATGGGAATGAGTAATGACTACAAAATAGCGGTTCACAACGGTTCCACAATGATAAGAGTAGGTAGAAAGTTATTTTTATAGAAAAATTGGGAGGAGAAGAAATTGGCAGGCGTATCAGACAAAATTAAATCTATAGTAGGTTTTTTAACATCAGGTTTTGAAAGCAGAGACGATATATTTGATGACATGGCAAATGAGATTGACGATTACCCGGTGAACGACAATTTAGCACTGGAGCCGATGTATTCTTCTTCGCCTGTAAAATCCCAGTCGCCTAATGTTGTCAGCCACCCCGGCTTCAAAGGTTATGAAGTCCTTGTTTGCGAACCGCGTTCATACGATGAATGTGTACAAATTGTTAAACACTTAAAAGAAAAGAAAACTATCATCCTTAATCTGCACTTGTTAGATAAGGAACAGTCAATGAGAATTGTAGATTTCTTATGCGGTGCGACTCACGCATTGAGCGGTAACCAGCAAAAAATCGGTGATGCAGTATTTATCTTCACGCCGAGCAACGTTACTCTCAACGCAGAGTCACAAAAAAGCAAATTCATTCGTGATGCGCTTTGGAACCAACCGCAATAGAATAGTTGGGGATATATGAATTAAGTTGACCGCCTCTCGGGGCGGTTTTTTTTACAAACTTAATATTTTTTTCTTTTTTGTATATATAGAGTAAAATAATAATATGGATAATGTATTTGCAGAGGAAATAGGGAAAATAAGAAATTTTGTATTCCAGGATTTGAAAAATTCCGGAATGCTGAATAGCGTATACGCCTACTGGATTGAACTTGAAAACAATCTATCCGGTGATTTGTACCATCCGGTGAATTTTATAAGAGACTATTTGACAATACAAAACGGCGGCATGATTTCATCTTTAGACAATCTTACAAAAGATTTCATTATCTTTTACGCAAAAATTACAAAATACCAGTCAAAAGACGTTATTATAAAAAATCTTTGCAGATATTCTTCATATTACAAAAAAATCACCTCCGGCAATATTGCAGACGAAGACATAAAAGAAAAAATTGATAAAATAAACGAATACGGTGCAAAAGACGCTTACCCGTTTTTGATGGAAGTTTTTGAGGACTATGACTACGCCCACATAAACAAACACATGCTCATGGAGATACTGAATACGGTCATAGGATTTATAGAAGAAAGAAATTCTGCAAATCCGTCGAAAATGGCGTTATCGTTTGCCGGACTGAGCAATGAAATAAACAAAATGATGGTGCTCAAAGATTACATGCCGAAATTTGTTGCCCAAAATACAGATTCACCGGAATGTGCAACGATAAACTCACTTTCAAATGCCGGCTAAATCTTTTACAAAAATTCATACCCCAAAAATATGTTTGCGCTAAAATCATAGTATGAATGAAAAAAATACTAAAAAGAAAATCAAAGTTGCATTTCCTCACATGGGAAATATCTATATTGTATGGGCATCAGCACTCAGAAGAATGGGTGTAGAACCTTATATTCCGCCTTATACAAACAAAAGAACACTGTCTTTGGGCACAAAAAACAGCCCGGATTCTATATGTCTGCCGTATAAATTAATCCTCGGCAATTTTATTGAGGCAATAGAAGGCGGCGCAGATTGCGTTGCAATGATTACCTCGCCCGGTATATGCAGATTGGGGGAATACGGTCCGAATATAGAAAAGACGCTTGAAGAACTCGGCTATCACGCAAAATACATCGAGCTAAAACTTTACGACGGCATAAAAGGGATGTACAGATTTCTTGTGGAACTCACCGGAGAAAAGAATCCTGTCACTATCCTTAGAGCAATCATATTTGCGCTGAAAAAGGTTTTTGTTGTAGACAGGCTAGAGAATTTGCTTTCTTATTACAGAGCACGTGAAATCAAAGAGGGAAGCGCCGAAAGAGCTTATAACAAGGGCTTGAAATATATTCTTGATGCAAACCATTCACATGAACTTAAACAAGCTGAAAAGCGGGCAACGGCAGAAATGAAAAAGGTGGAAATTGACCCGAACAGAGATGTCGTTTATGTAGATATAACCGGGGAAATATATCTTGTACAGGATCCTTTTTCAAATCAGAATATAGAACGGGAACTGGGCAAGATGGGTGTTCAAACCAGACGAACTCTCACTGTTTCAAGCTTTTTAAAAGATGCAATCATTCCCAAAATATTTAAAAAGGGAGAAACTCATCTTGAGCGAGCGTTCAGACTTGCAAAACCTTATCTTTCAAGGGATATAGGAGGCGACGCACTTGAGTGTATAAGCGATGTTGCCTACGCAAACGAAAAGGGTAAAGACGGTATTATTCACATAAGCCCGTTTACTTGCATGCCTGAAATTATGTCCCAGAACATATTTCCGGCAATGAGAGAAAATTGCGATATTCCTATCCTTCCGCTTATTATGGATGAACAAACAGGTAAGGCGGGATATTTGACGAGGCTCGAGGCGTTTGTTGATTTGATGAGAAGAAGAAAACGCAAAAAAGAAAAAGAGCTTGCAAATGCTGATAATGAAAAAACAGCGACAGAAGTAAAATAAAAAACAAAAAGCCCCTTTTTATGATTAAAAAGGGGCTTTTGATTAATACATTTCCAGTCCGGAGTAGTTTGTTCTTGCCTGATTGGCTGTACACTCAAAGAAAGATGTGAGCATTTTTTCAACTACGTTTCTGACCTTTTTAATGTCGCTTTGAAGCTCCGAGAATTTTGCTTCCTCATTTTTTTTCAAAGCCGCATTGAATTTTTCAAAATCTGACATTTTGATACTCCCTATTTATTTCACTGACACTTTATATGTCGGCAAAAACTCAGCGATTCTTTAGAAAAAACGGTTAAATCTTTACATTTAGTAACAATACCTGCTTGCGGTGCCCAAAAACTCATTGTCATAAAAAAATGTTCATGATATAAAAAAATTACCATACAATTCACATTGTATGAGGCTAAAGACAGGACGTAACTCCATTTGAAAAAAAATATAAAACTAGCTAAACATGCCGGTTTTTGCTACGGTGTCAAAAGAGCCGTAGAAACCACAAAAAAATTAAAAACCGAAAACAAAGATACGGAAATATGGGTTCTTGGCGAACTTATCCACAATTCCCAGGTTATACATTCACTTTCGGAACTCGGGATTAATACAGTGGATGAACTGCCGGAGAACGGAAGCGGTATATGTGTAATAAGAAGTCACGGCGCTTCTCCCGGGATTTTTAAAGACATAAAAAGCAAGGGATATGAAGTTGTTGACCTGACTTGTCCTGACGTAAAAAAAGTCCAGCAGAAAGCAATCCAGCTTGTGCAGGAAGGATTTTTGCTTGTGATAGTAGGAAAACCCGAACATCCGGAAGTCTCCGCAATAAAGGCAAACGCCCAGATTTACGGAGATGATATTGTTGTGACGCCTGATGTAGAGAGCCTCAAGGCATATGAAACAAAGCTTAAAGAGCACAAAAAAATAGGCGTTGTAGTCCAAACCACCCAGCGTATTGAAGTTTTGAAAAATGTGATAAACTACCTCACTGGTATTGCAAAAGAACTGAGGATTTTTAATACAATCTGCGCATCAACTTCCCTCAGACAAAATGAAGCACGACAGCTTGCCGAAGAATCAGATCTGATGGTTGTTGTTGGAAGCAAGAAAAGTGCAAACACAACCCATCTAGCAGAAATCTTAACGGATATAACAAAAACCATTCATATTGAAACAGACGCAGAATTGGATAAATACAGCGCCATTATAGAAAAATCGGTAAATATCGGCGTCACGGCAGGTGCCTCCACGCCTGAGGATATTATTGAAAAAGTACTAAAAAAATTGAACGAATATAAATAACAGAAAGGTAAAAAAATGACACAAACTAAAACTGATTTAGATGAATTTGAAAGATTGTTAGACGAATCTTTCGCAACAAAATTAAACGTGGCAGACGTTGTAAAAGGCGTTATTGTAAAAAAAGAAAATGACGGATATCTCGTAGATGTAGGCGCAAAATCAGAAGGTTTTCTTCCTAACAGAGAAATTCCA
Organism: Candidatus Gastranaerophilales bacterium; assembly: GCA_944326475.1. Classification (GTDB taxonomy): domain Bacteria; phylum Cyanobacteriota; class Vampirovibrionia; order Gastranaerophilales; family Gastranaerophilaceae; genus CALUPY01. The sequence goes on from CALVEC010000018.1 coordinate 9,863, forward strand.
TCTTCCCAAAACGCTGAAAACCCGCTTTCAATAGGCGACCAGAAAGAATTTTACGTATTAAGAGAAGACGAAAATGACGAATCCGGCGTTCTTCTTTCATTGAAAAAAGTTGCTTGCGCGCAAGCATGGCAGTCCTTGCAAAACGCAAAAATTTCCGGCGAAACAGTTGTTGCAAAAGTTGTATCGCTTGTTAAAGGCGGTGTAATTGTTGAAGTTCAAGACTTACGCGGTTTTATCCCCGCATCTCAATTGAGAACAGGCATGCCGTTTGACGGTCTTATTAATCAGGAAATTGAAGTTAAAGTTCTTGAAGCTGACGCAAAAAGAAACAAACTCATCCTTTCACAAAGACAGGCTCTCGCAGAACAGAGAGAACAGCTCGTTGATGATGTAATCTCTAACCTTGAAATCGACCAGATAGTAGAAGGTGAAGTAGTAAGAATCGCCGACTTTGGCGCATTCATTGATATCAACGGCGTTGACGGACTTTTGCCGATTTCTGAAATTTCATGGCAGAGAATCAAACATCCGTCTGACGTACTCACACTCGGACAGAAAATTGAAGTCAAAATTCTCAAAATTGACGAACAACTTAAAAGAATCAGCCTGAGCTTAAAGAGAATCGGTGACAATCCGTGGGAAGAAATTGAAGACAAATTCAAAGAAGGCGAAGTTATCACAGGTACAGTTAATAAAGTAACCTCCTTCGGTGCTTTCATCAACATTTTCCCCGGCGTTGAAGCATTACTTCCGGTTGCAGAAATGGAAGACGCAAATGCAAATCCTTTTGATATTTACAAAGCCGGTGATGAAATTAAAGTTCTTATCAAAAAATTCACTCCGCAAGAACACAGAATTGCATTGAGCGTTAGAGATATTAACGAATAATATTTTTCAAAAAAAATAAAAAGCGGTCCTTAATAAGACCGCTTTTTTGATTTTCATATATAAAATTTTTTTAGCTATATATTGAAGTACTGCTAGTTTTGTAGTATAATGCGGTATGTAAAAGGGGGTTGGAAATCGTGATTAATTCCTTTGGCTCATTGAATAATTTATACGCTCAACAAAAGCAAAATTTTATCAAACAGCGTTATGATGAAATTTATGCGCACGAACTTGCTCACAAAAGAGCAGCAGGCTCTCTCGGCGGTTCTATAGTTATAGAAAAAGACGGGAACGGTATTCCCGTAGGCGGGCATGTTTCAATACAAATGCCGAAACTCGACCCGACAAACCCCGAAAAAACCATTCAGCACGCAGATACGGTAATTCGCGCTGCAATGGCGCCGTCTGACCCGTCCTCTCAGGATTACAAAGTTGCGTCTGAGGCAAGAAGCATAAAATCAAAAGCTCAAAGTTTGAAATCAGACAACCCGAAAATCGGCAGCAAGCTTAATTATATTGCATAAATGCGTTTTAATTTAAAACCAGTTCTTCTTTTTCCATTCAGTAAGGCAGTCCAGCAGCGCAAAATTCATAAGTTTTGTGGTGAAGTTCCATTCAAAATCTTTGCTGATATTTGAGGCGTTTTTAAAATGAGAAACTTTGCTCATTTCAGGACATGGAGCATATGATTTTATTTGAAAGCAGTTTAAAAACCAGTCGTCCAAAAGCTCTTTTTCTTCGTAAGATATGGCAGACCCGAACAAATCCGTAAAGTTAACAAAAAGGTCATGCTCATTTTTTCGTCCGGTCTTTTCTAAAGTATCTTCAAAAAAATCCATCGTTTTTCCACTGCTTACATAATCCGCATAGAAAATCTGTTTTTTACTGTTCAGCATTTGTTTTGTGAAGCCTATGTCATTAAAGTATTTGTCAAAATCTATACTCTGATAATTCTTTTCTGCTTTTATCCGCTTTGAAAAAGGCACTATCATTGTATCAGCCCCCATATATTCAAGAATTTTTGCAAAAAGTGCGCAAGAGCCGCCGATTGTAACAAAAGTCCAGCCCTGCGGATATTTTTCATCAAGAATATTTTTTAGAATGTATGAAGTTTTGACAAAAAACTGCATATCATCTTCGACAGTTCTGTTAGTATCTTTTCTGCCGTCGTATTTCATGTAATTAATAATTAACAAACTTCTTAAATACTCTTTTTCATCTTCTGTCAGCCGTTTGTATTCATTTATTCCGAAAGTTTTGTTTTTCATTAAAGGTATTTGACGGAGTGTTTTTTCGGCAATACCTTGGCGTTCAAAGAAAAATTCACACCAACCGCCGTGGCGTTCGTATTTAGCTGCAGCAGGTTTTCCGGAAAAAGAAACAGTATCGCATACAGGCTGTGCTAAAAGTTTTTTGGGGTTGTTTTGGGGTTGATATAAAACAGGGCAGTTAAAAAAATTTATCTTCATACTTAAGCAAAACATGAAAAAAATAAAAATTGCGAAAGCTTTATTTTTTTTGGTCGGAAATACGTTTTATTGCATTGCAGAAATCATCCTGCACAAGTTTAAAGTTAACAAAATCCTCATTTTTCACAGAATTATTTCTCATTTTTTCATATATACCAGTTCTCTCAAGCGCAAACGAATGGGCTGCGGAAAAAACTTCCGCAATATCAGAACCTGTAAATTCGTTTTCAAACATCATATTACAAATTCTGTCAATATTAATACTTTCATCTACCGGTTTGTTTTTTGCATGGATTTGAAAAATCTGTTTTGTTCCATTAAAATCAGGCGGCTGAACATTTAGCACCAAACCGAACCGCCCGGGCTGCAAAAGAGCGGAATCTATTAAATCTTTCCGGTTCGTTGCAGCAATAACAAAAACCATATCATCACTTTTTTCTAAATCACTCATAAGTGAAAGAAGCTGATTGACCACATTATCCTGATATCTGGCCATATCACCGCCCGAACGCTGTTTTGCAATTGCGTCAAATTCATCTATAAAAATTATTGAAGGCTGATTTTTTCGGGCAGAGTCAAATACTTTACGCCAATTTTCTTCTGTTTTGCCGACATTTGCATGAGTCAGGTCATCCGCAGAAAGTTTTATAAAATTTATACCAAGCTCATTTGCAAGCGCAAGGGCAAGCAATGTTTTTCCACATCTTGGCGGTCCGGAAAGCATAATACCTTTATTGAGCCTGAAATCCTTATAAAACGCGGGATATTTCAGAGGAAACATGACCTTTTGTTCAAGAATTTTTATGTTTTCATCTTGCCCGCCCACATCTTTGAAGGTTATTTTTCTTTCCGTTGGCGTCGTTTCGCGGGGTTTGGTAAGATTCAGAAGAATAGAAGCGTTGTATTTTTTTATGTTATCTTTGTTTTCAAAGTATGATATTTTTTCTACTTCCTTTGCAAAAATTTTTTCGGAATCTCTCGGGAAAATATTTGTCTTTATAAAATTTTCCTGCCTAATAAACCCAAACCTTATATAATCATTATTTTTTAATTCAACAGGCTCATCCGCAGTATTGATATATGTTTTTTTTACATTTACACCGTATTCTTCCTTGCCGCCCTCAAGCAGCATTGCGTTATCCAGCATGTGCAGTTTAAAAATTTTATATTTTCCGTCTTTTGCCCTAAAAACCGCAAGCGATGCCGTATTCAGATTATTTTTTACAAAATATATATTACTAAGCGGAAAATCAAGAACAGCATTGTATTGAATCAACAGATTCGCCGCATTATCCAAGTCATTTACAAAAAGCAGCAGGCTGTTTTGGTCAAGATGCGATAGTACTGAATTGAATCGCGCCTCAACCTTTTGCTCCTCATTAGGTGATTTATTAAACAATCCGTGAAAAGAAATATTGTTCTGCGCTGTTATTTGTTCGTGTGGCAAAAGAACCTGTTCCTGAGTTTGAGCGGGAATATTTTGTCCTGAATTTACGGTCTTTTTTGTATACTGCGGTAAAAAATATGTTATACTGCTTACTTTCATAACTTTTTCTCTCTAACTAATTATACAAAAAACCAAAAAAATTTTTTTTTTGCAGATTATGTCGGAGTTAACCTCGCTTGCAGAAGTGGTACACTGAGTGCGAGCGGCACCGGGTTCGGCATTTTGCACTCCGTCGAAGACACAATTAAGTATTGTTTCTGAGAGGGTGACCCCATGTACTTGTTGCTTGTGCCAGTATTATAAAAACAAAGGTTGAACCTGTTTTTTGCACAAGTTCAATAAGTTATCGGGGTCAGTTGACTATATAAAAAATTTCATACTTCTTAATAAATTGTCAATTTTTTACTATCATCTGCTTTGTTACTTTATGCAATTGAATTTTAACAGAACAAATTATTCATACAATCCGGCTTTTTCCTCCTGCCATAGAGATGTAAGCGACAAAACCGGTAAAGTTTTATACAGGAACAACACCTCAATGTTTCGTTCCGACATAAAAAACTGGGACAAATTCGTAGATTATCTTGAAAAGAAATTTAAAGACGCAGACAGGGTTAATATTTATTGTCTGGCGTCCTCCGCAGGAGATGAGCCGTACTCACTGGCAATAAAATTGATAGAACGTCTCGGAGAAGAAAAGGCGCAGAAGTATTTTCCTATTTATGCCTCTGACTGCGATAAAAAAATAATTAACCTTGCAAAATGCGGATATCTGCCAATTTTTGATGAAGATATAGACAAAATATACTGTCATACAAACGGAAATATCGACAAGTATTTTGATATCGCGTACAAAAGACCAAAGTTCATAGACGATATGGATATTTCTTATGACACATTAATGCAGGTAAAACCATATTTAAAGGACAAAGTTGTGTTTAGCGTTGCAGACGCAACTAAAAAATGCAAAACTATCCGACCTGAAAATACAATCGTTTTGGCGCGCAATTTCTGGCCGTACCTTAAAAACGAGGAAACAAGGATTAAGTTCGCAAATGATTTATTTAAAAATACCGGTAAAAACTCGATAATCGTTGTCGGGGAATTTGACGACTCAACCGGCTCAGGCGCAGCAAAAAATCTCTACGATGCAGGTTTTTATTGCAACCCCGAGATTTACACGATTTTTGAAAAAAACGAAGTTCCCCATACTGCCTATTTCAGTTATCTCTTATAATAATATTAAGAATATTCGGAAGGAATAATTTACATTTTTCTGTTTTTAGAGTAATTTGTTGTTCTGATAACACAAGCCGGACGAATCAAAAATGAAAAGAAAGACAATCGGAATCCTAAACGGTTCAATAGCTGCAGCAAGCTACGGTACGAATCCGCTTTTTGCTCTGCCTTTGTATGCTGCCGGAATCGGCGTAAACTCCGTTCTTTTCTACAGATACGCCTTTGCTGTAATACTTTACGGCATCTGGCTGAAATTTTTCAAAAAAGTTCCGCTTAATTTGACAAGACAGGAATTTTTTCCGGTTTTTGTTCTGGCAATATTTTTTTCATTGTCCTCGCTAACTTTATTTTTGGCATTCAAGTATATTGAGGCGGGTATTGCATGCACAATTTTATTTATTTATCCGGTAATTGTCGCGGTTATAATGGCAGTATTCTTTAAAGAAAAAATCACAAAGACAGTTGTTTGTTCAATACTTTTGACATCTGTCGGAATTATACTTTTGTACAACGGAAAAACAGGTACTACGCTAAATATTCACGGAGTTTTGATTGTGCTTTTATCTGCGCTTTTGTACGCGCTCTATATTGTCGGGGTAAAAAAAATAAAAGCAATTCAGCACGTTCACAGAGCAAAGATGAGTTTTTATGTAATGCTGTTCGGTTTGCTTGTTTATATTTACAACCTGAAATTTTGTACGGAGCTGCAAATTTTGGACAAACCCGTTCTCTGGTTTTTTACAATAGCCCTTGCCGTATTTCCGACTATTGTTTCACTTGAAACCCTGACTGTTTCAATAAAACTAATCGGCTCGACAACAACAGCAATACTCGGTGCTCTGGAGCCTCTGACAGCAATATTTTTCGGTGTTTTACTGTTCAATGAACAACTGACCCCGCGCATAATTGCGGGTATTGCACTAATCTTGACCGGCGTTATACTCATTGTAACAAGGAAAAAAGACAAATAAAAAAATCGCCGGAATTTTCAAACCGGCGATTTAAATATCATGAACTAATTATTGATATAAAGGTTTAAGTTTTTCTTCCTGCTGAGGAATTTTACCTTCTTCTATCGGAAGATATGCTCTGTAATCTATTACAGGGAAGCAGTTGTCAATCGACTCGATTTCAGAAAGTTTGCCTTCATCGATATTGCCTGATTCAATCATATCGGCAATTGTTTCAAATCTGTCAACGTGCTCTCTGAACCTGTCTGTTGCATAGTCTTTTGCCTGCCATGTAGTGATTAAGAACGGCCAGTCGGAACTTTGCAAAAGCAGATTTTCTCTTGCAAGCTGGTTGAGCGCTCTTTGGAGCAGCTTGTCTTCCGGTATTTTTTCGTATTTTGATACTATATCAATAATACGTTTTTCACATCCGTGAATTATCGGCCACATCCATTCTGTCAGATGGTTCTGCCATACATAGAAGTGTCCGCCCTGTCCCCAGGAGGATTCGGGGATTTGAATAGCTTCCGTCGGCGGATGAGCTTTCAAATATTCACCTGCAGTCATTCTTTCAACCTGCGGCAGATAGTTGTTGAATTTTCTGATAACCTGTTTAATAAATTCAACACCCTCAAACCACCAGTGTCCGAACAGCTCAGTGTCAAACGATACCATCACAAGACCTTCTTTGTTGTGAGCAATTTTATAATCATTCAAAAGATGGTATATCAATGTTGTGTAGTGATCAGAGTTCAGATTAACCTGAGACATAGCGAGTACGGGGTCGTAAAGCATTTTGTCGCCGAGGTCTGTTGTTGAAGAAGTAATTCTCCAGTAGTGAGCACCGGATTTGTCGTCCTTTTTGTGGAACTCTCTGTAGCAGCCGTCGCCCGGATAACCGTCAGCTGCAGACCAAACCTGGAATCCGGCTCTGTCATTTCTGCCCATAACGGCAACCTGTGCATCCGGCAGCCAGTATGCAGAATATGTGTCGTATCCGGTAGGCTCTCTCTCCGGCAGAGGAATGTATTCGATGTTTCCGTATACACCGATAACACGTCTGTTGCCGATAGAGTTGCCGCCTTCAATTACGTGTGATTCAGTGAAGAAATATTCAATATCATTATTCTGGAGAGTAACCTCAATAGCCGGTCTCCATTTTTTCTTACCGTCTTTACCAATATATTCATAGCCCTGTCTGTATGCACATTCAGGAAGCCAGCAGCCTTTTGCTTTTTTACCGAAAAGACGTTTGGTTGTATCCGAACCGATTTTGAACTGGGCATTCAGGTTGGAATCTGTGGCAAGAAGCGGTGAAAAGCCGTGCGTTGCACCTGATGTAGTGATTTCAATACATCCTAAATCCTGATATTTTTTAAACGCACTGATTAAATCTTTATTATATTTATTAATAAAAGAGTCTTTTATGTGATTAAACCAGTCAAAATAGTATTTTGCGAGGTATTTCAGGTGCTGTGAATGCGCAACCTCGGGATCCGGATATCTTTTCAAATCTCCGGAAACAGCCTTTATACGAGCATCAAGATATTCGATAAAACCGTTTTTCAAATGTTCATCATTTAACTGTTCGGCAAGAATCGGGGTAATGCCGACAGTGAGTTTTGCTTTAATACCTTCATCTTCATACAGCTCGGATATTGCGTTCAACAGAGGAACGTAAGTCTCTGCCATACATTCATAAAGGTTTTCTTCCCCAAACGGCCACATTCCTGCCTTTCTGTAGTATGGAAGGTGGGAATGTAACATAAATACAAATTGACCAACTGTCATAAAATCTCTCCTTTGCGTGTAAACGCTTTATTTTTGTTCTTTATATATCAACGGAACCATGCTTACAGTTCCCGATTATAATTCTTTATAACACAAATCGGGAGAAAATATAACCCTCCTGAATTAATTCTGAAGGATTATTTACAAAAATATATAAGAATTATTTAACAACCCTAAAAAATCAATAATTATAAGCTTTTTCAAAGAAATAGGCTTTCGGGTGTTTACAAAGGGGACAAATCTCGGGTGCTTTTTTGCTGTCTGCAGTATAGCCGCAAACAGCACACTCCCAAACGATTTCCTCCTCTCTCTCAAAAACGCTGCCGCCCTGTATATCTTCAAGCAGTTTTTTATACCGAAGGTCGTGCATTTTTTCAACATTTATAACTTTTTCAAACAGAAAAGCAATGTCATCAAACCCTTCCTCTCTTGCTTCTTTTGCAAATTTTGCATACATTTGCGACCATTCGTAGTGTTCCGTGTCCGACGCGCATTTAAGATTTTCCGTTGTAGATTTTATATCACCGCCGCTCAAGAGTTTGAGCCAGATTTTTGCGTGTTCTTTTTCGTTGTTTGCTGTATCTTCAAAAATTCTTGCAATTTGCACATAGCCTTCTTCTTTCGCTTTTTTAGCCCAAAAAGTGTACTTGTTTCTTGCCTCGGACTCGCCCTGAAATGCACACATAAGATTTTTTTCTGTTTTTGACCCCTTAAGTTCCATAAAAACCTCCTTATTAACCGGTATAATTGCATGTAATCACACAAAAACACGGAGATATGTCGGTTAACGGGGCTAGTTCCGGTGTATAGAATTTAAACGTTGCGAATAAGATAAAAATATAATATAATTTTTCTATATAATATTTACAGTAAGGTGAGCAAATGGCAAAGCACTTAGACACAATTCCCATAGAAGTCTGCATTTTGACTGTAGACCATGACATAAAAGGCACAGTTCACGTTTCAAAATATACAAACACAAACCGTGAATTGACAGACCTTCTGAACGACAAGGAAAGAAGATTTCTGGCAGTGACTAATGTTGAAATTTATCCGAGAAACGGAAACACACCGCCCAGAAGATACAATTTCCTTGAAATACACATGGATTATGTGCTTATGGTTCATCCGTCATCACAGGTTGTATTCAAAGAAGCTTCTAAAGCACAGGAAGATATAGCAAGATTCAGAGAACTGAGAAACAAACTGAGCCAGACTAAGCCCTTCTGATTTTATAGATTGCGGAATTATGAAAAAGCCGAAAAAAATTCTTATTGTTAATTTTGGCGGGATTGGTGATGAAATCCTTTTTTTGCCGGCACTCTCAAGCCTGAAAAAAGAATTTCCCCAGGCGGAAATCACATTGTGTCTTGAGCCGAGGAGCAAGAGCGTTAAGGATTTGACCGACCTGATAGACAATGTTATTTGTGTTGATATAAAAGGTAAACACAAATATATTGAACTGCTGAAATTTGTCGCAAAGACTTTTCTTAAGTTTGATATGGTTTTCTCCTCAGGAGCAAACACTCTCATTCCTGTCTTGTTGTTTATGACGGGAACAAAGAAAAGATACGGATTTGACAGCGGCTTGCTGAGCAGACTTCTGCTTTCCAAAGCCGTAAAATTGGACAAAAACCGCTATGCCTCAGCTATGTATCATGAACTGGTAACGCCTGTTACGGAAAATGTTACGCTTTTGCCGGAAATAAAAGTTGACGGAGTTGAAAAAGAGTCAGGAAGTGTGCTTGTCCATCCCGGAGTCAGCAAAATGAGCGTGCAAAAAAATATGATAAAGACCTGGACACCTGATATCTGGGCGGAATTAATAAAAAGAGTCATAGAAAAAGGCAAGAAAGTCTATCTAATAGGCGGACCTGACGATAAAGAGTGTATTGAAAAAATTGATGCAATATTAAACGGATATCCGAACTATGTAAACCTTTACGGAACAACAAAAAACATACTGGATTTAGCCAGACTCACAAAAAAAGCGGAAGTATTAATATGTTCGGATTCTGCCCCAATGCATATCGGAGTCGGGGTTGGAACAAAAACGCTGGCGCTTTTTGGACCTACCGATGAAAAAAAACTTATTCCGGAGGATGAAAAATTCATTGCAATAAAGAATAACATTCATTGCAGACCCTGCCTTTGGGACAAACGACAGACAACCTGTGAAGAATTAGGCTGTTTAAAAATAGACTTGGATGATATTATCAACTATTTGTAATCTATTTGTTTCTGTTTCTTCCCGTCATATAGAGTACATCTCTTTGAGCCTGGGTAGCCGGTTCCACACGTCTCGGATAAATAGATATAGTAAACTGGTCATAAACGGCGTTGACAGCCTCCGTCGTTCTGTTAGGACCTTTATCACCGTTTGTATCCACGTCAACTACTGCACAGACAACTTTAGCATTCGGACCGTCGGATGTGCAGTTTCCGCCTCCGTCCTGAACAGTAAATTTTATGCCGTCTGCTGTATAAACGGTATCACCGACGTGAGTCATCACGTTTAATTTTTTTGTCATTAAATGTATAAAATCAGCGCCTGTGTAACAGGATGCATCTTCACCGTCAAGTGCAAAACTCTGTTCTATTGCACGGCTTAACGTAGAAACAGCTTTTTTGTACACAGTTATATGCTCTTGCTGAGCGGTATTTGCCATTAATTGAGGGATTATCATAACACAGACAACGCCAACAACCATTATCGTGACTAAAACTTCCGCAAGCGTAAACCCGTGTCTTTTATTCATACTCAATTCTCTCCTGATTTTTTCATATCATACACTATTATTCAAGAAAAAGCCAGCGGTTTTAATTTAATTTACGTGTATGACAAAGCCTATTCTTGAAAATGTTTAATAATCTCTCAGTTACCCTGTCCGGCGTACAACAAATCCCGTCAGGAAAACAAGACGGAAGAAGCGCCGGGAATACTGTTTTAAAAAATTCAATCCCGAGTACAACGCAAGCAAAAATCAAAAGAACACTCAGAACCTTTGTAAGAAACTTTGTATTCATAGTTTTTAAATTTTACAGCACTTACAAAAATTTAAACATAGCCAAAAGTGTAATATTTTTTAATCTAAAAAACTTCTGTCATCCTGAAGCGGATTTTTGCGGGGCGTTCCCTTCGGTCAGCCCCGCAAAAATCCGCAAAAAAGGCGGATAAAAAATTATCCGCCTTTTCAAATATTTCAAACAAACTACTACTTTTTCTGTTCGTATCTTTTTTTGAATCTTTCAACGCGTCCTTCCGTATCCATAATCTTTTGAGTTCCGGTAAAGAACGGGTGGCAGTTGTTGCAAATTTCAACCGTGATATCGTCCATAACAGAACCTGTTTCAATTTCGTTTCCGCAAACGCATTTTATTTTCATCTTTTTATATTCAGGATGGATATCTTTTTTCATTGTTATTCCCTTCTTTCATAGTCCGATTTATTCTTATTTTAGATTGCTCAAAAATTATTATCAAGTTTTTTTATGATAATATTAAAATGTATTAAACAAAATAACGAGATATATAAAAGGAATGCAGATATGAAAATGTCAAAACTCTTTGTACAAACCCTCAGAGACTATCCCTCGGACGCGGAAGTCATCAGCCACAAGCTGCTTGTCCGCGCGGGTTACATAAGAAAACTTGCAAACGGAATCTATAACTACCTGCCTTTGATGTGGCGGGTGCTTAAGAAAGTTGAAAATATTGTCCGTGAGGAGATGGATGCGTCAGGCGCGCAGGAACTTCTTATGCCGTTTGTCCAGCCTGAGGAATTGTGGAAAGAGTCAGGCAGGTGGGATGTTTACGGCAAAGAGCTTATGCGATTGAAAGACAGACACGACAGAGGAATGTGTCTCGGTCCGACGCATGAAGAAGTCATTACTTTTATTGCAAGAGAAGGCATTAAGTCATACAAACAGCTTCCCGTTAATTTATATCAGATACAGTCAAAATTCAGAGACGAAGTCCGACCGAGATACGGACTGCTTCGAGGACGCGAATTTATTATGAAAGACGCGTACAGCTTTGATGTAAATCAGGAAGGGCTTGAAAAATCTTACAAAATTATGGCAGACGCTTATACAAGGATTTTTGACCGCTGCGGCTTGGAAACAAAAGCAGTTCAGTCTGACTCCGGCGCAATCGGAGGTGCTGTTTCTCATGAATATATGGTGCTGATAGACGACAACGAAAACAATGCCGGCGAAAATGATGTATTTTTCTGCAAAAACAAGTCCTGCGGATATGCAGCAAACGCAAACCACGCAGTCTCTGTTCTAAATCCGGCTGAAACCGACGGCTCAAAATACTTCAGCGGGTTAAACAAGGTTGACACCCCGAACACAACGACTATAGAAGAACTTGCAGCCTTCCTGAAAATTCCGCAGACAGTAATTCTTAAGTCAATGATATATATTGCGGATAACAAAGTCGTTATGGCGCTAATCAGAGCAGACAAGACTTTTGAAGAAACAAAAGTTATGAATGCAGTGAAAGCTCACGACATAAGAAGCGCAGCTCCGGCTGAACTTGAGGCAATCTTCGGTGCAAGTAAGGGGTTTGTCGGACCTAAAGATATTGAAAAGGTAAAAATTCCTGATGAATACGACGGAGAAACAATTCAGGTGGTTGCTGATTTAACGGCAAAAGAAATGAAAAACTTTGTAATCGGTGCAAACGAAACGGATAAACACTTTACAGGCGTAAACTGGTCTGATTTAAAGGAACCGGTTTTCGCGGATATAAGACTTGTTGAAAAGGGCGAGAAATGCCCCGACTGCGGCGAGCCTTTGTATGTAACAAAAGGTATTGAGGTCGGAAACATATTCCAGCTCGGAACTAAGTACTCAAAGGCAATGAATGCGGTATTTCTGGATGAAAACGGAAAAACACAGCCGTTTATTATGGGCTGCTATGGCATCGGTATCTCAAGAACAGCAGCAGCAGCCGTAGAAAGACATCACGATGAGCACGGTATAAAATGGCCTGTTGCAATTGCTCCGTATCACGTGGATATTGTGCCCGTAAATGTCCAAAACGAGCTGCAAACAAAGGTTGCAGATGAAATTTACGAAAAACTTCTTGCGAAAAAAGTTGAAGCAGTTCTTGATGACAGGGACGAACGCGCGGGAGTCAAGTTCAAAGATGCCGATTTGATAGGCTTTCCGTTCAGAATAACTGTCGGAAAGACAATAGATGACGGACTTGTCGAGTTTAAAACAAGAGAAACCGGCGAAGTCATAAATCTGACACCCGAGGAAGCCGTTAATAAAATTCTAGAAGTTTTAGGAATAACTATATAAAAATTTGCCCTTAACTGATATATAAGGTAGAATCATAGATTATACAGGAGTCTTGAGTGGATAATTTATCTCTAAAAGCTACAGCAATCGGCAGTCTGCCCTACAGCAGCCCGCAGGCGGCAATTGATATGATATTTAAAAAATTCGCGGATATTCCGTTCTGGCCGCAGCTTAGCGCCGCGGACAGACACGAGGATATGACCGTTCAGTATATTCAGGGGATTCCGGGCATAATTTATGATGAAAACAAAGAAAAATACCTGTTTGAAACATCTTCTGACGAATTTTTTCTGCAGCTTGAAGAATTTTTTATGGATTTTGAGGCAATTATTCACGAAAAAGACTTTTCAGCTCTTGAAAAATATGCGATTACTCCGCCTTACTCAAGTGCAATATCAATGTTTTTTGAAAAACTGAAAAATCCAAAATACAAATTTGCCAAAGGTCATGTAATAGGCGCATTCACGTGGGGCACAAGCATTTGCGACGGAGAATCCCGGTGTTCCTTTTACGATGAAACGTGTCGTGAAATACTGGTAAAAGCGGTTATTTTAAAGGCTGTATGGCAGATTCAGAAAATGAAGAAAATGAATCCGGCGATTACCCCGATAATATTTTTTGACGAACCGGTTATGTCTCAATACGGAACATCTGCTTTTGTGACAATAAAAAGAGAAGACCTTGTGAGTGCTTTTTCTGAAGTTACGCGTGTTGTAAGAAGTTTTGGCGCCCTTAGCGCAATTCATTGCTGCGGCAAGTCAGACTGGTCGGTTTTGATTGACTCCGGGGTTGATATAATAAACCTCGATGCATTTGCTTTTTCAAAGAGTCTTGTACCATACAGCACAAAGATAAAAGAATTTTTACAAAACGGCGGATATATTGCGTGGGGCTTGGTTCCGACACTTGATACAAACGCGCTTTCAAAAATTTCCCTGAAAGAGCTTGTTAAAATATACGATGAAGCCCTGAAAGCACTTGAAGAAAAAGGTCTGGAACGCAAGCTGGTTATGGCGCAGAGTATCTTCACCCCTTCTTGCGGCGCAGGTTCTTTATCAATGGAGCTAGCGGACAAAGCAATGACGCTTGTGAACGAACTCTCTGCAGAACTAACAACAGGAGGTGCATTATGCCGATAACATTTGCCGTAACAGGGAAAGGCGGAAGCGGAAAAACCACACTGGTAAAGGGATTTGTAAAACTTTTTAAGGAAATTTATCCTGATAAAAGTATACTGCTTTTTGACAACGACCTCTCCGGAGAGTTGGGACATACGTACGGCAAAGACATAAGAAAGACTATTTACGGTATCAGAAGCGGAAAACATGAACTCAAAACAGGTCTGCCCGAGAAAATGTCAAAACAAGAATACATAGAATGGGCACTTGAAGACATTATAGTTACGGTAGAGGAGAATGTTGATTTGATTGTGTCGTGGCTCGTTCCGTCAAAAGACTGCCGTTGTCCGATGACGTCCTTGATGAGAGATGCGGTGACAAAGCTAATCTCCGCTTATGACATTGTTATTTTCGACTGTGAATTTGATTTGAAGTACCTGAATCAGGTTGTAGACACAGACATTGATGTAACGCTTATCTTGGCGCTGCCGACCGAAGAATCCGTACAGCTCGCAAAACGAATTGATGAATTTTCGGCAAAATACGCAGCAGGAGGACAGATGGGGCTTGTCGTTAACAGGGTAAAAGAAAGCGACAAAGCCTATGTTCATGAGCTGCTGTCAAAATATGATATGGAAATGCTTGCGATGGTGCCGGAAGACGAAAAGCTTGCGGGACACTCATTAAGCAGAAACTCCGAGGTCGTATCCGATGCGCTTAAACAGTTTTATTTCAGGTTAAACCTTCCGGATTTAAGGAACAAGGGGTAGTATGGCAGTAATTATTGACGGAAAAGCTGTATCCAAAAAGATACTTGAACAGGTAAAAAAAGAAACAGAGGGCTTTGGGAAAAAGCCCTGTCTTGCGGTAATTATTGTCGGAGGCGACCCTGCAAGCAAAATTTATGTCAACAACAAACGAAAAACCGCTCTCGAGCTGGGGTTTGAATCGATTGTAAAAGAATTACCGGAAAATATATCAGAATCCGGGCTTATTGAAGAAATTGAAAAGCTCAATAACGACGGTAAGGTGAACGCGATACTCGTTCAGCTTCCGCTGCCAAAACACATAAACAGCGAAAAAATTATTGAAACAATAAAACCAGGTAAAGATGTGGACTGTTTTCACCCCTCTAATGTCGGTAAAATTGCGGTGAACAGTGAAGTTTTTGTCTACCCCTGCACGCCCAAAGGTATTTTGTCGCTTTTAGAGGAGTATGGAATATCCGTAGAAGGCAAAAATGCAGTGGTTATCGGGCGCTCAAATATTGTCGGACGCCCCCTTTCGATGATGCTTGTGAACAAAAATGCAACAGTAACGCTCTGTCACAGCAAAACTCAAAATCTTAAAGAAATAACAAAATCTGCCGATATATTAATTTCTGCAGTCGGAAAACCCAAATTTATAAAAAGAGAAATGGTCAAAGACGGCGCGGTCGTTATTGATGTGGGAATAACCAGAGATGAACAAGGAAAACTTTCCGGAGATGTTGATTTTGAAAGTGTAAAAGACACTGTATCTTTCATAACACCCGTCCCCGGTGGTGTCGGTCCTATGACAATATGCAGCCTCATGCAAAACACTCTGGAATTGTTTAAACAGCAAAATCAAAGATTTTGGAAAAAGTAGTCAAACAAGTCCGGCATGACGTGTTATTACAAGTAGGTTGTGGTAAGTTTTAATTTAGGGCAACAAAAACTAAGGTTCGTTAATTTTTAACGAGTCTCGCAGATTGTTTTTACAATCAACGCCAGTACAGATCCTGAGACAAGCTCAGGATGACGCACTATTTTATGCTTTTTGGTCGAGCCAAACGGGGGTTACAGGGGGTGTCCCCCTGTCGGGCGGAGCCGTCGGTTAGAGCTTGTTAGGATTTTAATGAAAATTTATCCGGTCTTGTGCCGGAAAATTTTCGTTTAAAGACTCTACAAGCTCTTTTGTTCAGCGCCTGTTTTCTTTTCTTTGGTTCGTTTCTTTTCTTTTGCATGCGCAATTCAAAAGAAAAGAAATGAACGTTCAAAAAATTTGTCCGCTATAATCTTTCGATTTGCACTCTGCATGCCGGGTTCAGCGGATTTCAACGAACTTCAGAGATTATTACAGCAATCGGCGTTTGTACAGATGCTGAAACGAGTTCAGCATGACATTATATTTTTTTGTCGGATTTGTGAATCCAACCTACTACTGTCATGCTGAAGCGCCGGGCGTCTGTGCCCGCTTCAATAAACGACTAAAATATTAGCCCCTCTTTTTTCAAAAGAGGGGCTTTTTTACTAGAATCCGAGCATTGAGTTAAAGAATGTACCGACTGTTGAATTATATATATTCTTTGTTCTGTCCCACATTGTTTTTTTCTGGGTAATCGGGGCTGCAGCACCGGTACAGCAAGGTTTTGGTTCAACTTTACAGCAGCAAGGATTTGCCGGCGCAACGTAAGTTACTTTTTGTACGGGGATATATGCTTTTTGCTGCAACTGGCAGGGGCAGCCTGCGAAAGCGCTCGATGCAGCCAAAGACATAACAAGTGCGGATAATGCAATTACTTTTTTCATACTTTTCTCCTTAGTAATCTGGTTCAACAAAGATTGCGTTTTATCAAAACTAAAAATTAACGCTATCTGTTTTTCGGTTTGTGATTAACCTCATTTACATTTTTGCATTTCTGAAAAAATTTTCATTAGACAGATTACCTAACCAAAAGATTGAACAATTGTGCTGTTTTTCTAAAAACATCACCACGCTTGTTTTATTAACCGTTAAACTTGCTCTGTGTCAATGTAAGACCGTTATTAAGATAAAATTCAACCGCGTCGGCTGCTTTTTGAAGTGCGGGTTTGAGTTCTTCAAGCTGTTCTTTTGTAAAATTCTGCAGCACAAAGACCTCGGAAGGAACAGGAGGCTGAGGACCTATACCGATTTTCAGTCTGTCAAAGGTATTGTTCCCGCCTAAGACTTTAATAATCGATTTTATACCGTTATGCCCGCCGTCAGAGCCTTTTGCCCTGAATCTCAGCGTCCCGAGGGGCAGAGAAATATCATCATAGGCGACAAAAATGTCCTGTGGTTGAATCTTATAAAAATTCATAACAGCAATAACAGCATTTCCCGACAGATTCATATAAGTATGCGGTTTTAAGAATACAACGCTTTCTCCCGCAAGCGTTGTTTTTGCGATTTCACCGTTGAATTTTGACTCAAATTTAAAGTCAAAAGAATATTTGTATTTCATGTAATCAAGCAGCATAAACCCCGCGTTGTGGCGCGTAAATGCGTATTTTGTATCCGGATTTCCAAGTCCTGCAATCAGTTTCATCTTTCTGTTCCGCGTATTCTCTTATATATGCAATATTAAAACTTTTATTATCAGAAGATAGCCTGAAAGTTCAGCACTACTTACCAATAAAAAAAAGATAAATACAGTTTATCTATATATATATTAGAGACGGAGGAGAGCTATGTCAACCAAAAGTAAATCTATAGTAAACCTTAAAAGCAGTGAAAAGGTTGCAAACTTTCTGGCTTCAAATCATTTGCACAAAAAGGATTTTGCTGAGATGATTGGCGTTACATTGTCATACGTTTACAACTTAATAGATAACGCAATACCTTTTTCCACAAGAGGAATCACTCTGGAACGAATCGCAACTGTTATGGATGTTGAACCGGAAGAATTTGTGGAGTACAAAATTCCGCAAGAACCTGTTGTCATTGATGAATCTGTTGAGTTTTTAAGAGACAAACAAACAGAAAAAGGAATTACAACGGTGCAATTTTTAAAAAGTTTCCCGAGAAAAAAGAGAGTGGAAATCGTTGATATTTTAAGAGGTGCAAAACCAATTCCGCTGGATTGGAAAGAGTTATGCCTTATTGCGCAGGTTCTTGATGTATCAAAAGAAGAAATCTACCCGTTCTGGGAATCCAGATTGAGGCAGCTTCTTCAAACATCAGGAGTGAATTTGCAGGCAAACAGCGGACTTATTGACGCTATGTTTGATTGTGCAAGAAATTATGTTCATTCCTAAGACTGAGAACAGTAAACAGTGCGGTTTGTATGAGAAATTCTCTTACAAACCGCCGTATACTCCAAAATATGGAAATTTCATACTTTAGTTGTAAAAAAATCATACTTTAGTATAGTTAACTTATACTTAATTATAATGTAGTATAATAATATAAACACGATACAAACGTCATAGATTTTTACCCAAATTATGATGACAAAAAAGATGTTAACGATAATTCACCGGAAAAAGTATTTTTCCGGTTTTTTTTATTCTCACAAAAAAACGCTGCAAATGCAGCGTTTTGGAATATTGTTTTCGGAATTAGTACGACTGAGACGCTTCAAGCATACTGTATGCAGCGCTCCAGGGGTTTGTTGACTTTGCCATGTTTCTCATTCTTTTTAATTTGTCTTTCTGGAGCTTTTCCTGTTCCTTTTTAGCTTTTGCGAGCTTTTTAGAATCTGCGTTTCTTATTTTTAAATTCGCATATATAAGATTCAGTGCAGACTGATAAGAGTCCGTTTTATAGTTCGCTTTAACCTGTGCCGGATAGTTGTAATTTGCATAGTCGTATATATTCATAATCCTTTCTTCACAAGACAAATCCTCGGAAAGAATCCCGCCGTTTTCGGCAATATCTGACTTATACACTACAGAAATCAATGCAAGCGGATTGTATTTTGCATTCATCATTAAATCGACAGCAGTAATGTCTGCTTCTTTTTCGTTCTCTTTGTTCACTCTGTTAGAGGAAACTGTTTTTATTAAATTTACTGTTGTTGATGCAGTTTCTGTTTTTGTATCCGGTTTAAATGCTGAAATAATATTATTTAAAATAGATGATTTTGAATAGTGCCCGTTCACAAGGTGCCCGATTTCATGCGCAACAACTCCGGCAAGTTCATTATCGTTTTCGACGTACTTTAAATCACCTGCATAAATATACACATATTGTGTATAATTTTCGTTTGATGAGTTCATATACGGGTTATCCGTGACTTTAAAAGTAACGGAAGACGGCATTTTGTTTGCCTTGATAATATTTTGTCCGATTGTGTTTAAATGACTGACATTTTTTGAATCGAACCAGTTTGTAGACGTATTATACGAAGCAGCAAACGCCGGCGCCGCAAAAGAAAACACAAACATTGAAAAAATAACTGATAAAAACTTTTTCATAAAAAACTCCCTTCCTTTTGAAAAAATTATACAAAACAAAAAGAGCCGTATCAACAAATACAGCCCTTTTGTTAAGATATTTAAGCTTTTATTCTGCTATTCCGCAGAAAAGTCAGGAGCGCCGAACATACCCTCGATTTCTTCAAGGATAGCGGAAGGTTTGCGTGCATTGTTTTTCTGCGCAGCCCTTCTTTGAGCCTCTCTGTCTTTTTCTTCTGACGCGTGTGTTAAGTGGTAGTATCCGGTACCGGCAGGTATCAATCTACCGATGATTACGTTCTCCTTCAAACCTCTTAACATATCTTTCTTGCCGTCAACAGCCGCTTCTGTCAGGATTCTTGTAGTTTCCTGGAAGGAAGCCGCAGATATGAAGCTTTCAGTGTTCAAAGATGCTTTTGTAATACCGAGCAATACCGGTTCAAAAGTAGCTTTCTCGCCGCCTGCAGCTTCTACTGCTTCATTTTCCTGTTCAAGAACCTGAATTTCTATCAGTTCGCCCGGAAGAAGTTTTGTATCGCCGGATTCAACGACTTTAACTTTCTTAGTCATCTGACGAACAATGATTTCAACGTGTTTGTCCGCAATTTCAACACCTTGTGAACGATATACTCTTTGTACTTCATCAACAAGGTATTGTTGTGCAGCTTCAATGCCGTTCAGTCTGATAACATCGTGCGGGTTCAACGGACCGCTTGTCAAAGGCTGACCTATAGAAATCTTCTGCTTATCCTGAACAATAATATTTGAGTCTATCGGATATTTGATTTCAGTTCTGCCATTTTCGTTGACAAGATAAAGTCTCGGCACATCGTCTTCAATCTCGATTTCAGCAACTGCCTCAATCTCTGAAAGAATAGCGGAATCTTTAGGTTTACGACCTTCAAGAAGTTCTTCAACCCTCGGAAGACCTTGTACGATGTCACCTGTCTTTTGTCTTTCAAATACCAGAGAAGCAAGCATATCACCTCTCAGCACCAGAGAACCGTTGTCAACCTGCAGCATTGTACCGGGGCTGATTAAGTAAGGTCTGCCGACTCTTATTTTTACTGAATTTTTAGTAACGTCTACGACCTGACCGGACACCGGAGATTTTTCGCCGCTTTCTGACAGAACTGCGTCCATTCTCAGCATTTCACCGGCTTTTACAACAGGTTTCGTTTTCAGTTCAACTTCTTTTTCTGAATTTGCAGAAATAAGAAGAAGTCTTCTCAAGTCTTCACCGTCGCCCTTTATGCTTGCTACAGCGTCGTTAACAGCAAGTACCTGGGTTTTTGCAACGGGTTCTTTCGGTTCAATAATTTGACCGTTTTCAACCAGCAACTCTGTTTGAAGCGATGCTTTGTTAGAACCTTCAAGTTCCCTTCTTACAATCAATGTCTCAAGAACAACTATCTTCAACGCATTATCTGCAGTCATTTCCACCATACCTTTTAAATGGCTCAAATAACCCTGCATTTGAAGCACGAGACTTGTTCTCGTCAACGTTGCACCGTCCAGGTTTCTGACTCTTGCGCCGTCTTTGTACTGGAGCTGTGTAACAGGAACAATGCTTATTGACTCATCTGTACTTTCAAATTCGATAGAAACAGATTTCGGTTTGATATCAAACTGTTGAACAGGTCTGACAAGAATCTGTATCGGCTGGTTTGTGATAGATTCTTCGTCCAATGTTGCAACATCAATATCTTCATCCAAATCGTCTATATCAAGATTTGCGTCGTCATTTTCCATAATGGTAACGATTGAAGTAGATTTAGCTTTAATCTTAGGAGCAATTTGAGTGCCTGCCTCTACGATTTCACCTTCTTCAACTTTTAAATCACCGATATTTTCAAGAGTATAAATCTCTCCGGGTCTTATAATAACCTCATGAACAACATCGTTAAATTCTTTAAATTCAACGATACCGTCAATGTGTGTATAAAGGTCTTTTACTACCTCAGTACCGGCTGTAACAAATGTATTATTTTCAACCATTTTCAGGGCTGAATCTTTGTTTATCTGATGCACTTCTTCCGGTATGAATACGAGTGAACCCGGGTTTGTGATGATTTGATTGTCATCAACTTCAATACCCATATATCTGATTTCTCCGGCAGATTCTACCGCATACTCATCGTCGATAAGTTCCGCAATAATCATTCCGTTTTCAACTGTCGTATCAGCAGGGGATTTTACGATATATTTTTCGCCCGTAGATTCAACCGTCCAGAATTGTTCTTTCTTTGTTGATTCAAAAACTGCATTTGACGGTGCAATTGAAGCAATAACGATAGTCAATTCTTTACCTTGAACAATCTTTTTGATTTTCTTTCCGTCAAATTTAACTTCTTCAATCTCAAGATTGTCTCCGACTCTGACTTCACCGCCGTGTTCAGATGCAATATGAGTTTCCGCAAGTTTTTCTCCGGCTTTAATTTTTTGTCCGTCTTGTACAAGAATTTTAGAACCGCCGGGCAAGCTGTAAACATCACCGCCAAGCACCCAAACAATACCGTTTTTGTTTGCGGTTCTGGAAACGTTGCCCTGTCTGTCTTTCTTTTCGTCTGCAACAAAGTCTTCAAAAAGAACTTCACCTGACAGGTCAGAATTAATATCCTTTGTAGCTTTTTCAGTCAAACGACTTCCGTCGCCTGCTGATGCGGGTTCAAATTCTGCGATTTCATCACCTTTTTTAACAACCGAGCCTGGTGCTACTAGCATTTTTGCGCCGGTCGGAACATGATATTTTCTTGAATATTTTTCACCTTTAATTTCAACATCAGCTTCCTGAATCATTACCTGTACAACATCACCGTGACGGGTTCTCATTTCTTTTGTTTTGAATTTAGAAACAACTTCACCGTCAATTTCAGCAATGATGTGTTTTAATGCGCCGGAACCTTTGAATACACCGCCGGTGTGGAAGGTTCTCATTGTAAGCTGTGTACCGGGTTCGCCGATGGACTGGGCGGCAATAATACCGATAGCTTCACCGACATCAACCATTTTTTGGGTTGTCATAGCCCATCCGTAGCACTTGCGGCATACACCGTATTCAAGCGCACAGGTTAACGGTGAACGTACTCTGACAGAAGTCAATCCCAAAGGCTCAATCTTCTTGATGTCATTTCTGTCTATTGTTGTATTTGCAGCGACAACAACGTTTCCGTCTTTGTCCTTGATATCTTCGGCAATAGTTCTGCCCAAAAGTCTGTCTGTCAGTTTTGCAACAATCTTTTCTCCGTCAGAGATAGCAGACATTACGATACTCTTTTTAGTATGGCAGTCATCTTCTCTGATGATTACATCCTGTGCAACGTCAACAAGACGTCTGGTCAAATAACCGGAGTCAGCCGTTTTAAGCGCCGTATCAACCAGACCCTTACGTGCACCGTATGATGAAATGATGTATTCCGTAACCGACAAGCCTTCTTTAAAGTTTGATTTAATCGGCAAGTCGATGATTTGACCTTGTGCGTCAGCCATCAAGCCTCTCATACCGACAAGCTGTGATACCTGTGACAGGTTACCTCTTGCACCTGAGAATGCCATCATGTAAACCGGGTTGAGTTTATTGAAGTTTTTAACAACCTGTTCGGTCAATCTGGCTGTCGTT
The DNA here is from genome assembly GCA_944326475.1 of Candidatus Gastranaerophilales bacterium. Lineage (GTDB taxonomy): Bacteria > Cyanobacteriota > Vampirovibrionia > Gastranaerophilales > Gastranaerophilaceae > CALUPY01. The sequence continues at coordinate 32,858 of CALVEC010000018.1, forward strand.
TCTGACCAGGTATCAATAACTTTTGTATATCTTTCAACCTCTGTGATTTCTCCTTTGAGGTATCGGTTTGTTGATTTTTCGATTTCTTTTTCAGCTTCAGCAAGAAGTTCTTTCTTTTCGGGCGGAACGCTTAAGTCCTGGATTGAAATAGTAACGCCGGATTTTGTTGCGTATTTGTATCCGAGGTTTTTCAGGTTGTTAGCAAGGTCTGCTGCCTTTGCACCGCCAAACTCAAGATAAATCTGCGCAAGCAAATCTTTCAATGCGCCTTTATCCATGACCTTGTTAATATAGTCAAATTGTTTCTTGCTATGAGGAATTAATGTATTGTTCATTTTATAATCTTCCCTTTAATTTCTTCTAATTTAACGGTTTTGTGTACTGAAACTACAGAGCCAGTGATTTTCTGACTGTTTCGTTGAAAATAATTCTTCCGACAGTCGTTTCTATTCTCTGACCGTGTTCGTCTCTAACAATAATTTTGTCATGAAGCTCTATGACCTTAGCCTCAAGAGCAGCAATCGCATCCTGGAAGCTGTAGAAATAGCCTTTTATCGGAGCTGATTGGTCTTTAATTGTTGTCAGGTAGTACATACCCAAAACCATATCCTGAGAAGGAGTGATAATAGGTTTACCTGTAGCAGGAGCAAGGATGTTGTTTGTAGCTAACATAAGCATTCTTGCTTCTGTTTGGGCTTCGATTGAAAGCGGTACGTGAACAGCCATTTGGTCGCCGTCAAAGTCAGCGTTAAACGCTGTACAAACAAGCGGGTGAAGCTGGATAGCACGACCTTCAACGAGTTTCGGTTCAAATGCCTGAATACCGAGTCTGTGAAGTGTAGGTGCACGGTTCAAAAGTACCGGATGTCCGTCAATAACTTCTTCCAATATATCCCATACAACGGGTTCTGAACGCTCAATCTTCTTCTTAGCTGATTTAATATTTTGAACAAGTCCGCGTTCTATAAGTTTATTTACAACGAAAGGTTTAAACAGTTCTATCGCCATTTCTTTAGGCAAACCGCACTGATTGAGCTGCAGGCTCGGACCTACTACGATAACGGAACGACCCGAGTAGTCAACACGTTTACCCAAAAGGTTTTGTCTGAAACGACCCTGTTTACCTTCAATGATATTAGACAATGATTTCAGCGGTCTGTTGTTCGGACCGACAACCGTTCTGCCGCGTCTGCCGTTATCAATAAGGGCATCAACAGCTTCCTGGAGCATACGTTTTTCGTTTCTTACGATAATTTCAGGTGCTCCCATCTCGATGAGTCTTAACAAACGGTTGTTTCTGTTAATAACACGTCTGTATAAGTCGTTCAGGTCGGAGGTTGCAAATCTTCCGCCGTCCAGTTGAACCATAGGTCTCAAATCCGGAGGAGTAACCGGAAGAACATCCATTATCATCCAGGTCGGTTCTGTGTTAGATGCAATCAGAGATTCAACAAGTCTCAATCTCTTGATTAATTTAGCTCTTTTCTGAACTGAGCCGCCTGCTGCCGCCAATTCATTTCTGATTTCTTCAGCAAGTTCTGTCAGGGTAATTTCAGAAAGAAGTTCTTTGATAGCTTCTGCGCCGATACCGACTTTCAACTGTGATTCTTCATTTTCGGTTATAAAATCATCGTATTCTTCTTCTGACAAAAGCTGTAATTTTTTGAATCCCGAGTCAGCCGGATCTATTACAACATAGTTGTTGAAATAAATTACCTGTTCAAGGTCTTTCAATGACATATCAAGGAGAAGTCCGAGATATGACGGAATGCCTTTTAAGAACCAGATATGGCTGACAGGAGCTGCCAGTTTAATGTGTCCCATTCTGTGACGTCTTACTTTTGAGTCAGTAACTTCAACGCCGCAGCGTTCGCAGATAATACCTTTGTGTCTGACTCTTTTGTATTTACCGCAGAAGCATTCCCAGTCCTTGGAAGGTCCGAAAATTCTTTCGCAGAAAAGACCGTCGCGTTCGGGTTTTAATGTACGGTAGTTAATTGTTTCAGGTTTTGTAACCTCACCGTATGACCATTTCAGTACACGTTCGGGTGACGCGATACTGATTCGTATATAGTCAAAATAATCTATGCTTGTAGACAATGTCCTTATCTCCTATATTAATTAATCTTTAAATGAAGCCGGGGTTTCAAAGAAGTTTATGTTTAACAACTCTGAATCAATATCAGAAAGCGTTCTCTTGGGTGCAGACTTTCTTAAATCGTCAGTGTCAGACATAAGGTCAACTTCTTCGCCGCCTTTCTTAGCAACAGTGATATCCAAACCGATAGATTGAAGCTCTCTGACGAGGACTTTGAACGATTCAGGGATACCCGGTCTCGGAATGTTGTCGCCCTTGACAATTGCTTCGTAAGCTCTGCTTCTTCCGTTAACATCGTCGGATTTGATTGTTAACATTTCCTGAAGTGTGTAAGCAGCGCCGTAAGCTTCAAGAGCCCAAACTTCCATCTCACCGAATCTTTGACCGCCGAATTGAGCTTTACCGCCCAGAGGCTGTTGAGTAACCAGTGAGTAAGGACCTGTACTTCTTGCGTGAATTTTATCGTCAACGAGGTGAACAAGTTTCAGAATGTAGGAAAGACCTACGGCAACAGGTTCATCAAACGGTTCACCGGTTCTTCCGTCAATCAAGAGAACTTTACCGTCTTCTCTTACCCAGTCGCAGCCTGATTCTTTTATACCTCTCAGAAGCTCTGCCTTAGTAGCAATTTCTGACATGTTATCTCCGTACATTTCATCAAATGAAGGAGCTTCGTAGTAGTCTTTTGTTAAGTATGATGCAAGACCGAGCAAGCATTCATAAGTTTGTCCGACGTTCATACGGGAAGGAACGCCCAGCGGGTTCAACACGATATCAACCGGTGTACCGTCAGGCAAGAAAGGCATATCTTCTTTCGGAAGTATTCTTGAAACAATACCTTTGTTTCCGTGACGTCCGGAGAGTTTGTCACCGACAGATACTTTACGTTTCTGTGCAATATAAACTCTGATAACGGTATTTGCGCCCGGAGGCAGTTCATCGCCTTTTTCTCTGTCAAATACCTTAACATCGACAACGCGTCCGCCTTCACCGTGAGGAACTCTCAAAGAGTTGTCTTTTACGTCTCTTGCTTTTTCGGCAAAGATAGCACGGAGAAGTTTTTCTTCCGGCGGATGTTCCGATTCACCTTTCGGGGTAACCTTTCCGACCAGAATATCGTCAGCGTAAACCCTTGCACCGATTCTTACAATACCTCTTTCATCAAGGTGTCTCAACGCTTCTTCCGAAACGTTCGGAACTTCTCTTGTAATTTCTTCGGGTCCGAGTTTAGTTTGTCTTGCGTCTATTTCCAATTTTTCTATGTGAACTGATGTAAATATGTCATCCATAACACATCTTTCTGAGAGCAGGATAGCATCCTCGAAGTTATATCCTTCCCAGGGCATATAAGCAACAAGAATGTTTTTACCCAGTGAAAGCTCGCCCATATGAGTCGAAGCGCCGTCTGCAATAACGTCTCCCGCTTTAACCTTATCGCCGGCTCTTACAATCGGTTTCTGGTTAATGCAGGTATCCTGGTTGCTTCTGACATATTTCATCAATGTATGTTTATGTAATTTGCCGGCATTATCTTTTATGATTATTTCTTCACCGACAACTCTTTCAACCACGCCGTCAACTGTAGAACAAATAACCATGCCGGAGTCTTTTGCGGCACGTTTTTCAAGACCGGTACCAACTACAGGGCGGTCAGTGATAAGAAGCGGAACAGCCTGACGCTGCATGTTAGAACCCATCAGAGCACGGTTTGCGTCATCGTGTTCGATAAACGGAATCAACGATGTAGCAACAGAGATAATCTGAATCGGGCAAACACCCATATAGTCAACCCTTGTGGATTCACCCATCGTAAATTCTGAACGGTAACGAACAGGTACATAAGGGTGTTTAATACTTCTGTCAGGGTTTAACTGCAAGTCCGCAGGAGCGATACGGAGGTTTTCTTCTTCGTCTGCAGAGAGGTAATGTACTTCTTCTGTCACAACGCCGTCTTTAACAGCAAAGAACGGTGATTCAATAAATCCGTAGTCGTTAACTTTTGCGTGGGTAGCAAGTGAACCGATTAGACCTGCGTTCGGACCTTCAGGTGTTTCAACAGGGCAGATACGTCCGTAGTGTGAAGGGTGAATGTCACGAACCGCGAATCCGGCTCTTTCTCTAACCAGACCGCCGGGTCCTAATGCGGATATTCTTCTTTTATGTGTCAACTCGGAAAGCGGGTTAACCTGATCCATGAACTGGGACAACTGTGAAGAACCAAAGAACTCTTTCAAAGACGCAACCAGCGGTTTTGTATTCAAGAGGTTCAACGGAGTCAGCGTGTCTGAATCCTGGAGAGTCATTCTTTCTTTAACGATTCTTTCAATTCTTGAAAGACCGACTCTGAACTGGTTTTGAAGCAATTCACCAACTGAACGGATTCTTCTGTTGCCGAGATGGTCGATATCATCGCAGCTTCCTTCATCGTATGTAAGGTTGATAAGGTATTCAATCGATGCGACTATATCCTGGACAGTAACCGTTCTCTGGGTTTCAGGAAGGTTCAAACCGAGTTTTTTGTTTAATTTATAACGACCGACTCTGCCTATATCGTATTTCTTTTCATCAAAGAAACGGGCTTCCAGAATGGAACGTCCGCCGGCAGCCGATGCGGGGTCTCCCGGACGAAGCTTTTTATAAATTTCAATCAAAGCGTCGTCTGTAGTTTCAGTCGGGTCTTTGTCTAATGTTTTCTTTAAGAAATCTGCGTGCGTAAACAGAGTTTCCATTTCAGATACAGTAATACCCATTGCCTTCAACAAAGTAGTGGCAAGGATTTTTCTGTTTTTATCAATTTTTACATATATAACATCGTTTGCATCTGTTTCAATTTTAAGCCAAGCGCCTCTGTTAGGTATCAGGGTAGCATTATAGAGACGTTTACCTGTCGGAGAAATTTCTCTTTTGAAGTAAACACCGGGAGAACGGACGATTTGTGAAACAATAACACGTTCGGCACCGTTGACAATAAACGTACCTTTGTCCGTCATGGTCGGAATATCGCCGATATAAACTTCCTGTTCCTTAATTTCACCGGTATCACGGTTTACAAGTCTGACCATAACGCGGAGTTGTTTTGCATAAGTAGCGTCATGGATTCTTGCTTCTTCGATAGAATATTTCGGATTATCGAAAGTGTAATTAGGAAGAAAATGCAGTTCAAGACGACCTGTATAGTCTTTTATCGGAGAAAAAGACAGCAATTCTTCCTTCAAACCTTCTTTTAAAAACCATTCAAAAGATTTCTTTTGAACTTCAATTAGGTCCGGCAAGTCATCCAAACGGGTGTTGGGTATTCCCATCGGAGTAACTCTTGTTGCGTGATTTTTTGTCGACATTTATTTACCTCGCTAAATGTGGCGTACTACTAATATATAAAATTTTTATTTATGTTGTTTAAGATATTTGAATACAATTTTGCTCATATCTAACCATTCTACAATCTTATCCGCTAAAACATGCGAGTCAAGAAAATCAGGCTATTTTTAAATTTTTAGCGAAACATTTGTTTACAAAAGCCCTAAAACGGGTATATACTCTATCGAAAAGAGCTGTTATGTCTGCTTTTGCGTGTCAACCCTCCTCTTGAACAAAACGTCAATTTAAAAGACGGATGAAATCGTCATAAGTTTCAAGTTCTGTAATTTTTTCAAGACCCAACGCCTTTTTATCAACGTTCAAAACCGTCTTGTTTTCTTTAACCGCATAAACAGGGATGTCGTTTTTAATTGCATCAAAAACAATACTGCCGCCAAGCGAATCACAAGGCATCAAGACAGCATCAAGGTTCTTATTTGTAACAGCCTTTTCCGTATTTTCCGCAAAGAGCGGCGCATTGTCCAAACCGAACATAAGGCAGGGCAAAAATGTCGGAGTAATGTATTCAGCACTGCATTTAGGGCTGACAAGAGAGCCTTGTATGGAAACATCAGCAAACGCCGGAGCGTGAACGCAAGGGCAAAACAGCTCTTTTGAAATATAATGAGAAATCACCGCCTCAACCCCGCCTACAATATCAACACCTTCTCCGGATTCATAGTCATCTTCCGGCGGTTCGTCAAAAAGACAAACAACAGCGAGAACCTGAGCGCCGCGATTGATAAGCTTTTTCCCGGCTTCAATCAGGGTTTGCGGACAATCGACAGCACCTGAGGATATATCATTTTCTGTGGCAAAAAAGTCCACTCCGACAGGCTTACCGGTAATTTCATAACCGATAATATCAATTCCGTACACGGTTTTTATTGCATTTATCGTATTAATATGAATATTCAAAACGTTTTCGGGAATTGATTTATCAAAAATAACCCCGATTTTGTTATGAAAAGACGGAATAAGCCCCAGATTTCCGCGTACAAACTCCGTCATACTCCAGCCCTCAACGTACAGCATGCGGTTTGTAATCCCGGAAAACACGGCAGCATTAACTACATTCGGGTTTACAATAAGAGGAATTTTTTCCGCAATTTTTCGGGCGGCAAGACTGGCGTCGCCGGCATAACCGCCGACAGACGCGCCGATTCCGGTCGGAACCGCCATAAGTGCATATTTTTGTGCTAAACCGGGATTGTTTCGCCGGGTTTTAGAATCAGACATTCAATATCCTTATTTTTTAATTTATCTTTAAGTATTTCCGGATTTGCTTTTACCTGCGGGAATGTATTGTAATGCATAGGTACAACGGTTTTAACCCCGGTCCATTCAGCGGCAATAACAGCATCGTCAATATCCATAGTATAGTGTGAACCTATCGGAGCCAGCATTATATCGGGTTTGTAGACCTCTCCGATTACTTTCATTTCGGAATTTAAGCAGGTATCACCGCAGTGATATATTTTCTTTCCGTCGATTTCAAGAATAACTCCCGTCGGCATGCCCGCGTATTTTCCGTCAGGCGTAGAACTGCTGTGAAAAGCGGGTACAAAGCGGAGTTTACCCCAGCTATAGCTCAAAAGACCGCCCATCTGCACGGGATTTGCATTTGCCCCCTGTGCTGCGCACCAGTTTGCAAGCTCAACCATTGCACTAATCGGCGCGCCTGTTTTTTTAGAGAGGGGAACCGCGTCTCCGAGATGGTCGCCATGCCCGTGTGTTACGATAATATCCGTGATTTTCTTTCCGGCGGCATCAAATTTTGCAAGCGGATTTTGAGAAATAAACGGGTCGATGAGTATACCGCATTGCGGATTTTCAATATAAAAAGCACTGTGCCCGATGAATGTCAAATTTGTCATAAAAACCCTCCTTGTTAAATTATCTAAGAGTGCCCTCGCTTGCAGAAACGGTACACTGAGTGAGAGCAGCACCGAGTCTGTAATTTGGCGGAAGTGACCCCATGTACTTTCCTTCATTCAAAACTTGACATTTAGTCAACTTTTGAACGGAGTCCTTGGATGCCGTGTTACAACACAAAGTTTGAACTTGTTTTATGCACACGCTCAAGAAGTTATCGGAGTCAGTTGACTATATGAAATATTATATCAAACTCAGAGAAAATCATACAAACGTATTGTTTGAAAATAAAAAAATATCCGATATAATTAACAATAGAAACGTAGCGGGATATCAGCATGGAACGAATTTTAGTTGAAGATCTTGTAAAATTTAAAATGCTGCCGTTTGACATTTACAATGACAGCGGCGAAAAGCTTATCAGCGCGGGTGAAATCTTAACATCAGGAAAGTTGTTAAGAATATCGCAGTACAGTGAATTATACAAAGACACGCCAAAACGTTCTCCCAAAATTCAAACTAATGAAAACACCGATAAACAGTACATACCGCCGCCGGTTTCTCACACAAAAGAAATTGTTTTTGACAAAACAGTCAATAAAACCTCAAAAATAAAAGCACAGGCACAGGTCGATATGAAGTCTTACTATGCGACCACAATGTTTGCTGTAAACAACAACGAAAACAAAGACGCAGCAATGATGATTGACGAGATAAAGACAAAAATTCTCTCCGATATCGGCAACGTGATTGAGGATGTGAAATTCTGTTCCCAGCTAAAGCTTTTAGGCAGCTATGCCGACTGTCACTCGCTGAACACGGCTATTCTTGCCACCGCCTTCGGCTATAAGATGGAATACGATTCCGATATAATTGCAAAAATTACAAAAAGCGCACTGCTCCACGATATAGGTATGACAAGGATTCCGGAAGATTTGCTCAAAAAAACCAACCCGTCATCACAAGAAACAAAAATTATCCAGAGTCATACTCAAATCGGATACAAAATTCTTAAGCTGGATATGAACATGCCGGAAGATATCTGCCTTGTTGCACTGGAACACCACGAAAACAATGACGGTTCCGGTTATCCGTTCAAACTTTCGGGCGAACAAATCAGCGAACTGAGCCGCGTAGTCGGTATGTGCAGCTTTTTTGACGATTTGACGTCGGGAAAGACAACATACAAAGTCAAAAACACCAAAGAAGCGCTCAGGGTTATGCTCGAAGTCGGTTCAAAAAGATTTTTCCCCGAGCTGCTGTACAAATTTGTCAACACCTTTAATTACAACGACCTGAGCACTTTTGAAGAGATGATGCAGTAATGAAAGCGGCAGTAATCGGAGCAGGGTTGGCAGGGTGTGAAGCAGCGCTGCAGCTTGCAAAAAGGGGGATTGAAGTTGATTTATACGAAATGCGCCCCTTAAAAACAACAGGCGCCCACAAAACAGACAACCCCGCAGAATTTGTTTGCAGCAACAGTCTCGGCTCGCTCGACCCTACGAACGCCAGCGGGCTTCTAAAAAAAGAAATGCAGATGATGGGTTCATTTTTAATACAAGAGGCGATTAAAGCGGCTGTTCCTGCCGGCAACGCGCTTGCCATCGACAGAGAAGCCTTTTCTTTAAGCATAAAGAAACTGATTGAAGAAAACGAAAAAATAAATTTTATAAGAAAAGAAATAACACAAATCCCGCAGGATATTCCTGTTATTACAGCCTCAGGTCCGCTGACGTCAGAGGCGCTTGCAGAGAATATAAAAGAGTTTGCGGGCGAAGAACACTTGCATTTTTTTGATGCAATTGCGCCGATTGTGGAAAAGGACTCGATTAATTTTGATATTGCGTTCTATGCAAGCCGCTATGACAAGGGAGAAGCGTCATACATAAACTGTCCCATGAACAAAGAGCAGTACGAAAAATTTTACAACATACTCATAAATGCACCGAAAATCGAGCTTAAAGAGTTTGAAAAGGACGCAAAGTTTTTTGAATCCTGTCTTCCGGTGGAAGTATTGGCTTCGCGCGGGGTGGACACGCTGAGATACGGACCTATGAAGCCTGTCGGGCTTATTGACAAAAGAACCGGAGAAAAGAATTATGCAGTTGTTCAGCTCAGGCAGGACAATCTTTCGGCTACAATGTACAACCTCGTCGGCTTTCAGACAAACCTGAAATGGGGTGCCCAAAAAGAACTCGTGCATTCGATTCCGGGGCTTGAAAACGCTAACATACTGCGCTATGGAGTAATGCACAGAAATACTTTTATTAACAGCCCCAAAATCCTGACGCCGTCTTTGCAGTGCAGAAAGAGAAAAGACCTGTTTTTTGCGGGACAAATCACAGGAACGGAAGGCTACACGGAATCTATGGCGACAGGCATGCTGGCGGGAATAAATATGGCGAGATTTTTGAGAGGTGAGACGCTGCTTGAATTGTCAGGAGTGTCAATGCTCGGAGCCTTAACACGATATATTTCATCAGAAGAACACAAGAATTTCCAGCCGGTCAATTCAAATTGGGGTATTGTGGACGAGCTGGCTGCGGATAAAAAAATTAAAAAGAATAAAAAAATGAAAACTGAAATGCTCTCAAAAAGAGCAATTGAGTGGATGGAAAGTTTTTTAGAAAATGGTGTCTGATAAGCTCAGGATGACGTACTATTTTATTTTTCCATTTCACGTATACAGCTACCCCGCCGACCTTTGCATAGCGAGTTACAGAAAGTTAATTAAACAACGATTAGTCTCATCTGTCTGAGCAGCCCGTAGTTATTTTCAAGAACTTTAATTTATTTATGCTTTTTGCGGAAATATGGGCTGCGAGTTATGAGACTCGGGTTTGATTTACTTTCTGTATGAGCGGAGCAGCAGGTCGGAAGGTTTGCCTTCTTTTCTTAGCGAGCTGGGGCGAGCTAAAGAAAATGGCGTCACGACTATACGCTAAGCAGACATATTCGCAATGGTCTGTAAATAGTGACACTGGGCTCCACAATCATTATACGGCACGGAGATACTTCGTATCTCACTTAGCCTGCCTCTAAAAAAACGATACTTAATCGTTTTTTCAGAGTTCTTGTCAAAGAATGGGTGGAACATGTAACTATAATCGTATTTTTCGCAAAAAACTTCTGTCTTGCTGAACTCGTTTCAGCATCTGTACAAACGCCGATTGCTGTAATAATCTCTGAAGTTCGTTGAAATCCGCTGAACCCGGCATGCAGAGTGCAAACCGAAATATTGTATCGAACAAGTTTTTTGAACGTTCATTTCTTTTCTTTTGAATTGCGCATGCAAAAGAAAAGAAACGAACCAAAGAAAAGAAAACAGGCGCTGAACAAAAGAGCTTGTATAGTCTTTAAACGAAAATTTTCCGGCACAAGACCGGATAAATTTTATTTAACATCATGCCGTTCCCCACCCTACCCCTCCCCAAGCCGGGGAGGGAACAAAACAGGCTTGTAGAACTCCTTCCCCGACTTGGGGAAGGTTGGGATGGGGAGTGACCCGTAAGGGGGCAACCGGCTACGGGTGTTCTAACAAGCTCTAACCGACGGCTCCGCCCTACAGGGGGACACCCCCTGTAACCCTCGTTTGGCTTGACAAAAAACATAAAATAGCTCCGTATCTTTTGGTAATCTCCGATTAGCGAAGCATTATTGTTGCGCTAAATTTTAATTTACCGCAACCTGCTTATAATAACACGTCATGCTGAACTTGTTTCAGCATCTGTACAAACGTCGATTGCTGTAATAATATCTGAAGTTCGTTGAAAATTAACTAAATCCGACTTGGCTTGCTACATACCTATATTCTGTTCCACCTTGAGTTCGTCGATGATTCTGAACACGTCGATAAAGTCCACGAGCACCCGCTGCCAGTTGCCTATGTCTGAAAAAGACTTATTCGGCGCAATATCGAACCAGTCTTTACCGTCCAGCGCAAGATACATATACCCGTCTATAAAGCTGCAGGATACCGAGCAATTTCTGTTCTTAGACGCAATGCTTACCAGTCTGTTCATAAATCCGGTGGTTAAAATATACCTTGCCTCCACCTGATCATCTGCATACACGTCAAAATACTTCTCAAACACAGGATCTTCGAGGTGGACTCTGTTTTGGCTGTCTCCCAAATTTATCAGTACGTTTACATCTCTTTTTACAATAATATCACCATTGAATTTTTTATTCATCGGAAATTTTACAAGCAGACCTTTAAAAATTTGTGTAACAGTACGATTTTTACCGGAGCCGCTTTCACGCTTAAGGTTAATATCTCTAAACAAGATGGGCAGAGAATTGTATTTTCCGGTTATATAGTCATCTATTTTGCAGCGATTAAAATAGTCAAACAGTCTTGTGTGTTCATATTCTTTTTCTTCCGAGTTTTTAAAATCCGCATTTTCATCATGAAGACGGAATGTAAACACATCTTTTAGCCTGTCTGCATAAGGATTTCCGGAGGTTTTGTTTACGCCGTAGTCTCTTATGACAAAGTCGCTTCCGATAAAGTTTAAAAGCAATGGCAGGGTCTCGTATTTCATCTGCTGCTGCAGTTTTTTCATAGAAGGTGTTACGATTTTAAGAATCAGACCGACAATCAAAATCGTAAGCAGTACCATCATGACATCCATATTTTTTATTTCAAACAGTCTTGACACCATTAAAATTACAGCAATCACCGTCAAAATTGTATCCAAAACATAAATTGCCGGACGCCATCTTTCATAACCCACAACTTTCGGATGAATATTTTTGTAGAAATAATTACTAAACTCTTTTGAGCTTATCTTTCGCATTACTTCAACGCTTTTCGGGACATTATTTGTTTCTTCCATCACATACCTATATCTTGTTCTGCCTTCATTGTATCTACAACCGTCAGCACTTTGCCGAGGTCCATAAGTAATTTTCGATAATTTTTTATAGTGTTTGCCGACTTAAACAAGCTTACATCAAACCACTTGCCCTTCTTTTGCAAAGCAAGATTCATCATTCCGTTTTCAAACGAACATACAACATCAAACTTGCCCTTTTGCTTTGCAATAAATATAAATCTCTGCAATATCGGTATGGTTAAAATATTTTTTGCATCAGAAATATCATCGGCATAAACCTCGAAAACCTCCTCAAATATCGGGTCTTCAAGAGATACCGCAGGCGGCAGGTTTAAGTTTTCAAACTGGTTCAGCCAGCTCTTTTTCTTCTTAATAACCACACGACCGGAAGTCTTTTTAGCAATGTTGCAGGAAATAAAAACGCCGTTAAATATTTTGTTTATCGTTCTGCGTCCGAGTTTCAGAGGACCTACGGTTATGAAATTTTTTGTAAATGACACATAATCGAGCCTGAGTGTGCGGATGGTAAGATTCAAGCCTTTATAAATCCCGTCTATTACCTCAAAAGCGTAGCAGCGGTTGAACGACGGAAGCAGCCGCAACGATTTTACATACTGACCGTGGGGGCTTGCTATGTAGTCATTATTGTCAAAATAGGTGCGTTTTGTCTCTTTTGATTCATAAATACCCGTATCCGTATAGTCAAACGAGAGTTCCGCAAGCCATTTCCAGATTAAATCTTTCACATTCGGCGTTTCGCACGAAAAATCCCCCCAGAAAGAAAGCAGTTTCCCCATTACACGGGATTTTGCGTTCAATGCGTAAACACACCTTACATATTTTTTTACGACCATTACAATAAACAGCGCCGCAAATACCCCCAGATAACTTTTCGTAAGCAGGTATATGCCGACAGCAATTATTGCTGACAGCACAATAGTTGAATAATAAACACTGACGAATTTGTTTCTCAGTGTTTCTATTTTTTGGAGCACAGGCTCCATTTCTTTGTTAAAAAACTCTGCAAACTCCGGAGTTCGCAGAGTTTTTATGAGTTCTACACCTTTTTGGGCGTTTTCTTCCATAATTAATTACCAGTTTTTATAGATATTGGCTTGCGGAAACAGGTTCTCTGCTTGCAGCATCGGTTTCAAAATAGCTGTAACCCATAACTTCCGCAGCACAGCCGGCAAACAGCGAGCCGGGGAAAATTTGAACAGCGTTTCTGACCTGAGTCAACGCAGAGTTGTAAAATCTTCTTGCTGCCGCAATGTGTTCTTCAACTTCGTTGTAAGTCGTCATTGCATGCATCATTGTCGAATCTGATTTCAATTGCGGATAATTTTCCACATTAACCATAAGCTGACTCATAAGATTGTCCAATTTTGCCTCTGCAGCAAACTTTTCTTTTGAACCGGAACGTGACTGCATTGCCTGCGATCTGAGTTCAGTAATTCTCTCAAAAATTTCTTTTTCATGTTCCATGAATTTTTTTGCGATAGTCAAAATATTCGGAACAAGGTCGTGGCGTTTTTTAAGCTGTACATCAATACCTGATAAGGCTTCCATAACATTGTTTTTACAGCGTACTACATTTGCATATGTCATATACAAAACACCGCCGATAAACAGAACTGCGAAAGCAACTACACCAGCCATACCTGTTAATGTAAACATTCCATACTCTCCTTATTATTTACCAATAATATACTAACATATATACGGTTTAATGTTGTAATCTTTTTGGAGTATTATGACTTGTCGCTGCCAAAAGGCAAGTTATATTTTTTTTCGTATCCTATGGTCGTTTTGGCGTCGTGTCCGGGGTAAACATTGATATTATCATCAAGTGTAAACAGCTTATTAACAATAGAGTTTTGAAGCTGCTTAAAATTTCCGCCGGCTAAGTCTGTTCTTCCGACAGAGCCGTAAAAAAGCGTATCGCCCGAAAACAAATCGTTGCCTATCAAAAAGCAGCAGCTTCCCTGCGTATGACCGGGGGTGTGGATGATTTTGATTTTTTTGCCGCCGAGCCTTAAGTCGCTGTTTTCGTTAAATGTAATCACATTAGCAGGCGGAAGCACATCCGGTATACCGAGAGCCGCAGTTTGTACATTAAGACTCTCCAGCAGAAGCTTGTCATCTTCGTGCACATAAACAGGAACACCCGTTCTGTCCTGAATGTCTTTTTCTTCTATAATATGGTCAAAATGCGCATGAGTATTCAAAATATACTTTAGAGTCGCATGCAGCTTTTCAATTTCATCGTTTATAATGTCAAAATTGCTGCCTCCATCGATAATAATTGCCTCTTTCGTTTCTTCGTCAACCAAAAGGTATGTGTTTTCGCCAAAAATACCTGTCGGAAATATTTTTATAATCATTGATTTTCTCCTATAAGAGAATATTATATCAGACAAAATATCAAATTTGTCAAATTATGCAGAGAGGCAGGCATGTCGGATTTTTCTCATAAAACGAACTGTCATGCTGGCGGATTTGCCTTCTTTTTCGGCTGAGCTGGGGCGAAGCCTGAAAAATGGCGTCACGACTTTACGCCAAGCAGGCATAATTGCAATGGTCTGTAAATAGTGACAAGGTCGGACGGCTGACCGGAGGGAACGCCCCTTGTGAGCAAGGTTGACGACGCGGGATTTGCAAAGCAAATCAAAGCGGAGTGCAAAACCTTGTGAACGCCAATAATCCAAGACGAGGATTTCAGCATCTTACCGGCGCGGCGTTCAGCGAAAAAGGCGGAATTAAGTTAAAAGCTAAAAAATACGATTATAGCTTTTTGTTCCACCCATTCTTTGGCAAGAACTCTGAGAGGGAACAGAACAATCGAACAGACCCTCTCTCTTTGGGAGAGTGGTTAAAAAGTAACAGCATATTTATATATTACTTGATAATTTTTTTTTAGCAGGTATTATGATTTTATACGTGCCTGTAGCCCAGCTGGCTGAGCAAGCGTTGAGCTTGCGTTTCAGATAAAGTTTGGCTCCAAACGCGGTAATGACAATTAAATATACGTGCCTGTAGCCCAGCTGGCTGAGCAAGCGTTGAGCTTGCGTTTCAGATAAAGTTTGGCTCCAAACGCGGTA
>CALVEC010000019.1 GCA_944326475.1 Candidatus Gastranaerophilales bacterium
CTTAAAAATTCCTGCAAATTATAAACTTTTTCTACTATAAGGTCTTTCGTAACTATGGTTTGACAGACATTGCAGGATTTTGATTTTTGGGAACCAATAGGGCTGTGTTTTAAATATATAGTCGAAATTTGCTAAAAATAAAATTCTTGAACTGGTTGTCAAATATTCCTGAACTGGTTGTTCTTTTACAACGGAGCTTGAGATGTTATGGGCTCGCTCGTCCTTCGGACTCGACTACGCCCTGCAGAAAATCCGTCTCACTCGCATCTGTATGCAAACAAGTTTACTACATCTGCGGTTTACTGGTCAATTTGCATTCGCAAATCACCCAGCACTCAGGCACTCTACGGCTCATTCTTCGCCTAGATTGCCGTTGCGAGTCCAATCCGGGGCATGTTTTTCAGCTCGTAGTATATGTTAAATCAATTTATTAGAAAATTTATTTATACAATTGATATTTATAACAATCTTTGCTATTATTAAGATATATATTGTTATAAATGGGGTATTTTATGAACGTATCTTTAACACCGACATTAGAAAAATTCGTACAGGATAAAGTCGCATCCGGGTTATATAATTCCGTAAGCGAAGTCATCAGAGAAGCTTTAAGAATGATGGCTTCCCGGGATAAAATGTCTCAGGAAAGAATTGCGCAGTTAAATAAAGAGATTGAGGAAGGCTGGAACGATACAGGAATTTTAGACGGGCATTCAGCTATGGAAAAATTGATTAAAAAATATGAATGATTTAAAACTTGAAATTACAAGTAAAGCATATAACGATATTGAAATAATTGCAGATTATATAGCCAAAGATAATAAAATTGCAGCAACAAGATTTGTAAAATTATTCTACAAAACATTTAGAACTTTATGTAAATACCCTTATCTTGGTAAATCAAGAGACGATTTTACATATTTGGATGTTAGATTTTATGTTATTAAAAAAAATTTATTTGATAATTTATAGAATTATTGATAACAAAACACTGAGAATATTGAGAATTTTAACGACTTATCAAGATATTTGTTCGATACTGTAATACTCAGACTCTATGTCAAAAATAATCAAATAGACTGTTTATTTATAATAAATTCAGGGCAGGCTCTGAACTCGTTTCTGAATCTTATAACTATAGACTTTTAGCCAATTTGTACAGGTTGGATGTTTCCTGACGCAGTGTTCTAAAACAGCCAGGAATCGGACATTATTAGGATTTAAAAATTACAAAGAATATTTTCAAATTAGGCTAGAAAATTCCGAGTCCGATTAATGTCCAATTGTATTGTTGGGCACATATGCACAACCTAAATACTTTTTTTATTTAAAGTATTTAAACAGCTTGTTGGTAATTGCTTCAATAATAGTTTTAGCAGTATCTCGAATCACATTAACATCTCCATGACTATAATTATCTTTCATAATTATCTGAGTTGCTATATTCTTAAATCCGGGAACATCAACAAACTTTCCGCATATTGAATCAATTGTTTTATCAATTGCTGTATATGTAGCCAACGAACTATCTCTTAGTGCAGAATTTTCTTGAGCAACTCTTTTTAATAAATCTACAACATTTTGACTTAACGGTATTGATACTTTTTCCACTTCTTTTATCGTTGAAAAATCAGCGTTTTTTAACTCTTTTTTATCCAGAATTAGTGGAAAATCATTTACATTTATAAAGGAAATCCCCTCCGGGCAACCCGGAATTTTATTTTTTATATTTTCATAATGAATTGCTAAAAGTTTGTCATCAGAATTTTTATCAATTACGTGTTCAAATCTATCTAAATCCTTTTCACCTAAATTGTTTAAACGCATAGTAATTGCATACACTTCGCCATCAGCGTTTTTATGTCTTGCTGCAAATATGTTATCATATCCTTTAAACGATAAATTTGAATTATTTATCATATTCATAAATGTCCTTTTTATATTCTTTACTACAGTTTAAAACTCCTGAATATTTTTTTGCTGTTTTAATTAATACAATATTGTTTTTTTATCATCTCCATCCATTGCTCAACAGAGTCCTTTTAATTTACCTCAACAAAAATGTTTCGGTAATTATCTGGCAGGCTGTGCTAAATTTAAAATTACAGCAGCAAAAAGACAGGTTTTGGTAACTTAAAATATATTCCGACAGTAATAGCAATACCACAAAACAGTAGGGTGCATTTTATTGCACCCTACTTACTAAATATTTTTTTGCAAAATAAGCAGCTTAAATTGTAAATTGAAGATTATTTCCTTATTTTACAAATAAATCTTTTGTAAGTTCGTCAGTCCAAAAATCATTAGACTCTTTTCCGACAAGAAATTCAAAAACTTTATCAAAAGTATTTTGTATTACATTATTACCTGTCTTAAACGGAAAGCTCCTTATGTGCATAGATTGAGGATTAAATACATCCAAGACTTCTTCATTGTAACTAGTAGGTCTTAATGAAAGTTCAATCACTTGATTTGGATGTAAAATTTTGAATTTTTCGATATTTTCTCTTAGGTTCTTTAAACTGAGATCTTTGGTCTTAGGATCATCTTTGATTGATAATTCTTGTGCAAATAATGTTTTAATCTCCGGCGAATTAATTTTTAATTTAGCGCCAAACGATTTTTGATAGTTATACTGATTACTGTTTATTTTCATTTTTTCCTCCTGTCTGTATGGGTATAAAATTTGTAAATATTTTTTTTGCTAGTCTGCAGATAAAAGTTACAAAAAATTAACAGCTTCGTATAATGTTTATCCCAAAATAAACAAGGATAGAATAAAAGATAAAACAGACACTGTAAGATTTAATACACCAGATTAGTTGCTTTGTCCGGCTCTGTATCCGCACCATGCATAAATTGCGGGAAGGACTTTTTCCGGATGAAGCTTGTCAATAAAGGGGAATTTTGCAAGAGCAAAAACACCAAGAGCGTCATCAATATTTACAACTGCATCTTTCATTGTCAGTTTTCTGTCAGGAACTTTGTCATGAGGATCTATAACAAGATTTGAGATTTTGGCAGCGAGGAACATACCGCCTGTTAAACCGACGACCGTATTAATCACGCTTACGATTTTATTTTTCGCAAATTTTGTTTTGTCCTGAATTTTTGTCAAACCGGCAAACACAAGCGGAGGAACTGACGCATTGAAGAATTGGAAAATACCTTCGTTTATTTTGTTTTTATGATTTTTTGATTTATCCGAAAGAATACCGCCCAATACGCCGCCCGCAATAGAACCTGCACCGACTGTAATCATTTCTGCCAGACCAAAATTAAGGTTATAAATTTTTGCATTCTGACGTTTTGCAAAATAAATCATCGGCAAAACAGTACCGGCAACGGAACCGATAATAACCCCGCTTTTTTCCCAGAATCCGAGTTTGTGTGTTGTTGATTTAACACGCATTTCTCTCAATCCGCCATGTGCCGGCAGATGAAGATTTGCCGAGGTCTGGAATTTCTTAAATACATTCCTCTTTGTCTGATATTTCGTATTATCCGTATTTTTTATCGAGCTTATCATATTCCTGTTTCTATTAAAGCGAAAAACCTGTTTTTTTGCCAGTTATCAATAAATATTTACATTTTATTACAATTATCTTATTGACATGTTAAATATACTACAAACATATTTTTTTACATAATTTCGTTTGTGGACTGCTTTTTGTTGGTACGAAAAATGTCTAATTGTAAAAACATATAAAAGGCTCTATAATTTTTTTGAGATGAAAAAAAATATTATTTTAATACTTTTTATATTTCTGTTTTTTACGACGAATTTAGTGTTTGCGAGTGAAAAGATAGAGTTTAACGGATTTGTTGCTGACAATGCAAATCTGATTTCACCTGCTGTTGAGGAAAAAATTAATGCATTTTTGTGGGATTTGCAAAGAAAAACAACCTCCGATGTCGCTGTCGTTACACTAAATTCTCTGGACGGACGCTCGATTGAAGAAACAGCGCTCAAAATCGGCAGAAATATGAAAGTCGGTGCAAAAGGAAAGAATAACGGAGCTGTTATACTTGTTGCACCTAATGAAAGAAAAATGCGAATTGAAATAGGCTACGGGCTGGAAGGCGCAATCACGGACGCCCATGCCGGGCGAATAAGAGACAACGATATGCTCCCCTATTTCAGCCGCGGGGACTACGAAAACGGAATTTTAAGAGGCAGCTACACCCTTGCCTCGGATATAGCAAAATCTTACGGTACAACTATAAACTCCGACGAAACAATTCCTCCGCCGCTAAGCAGCGAAAGCGACTATACACTGTTTATTTTAGTGCTGATAGTTATTATTTCACTCAGCATTAGAGGTGGTTTTTTCCCGCTGTTTTTAGGCGGCGGATATTCAGGCAGCGGCTTTTCCTCCGGAGGCTTTGGCGGATTTGGGGGCGGCGGCGGTTTTGGCGGCGGCGGAGCTTCAGGAGGATGGTAATGGAAAAATTTATCGATAATTTGAAAAATATTTTGCAAGAACGTTTGATATCTGTTTTTATGTACGGTTCAAAGGTGAAATATTCTCAGGAGCTTGTAAAAACAGATATGAACGTTATGGTTATTGTTAAAAATCTTTCCGGAAGCGACATTCGGGCGTGTTCTGAAATCGTAAACAAATGGATGAAGGCGAAAAATCCAATTCCTGTCTTTATGGACAGGGAAGAATGGTTTCATTCCTCGGATGTATACGCAATGGAATATGCAGATATAAAAGCGGAACACAGAATTTTGTACGGAGAAGATTTGATTTCAGATTTAAACGTTGACCCTGACAACATCCGTTTTCAGTGTGAACAGGAGACAAAAAATTTGCTTATGCGCTTCAGACAATTTTATCTCGAAAACGCGCATTCGCCGAAGCGATTAAAAGATAGTTTTGTACCGCTTGCAAAAACCTGTAATGCCATATTTAAAGCTATTTTAAGGGTAAAATTTACAGATATACCGTCTGAAAAAGAAGATATTATAAAAAAGCTCGCGGAAATATCGGGACTTGAGGCAAGTACTTATATAAAATTGCTCGGTTACAAACGAAAACAGTGCAAAATGAACGACAAAGAGACTATCGCGTTTGCAGATGAAATTGTAGACGCTCTTACAAAGCTTTTAGATTACACAAATAATATGTAAGGAGTGCGAAAAATGAACAAAACAGTATGGATTATTTTAGGAGTTGTGCTGCTTCTTGCGGTAATGATTGCCGGCTCGTTTATCGGTGCATACAACGAACTGCAAGTTATGGATGAGCAAATTAACGGTCAATGGGCGCAGGTCGAAAACCAACTGAAACGCAGAAATGACCTTATTCCAAACCTGGTGGAAACAGTAAAAGGCTACGCAGCACACGAAAAAACAGTGTTTACCAATATTGCAGATGCACGCTCAAAACTCTCAGGTGCTATGAACAAAAACGATGTTAAAGCCGTTGAAAACAGCAGCAATGAACTGACAGGCGCGCTATCAAGACTTCTTCTTGTCGTCGAGCGATATCCGCAGCTCAAGGCTGATAAATCTTTCACAGCACTTCAAGACGAACTTGCCGGCACTGAAAACCGTCTGACTGTAGCAAGAATGGACTACAATGAAAGCGTAAAAGCGCTTAATGCAAAGATAAGAACCTTTCCGACATCCGTTGTTGCGGCAATTTCCGGTGTAAAAGCCCGTGAGTATTTTGAAATAAGCGAAGCTGAAAAAGCCGTTCCTCAAGTAAAATTTTAACTTGATATGCTGACCTCTGCACTAAATGCAGGGGTTAGCCTTTTAAGAACGGAATTTTTGTTGTTAAAACACGTGCGGCATTTTTTATGTGCATAATCAGCTTATCCCTTTTGCACCATAGTGCAAGTCCTCCTAATGTAAAAGCTGCCGCTGTAAGAAAACTCTTTTTTTTATTTGTTTGTTTTTTGGGCGGAGTTTGGTGAAGTGAGTGCAGAAGCGTTTTCATATAATTTTTACTAAATTCACTGTCTAAATGTGCGGCTTCCCTAACAGAGAATCTGTAAAAGAATTGCGGCGGATTCAAAACAACATTTTCTTTGGGTACGGTAAAATTCGGATTTGCATTTAATCCTTGCGCTCCTGCGGCTCTGCCCAAGTCTTTGTTTGCAAATTCAAGCGCAGAGGATAGCTTAACCTGTGCAGACGGTGTCTGATTTTGAAAAGTTGTGTTTGAAACGGAATTAGTCATGACTTCACCTTTCCGCCTATAATAAAACAAAATCCGCATTTTTTTTGATAAAAAATATTAATATTGTTACAAATATAAATTCTCTATATAAATTTTCTGTTTGTTTGAGTACAATTGTATTACACAAGACGCAAAAGTTAGGACGGACAGATGGAAAGATTTACGGGTATTATAGGAATATTACTGATTTTCGGTATTGCATACGCATTTTCAAACAACAGGAAAGCAATATGTTTAAAGACAATAATACCCGGATTTATATTGCAGATTGTACTTGCAGTATTTGTCCTGAAAATCCCGTTGGGTAAAACTATTTTCCACGCAATCGGTATGTTTATCCAAAAAATTCTCGATTTTTCAAATATGGGCGGCAATTTTGTGTTTGGAGCATTAACCGGAAAGCCTGAAAAAATGATAGAGATTTTTGGTCAAGGTGCAGATTTTATCTTTGCCCTAAAACTCATTCCGACAATTATATTTATATTGATTCTTGTTAATATTTTATATTACTACGGTATAATGCAGCGTGTTGTTGCATTTTTTGCAAAAATTATGTACAAAATCATGAATGTAAGCGGGGCTGAGTCTCTCTCGAACATAGCAAGTGCGTTTGTCGGACAGGTTGAAGCTCAAATTATGATAAAGCCATACCTGGCAACAATGACAATGTCTGAACTGCTGGCTTCCATGACTGGTTCAATGGCTTGTATTGCAGGCGGTGTTATGGCAATGTACATAGGTATGGGGATTCCTGCAGAATATCTTTTGGCGGCGTCAATTATGGCTGCTCCCGGCGCATTAATTATATCAAAAATCGTCTATCCCGAAACAGAAGAATCTCAGACAAAAAATGAAGTCAAAGTTGAAATAAAAAGAAACCATGTAAACCTTATAGATGCAATAGCACACGGCGCTAGCGACGGTATGAAAGTTTCCATAAATGTTATTGCCATGCTTATTGCTCTTATTGCCTTAATTTCAATGATAGACTGGGTTTTGGGCGGTATTGGAAGCTTTCTTTATAACACCTTTCATTTTAATCTGAACTTTATCGGTATCGACCTTGCTCATTTATCTTTGAAAGAAATTCTGGGCAGCATTTTTTCTCTGTTCTCTCTTGCAATGGGGGTTCCGCTAAAAGAAGCAGGAACTGTCGGTTCGCTTATGGGCACAAAACTTGTATTTAATGAGTTTATTGCATATCTTGATTTATCAATGCTGAAAGATACGTTAAGCCCTAAAAGTGTTATTATTGCCAGTTTTGCTCTTTGCGGATTCGCAAACCTCGGCTCTATTGCAATACAAATCGGCGGTATCGGAGAGCTTGCGCCAAACAGAAGAAAAGATCTGGCAAAACTTGGTGTTAAAGCTCTTTTCTGCGGGACTCTGGCGTCGTACCTTTCTGCCTGCATAGCAGGAATATTGATGTAATTTCAGACTCCGGTTTATTCAAAAGCAAGTACGCTGAAATTTGCATTGTTCATGCGATTTTCAGCCAAACTCTGATATGTGATTAGAGTCTGCGTCTAAGAAAATATCTTCTCAAAACGCTCCATTGCTTCTATGGTATTTTCTTTTGAACCAAAAGAAGTCAAACGGAAGTAGCCCTCTCCGTTTTTACCGAAACCGGCACCGGGCGTTCCGACAACCTGGATTTTTTCAAGAAGAAAATCAAAAAACTCCCATGATGACATGTTGTTCGGGCATTTTAGCCAGATGTAGGGCGAATGCTTTCCTCCGACATGCCAGATGCCGCATTTGTCAAGGGTTTCAGAGATAATTTTTGCATTTTCTTTGTAATAATTTATATTTTCTTTAATTTCAAGCTGACCTTTTTCGCTGAAAACAGCTTCCGCGCCGCGTTGAATTATATAGGGAACACCGTTAAATTTTGTAGTTTGGCGGCGGAGCCAGAACTTGTTTAACTTTCCGAGAGCCTTCGGTACAATTGTGTAGCCGCAGCGGGTGCCTGTAAATCCGGCTGTTTTTGAAAGTGAGCAAAATTCAATTGCACAATTTTTTGCACCCTCAATTTCATAAATACTTCTGGGCAGCGAATCATCGGAAACAAAGCACTCATATGCAGCGTCAAAGAGAATAACTGCTTCGTTTTTGAGTGCATAATCAACCCATTTTTTTAGCTGTTCTTTATTATACACAGCGCCGGTCGGATTATTCGGCGAACAAATATATATGATGTCGGCTTTTACACTTTCGTCCGGCAACGGAAGAAAAGAGTTGCCGCCGTTTGCGTCCGCAAACATAACTTTTCTGCCTGCCATTACATTTGTATCAACATAAACAGGATACACCGGGTCAGGAACGAGAACTGTGTTGTCTTTAGAAAAAATATCGAGAATATTTCCGATATCACTTTTTGCACCGTCAGAGATAAAGATTTCATCAAGTTCAAGCGTAACATTTCGTTTCATGTAATACTCAGAAACCGCTTTTCTTAAGAAATCGTATCCTTGCTCCGGACCGTAGCCTCTAAAGGTCGCCTGAACACCCATCTCGTCGACAGCTTTGTGGAGAGCTTCGATAACTGCCTTGCACAGAGGACGCGTAACATCACCGATACCCAGTCTTATAACTTTTTTATCAGGATTTTTTTGCACAAATTCGTTTACTTTTTTTGCTACGGTTGAAAAAAGATAGCTTTCTTCCAGATTTTTATAGTTTTCGTTAATGTTCATACTTTCCTCTTTTCCGGGCATTTTTGTATTTATATAGTAAATTATACACAAAAAATTTTTCATGCTAGAATTTATTTGTATAAATTAAAGAGACATGAGGTATTACGATTATGAAAGAACTTTCACCATTGCAAAAAGCCAGATTGGGCTTCAAACCGGTTCTTCCCGCTACACTCGCAGCCGGAATCAAAAGCATTGAAGTCGTTGAAGGCGAAAAGACAGAATGTGTAAAAGATCAGGCTGACATAAAAAAACTGTTCCCAAACACATACGGAAAATGTACGGTCACTTTTAAATCAGGCACAGAGCAGACTTTTGCTGCAAGAAATGTCGGTGTTATTCTCTCCGGCGGTCAGGCTCCCGGCGGACACAATGTAGTTGCCGGTTTATACGATGCGCTGAAACAGGCTAACCCTTCGAGCAAATTATACGGATTTTTAGGTGGTCCTTCAGGTATTATTGACGGTCAGTACATCGAGTTCACAGATGAAATCATTGACGCATACAGAAATACCGGCGGTTTTGATATAATCGGCTCCGGAAGAACAAAACTTGAAACAGAAGAACAATTTGAAAAATCTCTTGAAAATTGCAGAAAGCTTAACATCTCCGGTATAGTAATCATTGGCGGAGATGACTCAAATACAAACGCAGCAATGCTGGCTGAATGGTTTGTTCAAAAAGGCGCAGGCATTCAGGTTATCGGATGCCCGAAAACAATTGACGGCGACTTGAAAAACGAACAGATTGAAATTTCTTTCGGCTTTGATACAGCAACAAAAACTTACGCAGAGCTTGTCGGTAATATTCAAAGAGACGTAAATTCAGCAAAAAAATACTGGCATTTTGTAAAGGTTATGGGAAGAAGTGCTACTCACGTTGCTCTTGAAGTTGCACTTCAAACTCAGCCCAACATTACACTTATCTCAGAAGAAGTTGAACAAAAAAATATGTCCTTAAAACAGATTGTGGACTATATGGCTGACGTTATTGCAAGACGTGCAAATGCCGGCAAAAACTTTGGGGTTGCACTGATTCCCGAGGGATTGATTGAGTTTATCCCGGAAATGAAGACAATGATTGCAAACCTGAATGACGTTATGTCAACACTTGAGCAGGACGCGTCTTACAACAAACTTACAGTTCCGGCTGACAGATTTAACTTTATCGAAAGCAGACTGGATGAAGAAAACGCAAAAGTGTTTGAATCTCTGCCTGTTTTGATTAAGGCTCAACTGCTTATGGACAGAGACCCGCACGGAAATGTTCAGGTTTCAAAAATTGAAACAGAAAAACTTCTTATTGAAATGATTAAAGTAAAACTCGATGAAATGAAGGCACAAGGCGAATTTATGGGTAAATTTTCCGACCAGTGCCACTTCTTCGGCTATGAAGGACGCTGCGCATTCCCGTCGAACTTCGACGCAAACTACTGCTATGCTTTAGGTTTTAATGCTTACGCGCTGATTCAGTCAGGATTGACAGGATACCTTTCATCAGTAAGAAATCTTACTGCGCCGTCAACAGAATGGGTCGCAGGCGGTGTTCCACTTACAATGATGATGAATATGGAAAAACGACACGGTCATTTCAAACCCGTTATCCAAAAAGCCCTTGTTAAACTCGACGGACCTGTCTTTAAAAAACTCGAGGCAAACCGCGAAAACTGGGCAATGAATGATGAGTACATGTTCCCCGGTTCAATTCAATACTGGGGTCCTTCTGAAGTCTGCGATATAACAACCCAGACTCTGAAACTCGAAAGAGAAGCTGCACTGGCTTCTGTATAACTGTAAAAAAAATAAAAAGCCGGCGTCTCCACTCGGAGGCGGCGGCTTTTTGTATTTTATATAATATAAACGCACAACAAAAAAAATTAGCCCCAAAGTGCAATACTTATTCCCAAAAACGGGGATTTTCGCTTCTGCTGGTGCTGTTATACTTTTTTTGTGCCAAAAATGAAAAATAGCGGCACTGAAAGGAGTTAAAAATGGAAAAAGGTATGAAAAAGCAGCCTGCACATACAAAAGATGCAGCTAAAAAACCGGCAACAAAAACCAAAAAGCATTCTAACGATACAAAAACATCAAAAAAATAGATTTTAATTGAGTGCGAAGCGGCGGAGACAATATATGTCTCCGCTGTTTTAATTCAATTTTTTTCATATAGTCAACTGACCCCGATGAAATAACTATACGGCACGGAGAAACTTCGTTTCTCACTCAGCCTCCCTCTAAAAAAACGATACTTAATCGTTTTTTCAGAGTTCTTGGGTGCATAAAACAAGTTTAACCTTTGTTTTAATACCGGCGCAAGCAACAAGTACATGGTGTCACCCTCACAGAAACAATACTTAATTTTTTCTTCGTCAGAGTGTAAAATGACAGACTTGGTGCCACTCGCACTCAGTGTACCATTTTTACAAGCGAGGTCACTCTCAGACAATATTATCGGAACTTGACTGAAAACTTATGCATGGTCTTGCCCTTAACTTTTGTTTGCGCTAAATTTTTATTAGCGAGTTATCTTCCGCATGTTATATAAAAATTTTTATATAAAGTAGTAAAAAGAGGAGACATGACTATGTCAGAAAGAAAATTAGTTGGAACAAACGAAATGTTCAAAAAAGCACTCGCAGGCGGTTATGCTATCGGTGCTTACAACGTTAACAACATGGAAATTTTGCAAGGTATTGCAGAAGCTGCAGAAGAAACACAATCTCCGATTATTCTTCAAGTATCTGCAGGTGCAAGAAAATATGCAAATCAGACTTATCTGATTAAACTTGTTGAAGCTGCTCTTGCTACAACAACTGTACCGATTGCATTACACCTTGACCACGGTGCCGATTTTGAAATCTGCAAAGCTTGTATTGACGGTGGTTTTTCATCTGTTATGATTGACGGTTCAAGATTCCCGCTTGAAGAAAACATTAAGTTAACAAAACAGGTTGTTGACTATGCTCATCCGCGCGGAGTTTCAGTTGAAGCCGAACTCGGAAAACTGGCAGGTGTTGAAGATGATGTAAAAGTTCACGCAAAAGATTCAACTTACACAGATCCGGAAGAAGCTGCAAGATTTGTTAAAGAAACAGGCTGTGATTCGTTGGCTGTAGCTATCGGAACATCTCACGGCGCATACAAATTCAAAGGCGAAGCTAAACTTGACTTTGAAAGACTTGCTGCAATCAAAAAAGCTGTTAACGAAGCTGTTGGTTATGATTATCCGCTTGTTCTTCACGGATCTTCATCAGTTCCTGCTGAGTTCGTTGCAAAATGCAATAAATTTGGCGGCAACCTCCCTGATGCTCAAGGCGTTCCGGAAGATATGCTTAACTATGCTTCAAAACACGGTGTTGCAAAAATCAACATCGATACAGATTTGAGACTTGCTATGACATCAACTATCAGAGAGTTCTTTGTTGAACATCCTGAAAAATTTGACCCCAGAGAATATATGGGTCCCGGCAGAACTGCTGTTAAGGAAATGGTTAAACACAAAATGGTTGATGTTCTTGGTACTGCAGGTCACGCAAAAGACTAGTATCACTTATTTACAAAAAAGCTCCGGTTTTTCCGGGGCTTTTTATTATTATATGTTTAAACACACAAAAAAGACTCCGACAAGAAAAAAGAGGAGTCTTTTTAAAAACCCGTTTAAATTTATAGAGTTATGGCAGCCTCTTAGTATTTAAACGAGCGTTCAATATTCTTTTCGAGCATTTGTTCACAAGATTCAAGCTCAGTATTAATCATCTGGATTTTTTCCTTGTAGTGCTGCATTTGCAAGTCAAGTTCCTTTTCCATAATATGAAGCCGCTCTTTTCGTGCCTCAAGCTTTTTGACCAGCGGGTCGTCAGAGTCCAAATCAGACCCGACGTTCAGCAAATCAGAGACAGTTTTTGACAGATTCATCTTAGCTTCGGCAACAAGATGTTCTTTGTATTCAAGATCGAGCCTGTATGCAGTGAGGTACATCACTCGCATTTGAGCTATTGCCAATCCCATTTTGGACCACCCTTATCTAGTTTTTTTGACTTTCACACAATCCTTTTTGGATTATCTTGTAGTATTGAATTTGTTTCCGTAGAGGAAAACATGTTCGTTGTTTTCTGCAATCAGCTTTTCCATCTGCTCAAGTTTGTACATCTGGTAATTAACTCTATATTTTGCCATTTTAAGCTTTTTACCCATAGTAAGGTAATTTTTAAGAATTTCAGCAAACATATTAGCTATTACAACTACAGGGTTATTTCTCTTAAGGTAAGAAATCATATACCCTATGAAGTTCAGCATATTCTGCAGATTGTACTGAATTGCACTTTGTAACACTTACTTGCTCCTTTACGGGTCTACATAACTATAAAAACATTGAACGTTGATTTATTGCCTATGTACAAAAATTTTTTAATAATTCTTTACTTTTCGTCTGCTTTAGCCGTTATCGGGCTGCTTCCCTGTTGATTTATAAAATCATAATAAATCGTTCGTTCTATGTTATTTATCGGCATTCTTTTCCGTTTTCTTTAATTAAATTTCACCAAAAATAAAAAAATTGAAACAAAATGTTACATTCAAAAATGAATAAACCTATTTTCCGGCTTAAAAAGAAATATTTCTATAACCAAACCTTTATAAGTAAAAAACTACATTGTCTGTATGATTTTAAACCAAAAAACTTTAAAACCCCTGAAAAAGCGGATATAATAGGAAAGTAACATTAATTAATATAAAATACGAGAAATATTGACTAATTTACAAACGTCATTAAATACAAAATAGGAAGTTAATTAATACGGAGACACAAATATGGGTATGGCAGCTTCTCAAGCCAGATATTTAGGTATCCAGGCAAGAAAAACAAATGTAGAATACGAAGGTCAACAGGTAAACCAGCAGCGTACAGCACTTGCGAACCAGAGTGCAAATCTTTTCAGAAGATTGTTGACGCTTGAAGTTCCGACACCTCCTGACCAGACAAATTATAAAACCAGCAACTACACCTTCTCGGATGCAACAAGTTCAGACGGAAACGCAACAATAGAAGAAATAACCGCAAATGAAGGCACAGATCCTCAGACTTATACTGTCAATATTCGCAGAAACGTAACGGTGCCGCAGTATGGCGCAATGACGAATCAAGAGGTTTCTGTTATAAAAGACGGCGATACCTACAAGATGAATCTTTCAAACGGCACGCAATTCACTCTTAACGGACCTATAACCCCGCTTAGTGAAACCTATGTAAATGCTTTTAATGAACTTGGTTCTACCGAGTACGAAAACAGCACTGACGATACATATTACCGTTACACAAACCCGGCTACAGGCGCAACTTACTACATAAACGCAACTCAAACCGGTTTTAACCCTGATGTACAGACGAATCAGACTATTGATATGTTTTCTATGATATCAGGAACGGAACAACAGTATCAAACTATTACGAATGCTACACTGGGTAAAAGTGAAGAAGGTATTTATACATCAATTTATTGGACAGACGACGAAGGCTCTCACAGCTATAATCTCACTCCGTCCTCGGAATACGATGATGCAGCTTACGATGCTGCAATGAATCAGTACAACTATGACAAAGAACTTTATGACAAAGAAGTTGCTGATATAAACGCAAAAACACAGGAGCTTCAGGAACAAGACAGAACGCTTGAACTCCGTCTTGCGCAGCTTGATACAGAGCAGCAGGCTCTCCAAACAGAGCTGGAATCAGTTAAAAAAGTTATTGATTCAAACATTGATAATGTATTTAAAACATTCCAGTAATCCCGGTCTTTTAGATATGCGAGGTCAATATGTCTTACAAAAATGACGGATATCTTGTAATAGCAAACAAATTCGGAACGGCAAGTTCAGATGCCAAAGCACAGTTGTTTGAAACTTATGACAGACTGCGCGACATAACAGTCAGCGGTTCAGCTCTGGACGGCGCCGGTTTTGGTACAGCCGGAAGTTTTCTGTGGCAAATAGCAAGACTTATTGCACCAAGTGCATTCATGCCTGTTATGGGCGGCAATACAACGATGAACATCCCAGGAACATCATATTGGTCTCCGATTAGCGGCGGCAACTCTATCCTTGACAGCGGAAGTGCGGCATTTGGTATAACCGGGCTTGGCAACTACCCCGGGTTTCCGTCAGGAGCTGCCCCGATAACATGGGGGTTCGGCTCTGAAAGCGGAATAGCTACAGGAGGTGCGTCAGGTCTCTACGATGCTGCAAACATAGGAGGCTCTGTCGGTGTAAACGCAGCTGCTTACGGTGCCGGAGTTGCGTCGGGATTTGGTGTACCCGGAACAAGCTGGGTTCTTCCGACTGCAGGTGTTGTATCCGGTGTAGCCGGCGTTGTGCAAGCAATGGCACCTTATATGGGTGTGTTCGGACTTGGTGCTACAGTTGCAGGTAACCTTTTGCAAGGTACCACATCAGCAGCTCTTGCCGCTTATCAGAATATTTCCGGTCAAATCGTTGCAAATGCGGATTCTATTTTATCCAATAAAGTAAGAAATATTGAAACTGTCGTCAAAATGCTTGACACGCAGGGCGATATTGTTAAAAAGATGCTTAAAGACTCCATTGAAAGTGACAGCAAGCAAGTTCAAAATATGTAGCAGCATATTCTTCATGTTGTAGCCAGCTAAAATGCAGATTCTTTTGCTTTAATAATATCGTAGACTACCCTGTTATACGGTACATCAACTGAATACTTTTCTGCAAGTTTTATTATTGTGCCTGCAAAAATGTCTGCTTCTGTCGGTCTTTTGGCTTCAATATCCTGCAGCATTGACGTTTTTGTCTCCGGCAGCATAGACATTATCGTCTGTACAGCCTCAGGCAGCATTTTTTCTGCATTTTTGACTCCCTCAAGTTTTGCAAGCATTTCTGCCTCCTTCATCAAATTCTTTGCAAAATCCATAGCAGGCTTTGATTCCTGAAAAAGCTTGTAGGGTGCCGTTAAAACTGCTGATGCCTGATTGGTGCCGACATTTATCATAAACTTGTACCATCGGGAATAATCCATATCCTCCGGGATTTCATAAGAAATGCCTGCTCGGTCAAAAAGTTCTTTAATCAACAAAACCCGCTTTGACAAAACTTTATTTTCTTTTTCGCCAAAAACAATTTTACCAACTCCGTCAAATGTAATATTTCTGTCGAGCCTTGTACTTGTATGCCCGACAAAATACGAATCAAGCACCTTCTCGTCTCCGAACTCTTTTCTCAGGATATCTTCGCTTTCAATACCGTTTAACAATGACAAAATGAGTGTAGAATCGTTAACAAAAGGTTTTATGGACTCGACTGCCCGTAAAAAACCGTTGTTTTTTGTTGCAATTATAATTAAATCAGCACAGTCTTCCGGACCTGCATAATTAAATTTGCAGGCTTTGCCGTTAAAAATCGTAGGGTTTTGTTCGTATCTAAGACGGCGTGAGTCATCTGCAATAACCTTAAAGTCACAGACTTCATTAAGCTTCAATGCATAAATCGTTCCGATTGCACCGAGTCCGCAAAGCATTACTTTTTTAATCTTATCCATACATTGCCTCATTTTTGCAGGCTGTTTAAGGTTTGCTTAATTCTGTCAATGCAGGCTGCAGAGCTATGTGACCATTCACGAACGGATACTCGTTCAACCCGATAGCCTGCGCGTTCAAGAATCGTCTGTTTTTTTGTGTCGGGCATGCCTGTTTTTACGCTGTCTTCTGCCCCGTCACACTCCAACTCCAGTTCGCTGCCGTACTCGTCTTTTATCAAAAGGTCTGTTACCACCCCGGCTGCCTCAACGCCGGCTCTGACATCAAAACCTTCCATAATAAAGGCTTCAGCTACTGTTCTTTCAAAATCGTTTTTGTACACATTTTTTTGAAATTCATCGGTTTTTGCCTGATTGATATATCTGTCAATGTATTCAATGTAATCCTTTAAAAGCCCTTGCGGCAAAAGTTTCGGATCTCTTGAAAGAAAACATATCAGCTTTTTGCGTGCTCTTGTTATTGCAACATTAAAGAGGTTTGGTTTCTGCATAAACGTAAGGCTCTGAACGTAGCTGTTATCTGCAACAGCCCATGACAGAATCATAACGTCCCTTTCATCGCCCTGAAATGTATGCGCGGTACCGACATCAATTTGATGTTTGCGGATTGTCGTTTCTGTCAAGACCTGCGAAATTGCTTTTTGAATAAGGTCAACTTGCCCCCTAAACGGTGAAATAACACCGATACTTACCGGATGGTCGTCGTTGCCTTCGTCTGCAAGTATAAGTTCCTGTATTCTTCTCAAAACAGCCTCAACTTCCGGCATATTCCTCGTACAATCGCTGTCTACCCTGCCGTCTTTGACAATATGCAGCTCAAGAACGTCATTTGTACCTGCGTCCTTTGTCATAATACGTATTCTGTTGCCGTAAAATTCCTCATTACTGAACTGAATTATCGGGTAATAACTTCTGAAATGCTCATCAAGAAGCACGGGGTTCATTGAATAGTAGTTAGCTAAATCAAACATTGAATTTGTTCTGAAACGCCACATAAGCTGGTACTTATCAGGAATTTCATACTGACTTAAGAAAGATTGTTCTTTCGCTTTTTCAAGGAAAGATAAATGCGGAAGCTGCTTATCATCCCCGACAATTACAGCGCGTTTTGCTCTGAACAAAATCGGGAAACAGCTTGCTATGTCGCACTGTGAAGCCTCATCTATTATCGCAACATCAAACAGTCCCGGCTTCATCGGCAGTGAGCCTGAAATTGCATAAGTCGTAACACACCAGCATGGAAACGCCTCAAGCAGCGGTTTAAAATCTTCATACTCAAGGATTCTGTTCTGGAGATTGCGTTTACGCTCAACCAGCGATTTTGTATGAACAATCAGTCTCTGTCTTTTAATCTGATCTCTTAAAAGCCCTTTGAGCGCTTCCCTTCTCTGGCGTTTGAGTATATCGACTGCAAGAACTTTCTGTTTCTTTTTAAGCTCTTTGATTTGCGTAAGAAGCTGGTGTATGTTACCGATTTTATGGATTCTTGTCTCTATAATCCTTGCCTCGCAATCCAATTCAGAAACCTTAAGTTCCTGAGAGAGCCTGTACAAAGATTCCTCATGCAGTGCAAGGTTTGGAAGATTCAAAATCTTTTTGAGTTTCATTGTGTTCATAGAATTAGAAAAACCGCTCAAAAAGCTCCTTTTTTCAATATTTTTTTCAATATTATCGAGAAGTTTTTTTACCGTGTCGATTTCATCTTTCTGAAGCCGCTTTGTTATAAAAAGATTTTTTCCGAGTGTTTGCTCCAGTTTAGATTTATCCTCAATAACCCGCCGCCAGTCGTTTTCAAAAGCAATAATCTTTTCGCATTTTGCTTCCAGTTCTTTTATGGAATTTAAAAGCGAGCGCATATCATCTGTGTCCACTAGGATTGCCTGCTCGTAACCCGTATCAATATCAACTTTTCCAGACAGCAAATCTTGCAGTTTGAAGCTGAGCTGCTTCTGGTAATTCAGTCTGCCTGCGCGAAGCGCAAGGAAAGGCGCGCCAAGCTCGTTAAGACGTTCAGCTACAACATCAACCGCTTTATCCATCCTGGAGGCAACTAAAACTGTTTTTCCGTTTGCAATTAAATGTGCGACAAGATTCACAATCGTCTGCGATTTTCCTGTACCCGGAGGTCCGTATACCGCAACCAGCGGATTTGATTCAATTTTTCTTATGACATCTTCTTGCGAATCACTTAAAGAAAGAGGAGTTACCGGGAAAAAGTCTTTCTCTTGCTTTTGGGATTTTGACGGTTTGTCAAAAAGTTTACCCACTCCTCGCAAATATTCCTCATTTACTACAGAAAGAGCGGTTTCTCTGAATATTCCGCTGGGTTTTTCCGCAATTTGCGTTAATTCATGCAAAACTCCTGCGGTAATCGACGGTCTTTTTGTTAGTATAATTGCACTTTGACCGGTCAAAGCCACTTTTGCAAGTTTGTAAGACGGTTTTGATGAATGAATATCCTCCGTAAACTCGTCTATATTGTCAAAATTTATCTTTTGTGCTGAATAAAAATCCTCAGCGTCACGCTCTACATAGTTTTCCGACTCGTCTTCTTCATGATTCAGACTTATTTCAAGATCGGGCAGTAGTGATTTTAAAGTTGTTAAAAAGATATTCAGCTTTTCTTCAGTCAGCGGTAAATCAGGTACAACCTCGAGAAGTCCGTCCAGCATGTGTTCCATTTCGTCTTCATCGTCAGTTTTCCGCATTAGTGCCGTTAAAGCTCCCGTATTCAGCGATAGCAATTCATCCTGCAAAATACATTTTATATTAACACCGTCACGTTCAAGCCGGCACGGCATGTACAAAAGCGGGGTTAAAAATTCGTTTTTTCTGCGGGATTTTGAGTTGCTTCCGACAAGAAACAAGTAACCGTATATCAGATATTTGTCCTTCTGGCTCAATTCGCTTTGTATCATCAGTTCTGTAAGGCTGCTGTCCGAGCCGTCAAGAGCAAGAGGAGTATCAAAGTTGGTAAACAGCTTTTCGTCGCCCTGCAAAAAAATCCACTTATTATCCTTGTCCTGCTTAAGATTTCTAAATGTTGAGCTTTGAACTTCTTCGCGTACACAGTCGTGAAGATAAAGACTCAACCTTTTTATAAAACTATCGTGAAATGCTGATTGTATAATTTTTGTGGCTTCTTGTAACATAATTCTTCCGTTTTCTAAACTCTTTAACCATGCGGTTTAAACAATTTTGTGTCCCGTGATGGTTGGACAGACTGTACCAAACCGGTACTCACTAAATTATACACCATAAATATATTGTTGTATCATTTGTTTAACTTAATCGATTAAAAATGCTGTGAATACAAAAAACGGCATGTTTTTGCATGCCGTTTTTATTGTTTTAAGCTATTTTCTGGATTTAAACCTCAACATATTCTCTGAGGCGTTTACTTCTGTTCGGATGTCTGAGTTTTCTCAGAGCTTTTGCTTCAATCTGTCTGATACGTTCTCTTGTTACACCGAAAAGCTGTCCGACTTCTTCCAGAGTTCTTTGTCTTCCGTCATCCATACCGAATCTGAGTCTCAAAACATCTCTTTCTCTCGGTGAAAGACCGCTTAAAACTTCTGCCAGATCTTCTCTTAAAAGTTCATGAGCAACTGTTTTTACGGGAGCATCTGCGTCTTTGTCTTCTATAAAATCACCGAGCCTTGAATCTTCTTCTTTACCGATAGGAGTTTCAAGAGAAAGCGGTTCTTGTGCGACTTTTATAATTTCTCTCAGTTTTGAAATTGAAATATTCATTTCCTGAGCAAGTTCTTCTTCGGTCGGCTTTCTGGAAAGCTCTTGTGCGAGTTTTCTTGTAACTTTTTTAAGTTTGTTAATTGTTTCAACCATGTGAACAGGGATTCTGATAGTTCTTGCCTGGTCTGCGATTGCTCTGGTGATAGCCTGTCTAATCCACCACGTTGCGTAAGTTGAGAATTTATAACCCCGTTCGTGGTCAAATTTTTCAGCGGCTCTGATAAGTCCCAGATTTCCTTCCTGAATCAAATCAAGGAAAAGCATACCTCTGCCTACATATTTTTTAGCGATACTTACAACAAGTCTCAGGTTTGCCTGAACG
This sequence comes from Candidatus Gastranaerophilales bacterium, assembly GCA_944326475.1. Lineage (GTDB taxonomy): Bacteria > Cyanobacteriota > Vampirovibrionia > Gastranaerophilales > Gastranaerophilaceae > CALUPY01. The sequence continues at coordinate 20,520 of CALVEC010000019.1, forward strand.
AGTTTTCTTTTTGCAATAGCGCCGACATTTCCGCCCTGGATAATTTTTCTTGCTAAATCAATTTCTTCATCAGCAGTTAAAAGTTTAATTCTGCCGATTTCTCTTAAATACATTCTGACCGGATCATCAAGCGAAACACCTTTGGGAACACCGACTTCAGCCGTTTCATCAGATTCTTCATCTTCTGAATCCATAAACATTTCATCATCTATGGAAGAAGTCTTGCCGATAACGACATCCATTGAACCGGCAGTAATAGTTTCAGGTTCGCTAAAAAGATCGTCTCCCGCAACATCATCTGTTTGAAGTTCATCTTCATCGATTGTACTTACGAGTGACTTATCTGACATTCTTTTTCTGCTCATTAATTGTCTCCAGTTCTTAGCTTATTTTTAATTTTTTCTCTTAGTTGCATTTGATATTCAATTGCTTGCAAGTCATCGTCATTTACTTTTTTGTACATTGAACGTAAATGACTTTGTTCTTCTTTTAATTTATATGTATTAATAGTTTCGATATTCTCATTAATTACTGTTTTAAAATCCTTTTCTGACAAGCCTTTGAAACTGTCGGATAAATATATCAAATCGGTTATTAATTCTTTTATTTCATTGTTGTCGGCAAATGCCGTATACAGGGTATCAGTCAATTCTTTAACATTATTTACCGTAAGTATCAGTTTGTCAATTGTATCTTTTACAATTATTAACTTTTCATTCGTATAGTGTATATTTTTTAAAATAGCATTTAACGATTGAAGACTATAAATACTTTCATTTATTAAATATAGAGACAATAAATTTTTTTGCGCTTTTTCCGAGATATTTAAAGTTTTGTTAACTACAGGTGCACTTAGCGGTTGTTTTTTAGGCGCAGCGGGCAAGGATTTTCTGAGTTCCTTTCTCAAAGACGACTCGTCTATCTCAAGTTTTGAGGCAACAATTTTTACATATTCATCTCTAATTATGTTGTTATTAATTTCATCTAAACAAGGAACAACTTCTTTTACAATATTACTTTTATCAAGCGGAGACATGCCCGGTGTTTTTTGTTTTAAAATTTTATTAATCTGATAATCCAAAAGCAGCGGTGCATTTTTTACATAATTTTTATATTCGTCAGCTCCGTGTTCTTTTATAAACTCATCCGGATCCTTACCCTCAGCAGGTACAACGACTCTAATCTCGCAGGCGTATCTGTCATTGTTCATCGATGCATAATTTTCGTCGAACTGTTTTATATTGCCGAGTCCGCTGAATGCCTCTTTTATAACCTGAGCACCGCGTTGAGTCGCTTTTTGTCCGGCTGAATCAGTATCGAATGCCAGATAAATTTTTCGTGACGGGCTGTATCTTGAAATGAGTTTTACATGGTTTTCCGTAAGAGCTGTCCCGCAGGCGCCGACGCAGTTTTCAACTCCGTTTGTCTGGGCTGAAATGACGTCAAAATAGCCCTCCATTATAATCACCGAGTCTTCTTTTTTTATTGCCTCTTTTGCGTGGTACAATCCGTACAGTATATGACTTTTATTGTATGCAATGGTTTCAGATGAATTGAGATATTTCGGATTTTGACCCTCCTCTATTGCTCTTGCGCCAAAAGCAACAACGTTTCCTTTTTCATCAAAAATTGAAATCATAAGACGATTTTTAAATCTGTCGACATAACCGCTTGTGCTTTCTCTTTTCACGGCAAGACCGGCTTTTTCAAGAATTTCTAAAGGAAAATCTTTTTTAAGGTGGTTTGTTAATGCTTCGTAACTGTTAGGAGCAAGCCCGAGTTTGTAACGGGTAATAACAGCATCATCAAATCCTCTTTTTTTTATGTATTGATAACCGTTTGAAGTTTTATCAAGCAAAAGGTTTCTTGTATAAAAATCAGAAGCAGCCTTCATTGCTTCAAGAACCTGTGTTTTTATGCCTTGAGATTCTTTTGAACCGTCAAAACTTGAAGGCAGAGGTATACCAAGAATTTCAGCCTGTTCTTTTATAACTTCGCTGAAAGACTGGTTGTTAATCTTCATAAGAAAGCTTAAAACATCTCCGCCTTCACCGCAGCCAAAACATTTATAAATCTGTTTTGCCGGATTAACACTGAATGACGGAGTTTTTTCACCGTGAAAAGGACACAATCCCCAGTAGTTACCGCCGCTTTTTCTTAGTATTACATATTTTGATACGACATCAACTATATCCAGTTTGTCTTTTATTCTGGCAATGACGTCTTGATAGGATATATCACTCATTTCAAACTACAGTATAACATAAAGATATTTTGTACGGAAAAACTTCGCACAAAAATTCTTTGTAAAAAATAATATTGTAAAAAATCTTTTCGTTTTTTTTATTCGTTTTGCAAATTTTTTTTTGTTCAAGCTATGATTATTTCATAAGGAGAATATATTAAATTATGAAAATAAACAGCGTTGCACCGGTCAGCTTTAAAATGAAGCTTGATAAAAATTTACAGGAAAAAATAAAAAAAGAAGAATTTAGAAACAGTGATAAAAGACTTCAAAATTATAATAAACTTTTTGAAGCTGCATACCCCGGAACAGAAGATACAACAGTTCTTAATGCCGTCAAAAACTCCAGGGGTGACTATGAACTTTATATGTCCACAGAATTGGCACCCGGACAAAATTATCTGTTTGAAATTTTGGAAAAGCCGAAAAACCTCGCAAAATCACTACTGCTGCTGTGTAACAAAACTGTTGAAAATGCGGAAAAAAGACTTTTTCTTAAAGTTATAAGAGAAAAAGTCAGAAACTATGAAAATGTACGTGACATCAGGGATATAGCTGATAATTTTGAGAAAAATAAAATTGCAAAACGCGACGAATTTGAACAAATGCTCGATGATGAAATCGGTATACAAACCCAGCTCACAAACATGGGCGGCGGATTGAGCTACTAATTAAAAACCGATTTACATCAAAAAGAATCTGAAAAATAAAGTTTGGCTTATCTTTGCATTACTACTATATCGCCGGGTTTAACAAGGTTTGCCAAGTATTTAATTATAGTATTATCCATTCTTACACAGCCCAAAGAAGCGTATTTGCCAAGGCTTGCCGGATTGTTATTGCCATGAATAAATTCGCCGGTTTTGCCTCTCGCTCCGGTTTTCGGGTCGACAGTCTCCAGACAAATTACTCTGGGACCATAATCCCACGGCTTTTTGTATCGTTTTGTTTTTGGAGAAGCTGTTTTGTATGGATAGCGTTCAATATGTGTAACAACTCTTATTCCTGTATCTGTCGGATATTTTTTCTTACCGCTTGCAACAAGATATGCACAAAGAGGAATACCTGTATCATGGTAAAAATACAGTACATTTTTTGACAAATCCACAACTATTTTTGCTTTTTTACGTTCTCCCGCAATATAAACTACAGGACTCGGCGCCTCTGCAAGTACTGCTTCATCACTTGTACCGGTTGCCGGGACTCGTGCGATTGCCGGTATGGAATCTTTAGTAACCGTTTTTTGCGGCAGTTCTACAGTATCTTTTGAAAACTCAAAGGTGTCTTTCATTAGCATTATATTTTGCGATTTTGTGACTGCCGGCGCGGCAAAGGCGATTGACCCCGCGGCAAGTGTAATTCCCAAAGCTTTTTTTATTCCGTTAAATGGTAAAATTTTCATAGCATTTATTTTAAAATACAAACAAAATTTTTTTTGCATGAAATTTTAAATGAAAAAATAAAAAAATATTCTGAATTTTTAAAAAAAATGCAAATTTTGATTTTCCAAAACACAAGAATAACAAGTTTTTTTGTGATTTAATGAAACAAATTTTTTTTCAAAAAAATAAAAAAATTTTTCACAAAAAATTTGAAAAGTAAACAAAAAATTTCGTTAAGTTTGTAAAAAAAATTTTTGTTCAGTAAAACCGATAGGCATGGTCAATTGTAAAACTATTTTTACAAAATTTCGCTTGTAAACAAAATCATATTTTTGTATGATTTACATATCGAATTTAAGAGAGGAGTGATGGTACAGCACCGGGGATTAAGAAAGTTAGAAGGAATTGGAAAGACTGAAAATTGAAAAAACTTAATGGTTTGGCTGTTAGAGTTTGGGGAGGCTTAGAAAAAGCCAAAGAATGGTTAAGCTATTAGATTTGGGGATATAGAAAAGTCAAGGGAATTGGCTAGTAGAAAAGGGGGAGGAGCAAATCCGAAAAAACGGGTTTGTGAAAGACTAAAGGTCTAAAATATTTTAAAAAGTTCTGTAAAAATTACAGAACTTTTTTGTGTGTGGAAATTTATATTTTATTTTTTTATTTTTATAGCAACAAAACTCTCCGGCGCAATTTCTTTTTTTTCATAATCGGAGATTTCTTCCTCCATTGCATTTAAGTATACAATTTTTGAATAAGGAAGTTCCGTGCTGAAGTCAAATATACGCGGTGCTTTTGAAGGATTTACGAATCGCAGTATAAGATTATTTTTTTCGTCTGATTTTATAGCAGAAATTTCAAAGCCTTTTGCTTTTGCAAATTGTATATTTTGAAAATCCGAAAACTCAGCAAACGTCTTTCCGAAAAATTTATCCACGCTTTTTTTCATTTTTTTTGTATCAAATAAAACGGCAAAACGCACAGACATTGCACCCTTCATCTGCAGCTCAGGAGTATCCAGCGGAGGTCCTGCCGGGGTTCCCCGTGTCGGATTTTCCGGATTGGATATTGTGCCTGTAGACCTTAGAACAGTCAACATTATTGCATTTTTATAAATCTCGTATTCTTGCAATCCCTCTGTGATTATTCCGGCATTGTTTGCACAGACATATTTTTGAAGCGGGGCTGTATTGTATTTAAGTTCAATTCCCCGCGGCGCCGGAATATACTTATAAATATCATAATTCGGGTCAAATTCACGAATAACCTCGGATATCAAATCGTCAGAAATTGTCTCTGTTATTTTATTTTCAAAATTAAATTTGAATTGCAAAATATGATTTTCCGATTTGTTTACCCAGTCTGTTTTTATTTCAGCAAAATTGCTGCCGTTTTCAATCGAAACAAAAATATTTAGTTTATGTCGTAGTGTTTTTTTACTTCTGCCTTTGTTGTTTGAGGTTTTGGGGATGTCTATTTCTGCCGTGAGTTTCAGAATGCATCTGGAAAAACCCTTTTCAAAAACTTCGGATTTCAAAATTTTTGCTTTTATTTCCCTGTCTTTTTTTAAGGCGCCAAAATTATAGCTGTCTCCTATATCGGCACGGTCAATTATGTCTATAAAATTTTTGTACTCTTTGTTTTGCTTTTTATCTACTGCACAAATCTTTTTGTTTTTCAGATAAATTTTTATATTTTCGTTTTCTACAGAAGATTCTGTTACTCTTAAGTCAGAGTTTTTTTGTAAAAATTTACCCTCAAGTTTCGTGGCTGAAAAAGCCGGGATATTTTTTACATCAACAAGATATTCATATATATCGCAAAAATCTTCTGTAACAGGGATTTTGTCAACAGGATATAATTTTTCGTCAGGAAACCCTTTTTGCACTCCAATTAACTGAAAATCTTTTAAATTTTTTTCTGAATAAAATTTAATTGCGCCTGAAAAATCAGTATCAGAGAAATTAAAGACAGTAAGATTGTCTCCTTTAATATCTCTGAAAACGCTTTTTTCTATTGCATGTGCAGTCTGAAATATTTTTTCATATCTGATATTGTTTTCTCTGTGGACCGCATCGGTGCTGCAGCCATAGATGCTGTCATGTGCATGATTTTTCATAAGCATTTTATATGCATAATCTATTTCACGCTGATAATTTCTTGTTCTTGAAAGATAAGAGGTTAAAGCTTGCAGCGGTTCGATTTTTTTTGTTAAAAGCCACTGAGCCTTTGTATTTTTTTGTTTCAAATCAATTCGAGAGGAGTATACACCGGGCAGAATAAAATTCCTTTCTCTGCTTCTCTGTTCATCTGACACGTACTTTTTGAAATTATCTCTTACCTGCTCAAAATATTCAAACGGTTCAGACAAAACTATTTCATAGTCATCAAGATATTTATTCACTTGCGCTATTTGTTCTTTTATATTTTCCGCTGCAGCTAAATGGTCTGCTCCTAAAGGGAGAAGAAGATTAGCCGAGCTGTATTTGGCAATTCTGTCAAGAGTCCGTTTTATTCCCGACGCTTTTTGGTCGTAAGACACATTCTGCGACAGTTCGTCATGAAAATAGCCTTCAATAAGATACGTTGTATTCAGCCCGTTGAAATTAAACTCTGAAGGATTGCACCCGCAGCCGCGCCAGAAAATCCCGTAGTCTATATTGAAATAATTTACTATTTTGGGCATGTCTTTGCTGTGCCCGAAAGTATCTGCGTGATATGCGATAAAATCTTTACAGCCAAAATGACGTGAATAGTTTATGCCGTATTGCAGATTTCTGATTAATGATTCTCTGTCGACAAGCAGGCTGTCCGTAGAACAGTAGTAAGGACCTATGTATAATTTTTTTTGTGCAATCAATTTTTCAACTTCACACTTGCGCTCGGGATAAATCTCTAAAAAATCTTCAAGAGCAGCAGTTTGTCCGTCAAAATAAAAACAATCAAGTGTCCCTGAGTGAAGTTTCTGCAAGACATCTTCAAAAACCTCGATAAGCCTGATACGAAATTCTTCAAACTCTCTGTACCACTCCCTGTCCCAGTGGGTATGAATATATGCATAAACTTTTTTCTTCATGTTTTATATTTTAGAATTTTAAAACATTAATGGCAAAAATTTAATTTTAATTTACCTGTTAGTATAAATTTAGTCTATAATATATCTAATGAAAAAATTTTTACCGATAATTTTAATACTTATATTTTGCACTTTTGCTTATCTTTGGATAAATGAAAGTGACGGATATAAAATAATTAAAGTAAATTCTGCAGATGAATTTTATATAGACTACAACAAAAATCAGATACCCGAAGAAAAAGAGCTTTGCATCTTGTATTATGTAAGAAGCTTTAAACCGCAGCAGGATTCAGAATATAATCAGGTTGAAACAGCAAAATTGTCTTATCTTGCAGACGAATTTGCGCGTAAAAAACTATTAAACAAAACTCCTGTAATACAATATGATGAATACCGCAGAGTAAAAACCGTAACCATTGACGGTCAGGATTATGCAAAAATCCTTATGGATAAAGGTTTTGCCAGTGCAAATACATCAATCGAAAATAATCCTTATTTTGAAATTAAAAACAAAATACAAATTGCGAATAATTTGAGTACTGCCGCAAAATTACAACTCGTTAGTTTTAATCCGCACTCCAAAAACTATCACAAACTTGACTGCAAACACGCTTTTGACGCAGCATCCGTTATTATACTTGAAGAAAAAGATTTGCCCAAAGATGCAAAAAAATGCAAAATATGCCATTCAAAAAAAGTTAAAAAGTCTTATCCGAGAACGGTGCTTGAAAAATATAAACCGCTTTTTGTTAACGATGTTATAGAAATATATGTCTCGGATTTTACAAAATATTTTTATCCGTCTTCGCATTGTACAACGACTGTATGCAAATCACTTCTTAATCGTATCAATAACTCGAAAGAGACTATTGATTTTGCTGTGTATGGGATTTATAACCAGCCGGAAATAATAAATGCGCTAAAAAAAGCGAAAGACAGAGGGGTAAAAATCAGATGGGTTTATGACCTTGATTCTGCCGGCAATTCAATATATCCCCACACAAAGAATACGGTCGTCCTTCTCTCGAATGCCCGTTCTGATATAGAAAACCGTTATCCGAATGCAATTATGCATAACAAATTTTTTATCTTTGACAACAGTTCTGTATGGCTCGGATCTGCAAATATCAGCGATACAGACCTTTCAGGTTTTAATGCAAACACTGTCTTATATATAAAGTCGGCAGAAATTGCATCCATATATAGAAAAGAATTTGAGCAGATGTACAGCGGAAGTTTTCACAAAGATAAATCAAAAACGCTAAACAACGAAAATATAAAACTTGGGCAGTCTGTAGTTTCTGTTTATTTTTCTCCTCAAGACAAATCGATGACAAAGAAAATAATTCCGCTTGTCCAAAATGCTAAAAAGTATATTTATATACCGATTTTTGTAATCACCGATAAAATCCTGATACAAGAGTTAACAGAGGCAAAATCAAGAGGGGTTGACGTTCTTATACTTACTGACGCAACCGGGGCTGCAAACAAATATTCACCCATTGCAGAGCTTCGTAAAGCGGGATTTAAGGTAAAAGTTGAAGACAGACCGGGTAAATTACACACAAAGGCAATGATTATTGACGATGAGTATTTGATTGCAGGGTCAATGAATTTTTCAAAAAGCGGCGAAAATTACAATGATGAGAACATTGTGATAATTAAAGACAAAGAAATTGCCCGTATATACAAAAGACATTTTATGCATCTTTGGAACAGCGTTCCGGACAAATGGCTTTACAAAAGCCCTTCCGCAGAATCCTTCAGCTCTATTAATTCCTGTTATGACGGTATTGACAATGATTTTGACGGAAAAATAGACGCAGAAGACGACGGTTGTAAAATAAAACACTAAACATGATTTTTGTTGTGATAATTAATCATAATTAAAAACAAAATTCCGAGAATTATGGCAAATCCTGATACAAGCTGGGCAACCGGAACCCCAAAAACATCCAGAACACTGTCTATACGTAAAAATTCAATAAAAAATCTGCCGGCAGAATATAATATTAAATAGCTAAAAAACACTGTTCCGTCAGCAATTTTTGGTATTTTTCGTATTCCGAAAAGTAAAATAAAGAAAACTAAAATATTCCATATTGATTCATACAAAAATGTCGGATGGAAATATTCAAAATGAAGATATTCGTATGGACGATATACGGTCGGTATAAAAAGTCCGAAAGGCAAATTTGTAGGCAGACCAAAGGCTTCACAGTTAAAATAATTTCCGAAACGCCCTGTTGCCTGACCGATTAGCAAGCCGTATGCAAAGACATCAGCATATTTAAGAAAATTAAGTTTGTGTTTTTTTGTAAGGATTATACCTGCCGTGATACCTCCTATAAGTGCTCCGTGAATAGACAAACCGCCTCTCCAGACTGCAAAAATTTCATTAAGGTGCTTTGCATAATATTGAATATCCATAAGTACATAATAAATACGGGCACCTAAAATGGCGGATATTATAATCACAGGCAGGATATCTAAAATCTTTTCGGTATCAACTTCCCTGTAGTAACGTTTTGCAATTGCAAACATAGTACCGATTCCAAAAAGAATAGCAAAAAACATTATTATCCCATAGAAATGCACATCAAACTGCCCTATTGAAAAGGCGATAGGTGACTGAGGCGATTGCATTTATTGCTCCGCCGGAGTATCTTCTTCCGGAGAATAGTTTTTCAGTTCATCAGTCAATGCGTTTATTTGATTTTCTATTTTTTCTTTATCTTCAGCATCCGGTTTTTTTATAAGGTATGTATTATAATTTTCAATTGCTGAATTTATATTGTCTGATATTTCTTTTTTGTCTTCATCGGAAAGCGAATCATCATTTTCTGAAGGTTCCGCAGCTTGTTCAGCATCAGATTGCTCTGCAGGTGTTTGTATATCTTCCGAGCTATCTTCTGTTTCTGCTTTCTTGTTTATTTTTTTATAAGCCAGTTCTTCTTGCGCAACAGCAAGAGAATAATAGGAATCAGCAAAATCAGGTTTTAATTTTATTGCATTTTCGAGTGATTTTGCAGCTTCATCGTACTGCTTTGCAGAGATGAGTGCGACTCCGAGATTGTAGTGAGATTCAAATACGTTTGCATCTAAATCTATACTTGAACGAAGTCTGCATATTGCTTTTTCAATATCTCCGGCTTCCATATATTCCTGAGCCTTGGAGTTCAGCTCTTGAACCGCAAGATTATTTATACAAGCGGTACTTATAACCGATACAAACAAAACCGTTATTAACAGGATGATTTTTTTCATATTACTTACTAATTCAACTTAACATCTTCAATTATTGCAATATGATAATCAAAATAAAAGTATTTGGCAACATGGTTAAAATAAGATACAATAAATGAAGTAGATTAAAAGGTCAAAAAAGATATGTCAAATGATGAAAAGGTAGTCTCCTTGCAGAGAAACAAGAAACACAAAGCCGATGAAGAAAATGTAAAGAATAATGAACTTGTGTATTGCAGTTTTTGCGGACGCCCTAATACGCAGGTCGTAAAGATGGTAAAAGGACCCGGGGTAAGTATTTGTTCGGAATGCACAATGATAGCTGTTCAATATCTTATTCTGGAAGACAAAATGCCGACAGGAGAGGCTCAAAAAATTCTGGATGCATTCTGGAGTAAGGTTTAATATGGCAGAGAACAAACTTCAAATAAGAGCAAAACTTCTTTCTGCTATTGATGAATTGCTGTCTCTTTCCGAAAAACAAACCGAAGTGCCGGCAAAACTCATTAGCGAACTTAAGGAAATTGAAGACAAAAAATCCGTTCTTGAGATATTGGTAAAAGAACTGTTAAAAGACTCGTCAGAGAACAAAATAATTGTGCTTACTTTTCTTTTGCAAGAGCTTGCAGACAAAGAGGAAACGGAAAAAGCTGTCATTGACGAACTTGTAAACCCCAAAAATACGGATAGGACAAAAACAAAACTGGTAAATGTTTTGCGTTCGCTGGGGCGTCATGTAAATTATGAAGAATACACCACTTTTTTTGAAAATCCCGATGAAATAATTGATTCAGACACGTCTGTTCTTTTAAAAAAAGCTATAGTAAACCCCGCAGCCCAGGTAGATTTTTTAGATTTTTTAAGGGCGCTTCCGGAAACAGAACAGGAAATGCTGATTGGCTCATTAAATGAAGATTATGACGGAGACAATATTGCAAATATTTTAACCCCGGTAATTCTTTCAAAACCTTATTCCGAACTTGCAAAAACCGCAGTTAAATATATCGGAGAATCAAAATCAAAGCTCGCTGTTCCTACTTTGCATTGGGTTATAGACAATATTGAAGACGAATCCATCCGCTCTTTGGCGCAAAAAAGTCTTAACATGTTAAAACTGGCGGGATTTGCAAAAGACGAAACCGAAGAATTTTACAAAGAAATGCTTAAAGATTATCCCGTATACAAATGCTATGCCAGCTTGCCTGACGGTCACGGCAACATAGGGATTATATTCTCAAGGAAAACGCCGGCAAATCTTATTCACATGTTCTCGGTTATTGTGAATGACACGGACGGTGTTATTGAGTGTTTTGGATTCAATGATATATCTGACCAGGAATTTTCGAGAATTGTAAAAAGATTTTATGAAAATGACATAATTGTTGAAGTTCCTGCAGAGTTTTGCAGATACGAGACTGAAAACGCAGAGAAGCTGACCCGACTTAAATACAGAGATATTTCGTATGAATATATAGCCTGGAAAACACTGCTAAAAGACATTCCTCCGGGAAATATCGATCTCACAGAAGGTTTAAAAGATACGGAGCTGTCTGTTGAAGCGCTCAATATGATTTATAATGCGGGTTATTTCAAAAACTGGTTTTTTGCCTCAAATGACAGCGATGAATATGACAAATTTACCGGATTAATAAAGACTTTTGACAGAAATAATTTTTATCAACAGCTTTCCGGTGCGCTAAAAGATAATTTTGATACAATTTTTAATCCGGTAGAAACAAAAAAACTTAATCACAGACTGCTTGTAACAGCTTATCTCTTAAAACGCTCAGGCACGGAAAATATTGCAAATATGATTTATTCCTTAATTGAAACATCTGATTACAAGTTTATTTTCCTTGACAACATGCTTAAAAAAAGCGTTTATGAATATTTTCTGAATGAAAAAGAAAAGTATTATGATTTGAAAAAATCCCAGTCTATATTCACAAGAAAAAGGGATAGTAATATTGATATAAATTTTGTGGAATTTGTTATTTCTGAAATAGAAAAACACTGGGTGGCAGATGAATAAAATTATGGGACTGGACGTAGGAACAAAACGTATCGGGGTATCATTGAGTGATGCCCTTGGTTTCACTGCGCAGCCTTATGAGACCATACCTCGTCAGCCGGAAGAAAATGCGATAGCAGCAATAAAAAAAATTTGCACTGAAAACAATGTAAAAAAAATAGTAATAGGACTACCCAAAATGATGAACGGCACCATCGGCGAACAAGCAGAGGATTGCATAAAGTTTTCTGATTTGCTAAAATCAGATTTTGAGATTATATTTGAAGACGAAAGACTAACAAGCCGGCAGGCAGAAAAGATACTTGCATTGCAAGGCAAAAAATACACAAAAAACAAAGGTTTGGTAGATTTAAAAAGTGCTTGCATTATACTGCAGCAGTATTTAGACAGAAACAGTATTAACTAGAAAGCGAGAAGAATATGACACATCAGGAAGAAAATATAGAAGAACAGCTTATTGAAACAGTAGACGAAGACGGTAATGTTGTAAACTTTGAACTATTAGATATTATTCAGGTTGAAGATGATGAATCAATAAAAGACAATGAATATGCGCTTTTGCTTCCTATTGATGACAAAGAAGCAGAAAGTGATGAAGAAAAAGAAGTTGTTCTTATGAAGCTTAAAAAAGACGGAGAAGATTATATTTTTGAAGCAATTGAAGACGATACAGAATTTGACAAAGTTGTTGAATACATAAACATTCTTCAGTCTCAGGAAAATAATGAAGACGAATAACACTCTCCTGCTTCAATAGTGAAAATTTTCGCAAATAATCAGGAATAAAACACAAATACTGCAGGTTTATTCCTGATTTATTAATATATTAAAGAGTTCACTGTCCATTTCTACGTTTTTCAGTACTTCATTTCTGTGAAAATCAAAATATTCACACCCATGCGCATCTTTTTTCACAGATGAACGCAGTATTTTTGCAACATTTTCGTCAAAAGAACCGACTCTGCCTGCCCAGTACATTCCTTCTTTGAACATCTCGCTGTCAAAAGTTTCATAGGGCTGTCCCTTAAGCTTGCACAATTCACAAAGATTTGCAAGTTCCCGCGAGGAGAAATAACCTTTTCCGGGTACAAATTCTTTACGCATCTCTTTTAAAAATTCAAAAATTCCCGTTGAAAAATCGTATCCCTTTTTGGTCAACATAAAAGTAGAACGATAGAGTCTGTTATCAGGTGTATTAGGAATAGAAATGTATCCTTTTTTATACTTTTCTTTGTCAAGTTTCGACGTATCAATATCGTATTTCGGCACATCGGTCAGTGTATAATTTTCTAAATATTTTCTTTTTACAATAGGTTTTCTATATGCATAAACTGGAAGATCGTTTAAATCATATTCCCGGTAACGGCTGTCCGCTTTGTCTCTTGTTTTGTCAAAAAGCTCATCATCTCTAAAGCAGTCCGGCGAATGTTCTTCTTGTTCCGGTTGAACTTTTTTGAAATTTATTCCGTGGTTTGTTAAATTTGTTATTTTATGAACAGATACCATGTTGCTTCTCCTTTATGTTAGCACCAAAAAGTAAAAATAATATTTTTTGCTATTTTGATGTAAAATGTAATTATGGAATTTAAATATCTTAATAAAAACAAGCTGAAAAAGAAAAAACCGCCGGAAATAAGTACAAAAAATATGGGTGTAAATATTGATAAAAATGAATACAGAGAAATTGTGCTTTCAAATTCTGCACACCCTGAAGCAACGTACTTCGACAAATACAGATAAATAACTCAGAATTTGTTTCTTGTGCTACAATAATCAAAAGGAGATTTATATGAAAAAGATTATTCTGGCATTGTGTGTTATGGTATTGTTTGCAACTTGCGCATTTGCCTTCGGCGGAAAGCCATCTAAAGGCGAATTAAGAAAAGACCTTGAGGAACACTCTCTTGTTGTGTTTAAAAACGGTGAAAAATCCGTCTATAACGGTAAAGGCATCAGACCGCTCGTAGATTACCTTGAAACAGACGACCTTGAAGGTGCTTATGTTGCCGATAAAGTTATAGGCAAAGCTTCCGCACTTTTACTTGTATACGGAGGTGTAAAGGAAGTCTACACACCATTAATGTCTAAACCCGCCAAAAAGGTTTTTAAACGTAACCATATAAAATATAACGCTGATAAAGTGGTGGATGAAATAATCAATCGTGCCGGCACAGATATTTGTCCGATGGAAAAGAAAGTCAGAAATATAGACGACCCGAAAACCGCTTATGATATGTTCAAAGAAATGTTTGTAAACTTCACTCCCGCGACTTTTCAATAATGCCTGCGGCGAACAGTCCGACCTCAAACAACAGCCACGTCGGAACCCCAAGCATTAGCTGACTCACTATATCAGGCGGCGTAAAAATTGCCGCAAGAATAAGTATAATAACTATTATATAAGGTCTTGCGTTTTTTAATGTGTCAACACTAACTAGTCCGAATTTTACACAAATCAGAACTGCAAGCGGAAATTGAAACATCAATCCAAACGCCAAAATCATTGCAGCAGAAAGGTTTATAAAATTCTCAAGTCCCAGAGTCGGTTGAAGCTGTGCAGTTGAAAAAGCAGCAGAAAAATTCATAATTAAAGGCAGTATTAAAAATATACAAAAAGCACTCCCGGCAACAAATAAGATTGTAGCAAGCGATATGAGCCAGCCTAAAAATTTACGCTCGTTATCATAAAGTGCCGGCAGCACAAACTTCCTCACCTCATACACAATATACGGAAATGCAATTACAAAACCGAGAACCAAACCCGTTTTCAACTGAATTACAAAAACCTCCATAGGAGAAAAGTAATGCAGTTTGCCGATACTTTCCGGTATGGTATGTTTTATTAAAAAGTCAATACACCGGGGTGCAATATAAAATCCGGGTATCGAGAATAATGCAACCGCAGACAAAGAATGTATCAACATACTCCGCAGCGCTTCTAAATGTTCAATAAAAGTCTGGTCTTTATTATTGGGCGACTGTTGTTGAGTCATCTTTTTTTGCTTCCGCTTCTGCTGCTTTTTGCGCACTCTCTGAAAGTTCTTGAGCTTCACGTTTCAGCGTTTCTTTTGCATTTTTAAATTCATAAGCAGCTTTGCCCATTGCTTTAGCCAGCTCAGGTATTCGTTTTGAGCCGAAAAGAAGCAGCACAACAACTAATATTAAAAGTATTTCTGTAAAACCTATAGACATTTTCTCTCCTTTATACAATTAAAATTTATAATACATATTATATCTGACTTTGTTCATTTATGGAAATAATTTCTATTGCACCTGCCTGACAAATATTTTCACAAGCTCCGCAGCCTATACATTTTGCGGCTTTGTAAACCGGAGTTTTTCCGGGTTTGTGTTCAAATGCCTCTTTCGGACAAATATGTGCACAAAGCCCGCATTTTGTGCATTTTTCATAATCCAGCATAACAAGTCCAATCCTGCAATTCTGCTTTTCTTTAAGTGTCATCTTTTTTATTGCGCCGGTCGGGCAAACATCTGAACAATTTTTGCAGTCATACTCGCATTTTCCGCTGCTGTAATCAATATGCACGGTGTCATACTCTGCATCCGGCTTTTTAAGAATTTTTCCTTTGCAATGTTCAACGCAAAGTCCGCAATTTGTACAGCTCATTGCGAAACGTTCGGGTGAACCGGCACCCGGGGGACAGATAGGACGCTTTTTAAATGTTTCAACAATTGCCCCTGCAACTTCTTTTCCTTTTGCAAAAACAGCAATTGCGGCAGCAGCAATTATTCCTGTTGCAATAAAATTACGCCTTGACGGAATAAATTCGATTTTTTCTTCTTTTTGCCCAAAAAGTATTCCTCCGCCCGGACACTTTGCAATACAGCGCATACAGCGTATGCAACGCTCATTATCAAGAGACTTGGCTTGTGAATCAATAGCTCCGGTCGGGCATTCCTTTTCGCATTGACCGCAGCCTTTGCATATTCCATCTGAAATATAGAGTTTGTACGGACTGAATTTTGAACATACTCCCAAAATAGTTCCGACAGGACATATTGTTGTACAAAATATTCTGTTTTTCCATAAAACAAGCGCCCCAATAATTATTAAAGGCAAAAATGTCCAAAAAGACGCTGATTTTATATTCAAAAATCCGGTTAAAATATTTCCGAAGTTTGAATAAGGATCTACAAACCTTAACACTGCAGTAGTTCCCGCAAGCATCAAAGCAATAACTACAGCTAAAACAAAATACCTTACATAATGTAAATTTTTTGTTTTGCCTGATTTTCTTCTTGCGAGAGCGCCTATAATGTCTTGCAAAATACCGAAAGGGCACACAACCGAGCAGTAAAAGCGTCCGAACAAAAACGCCGCAAGCATATTCACAATAACAATTAACAGTGTTACTATGGAAAAATTCATTATCAGCTTTGCACAGGCGGCGCCAAAGTTAAGCTGCAGCACATAAGCAAGCGGCTTGCAAAAAGGTGTAAAAGCCAGCACCGTCACGGTAAACATCACAAAAGCAATGCTCAATCTGATGATATAAGGTTTTTTGTTCCCTCTGAATTTTTTAAACATTATGCACCCGCAAGTCTTTTATATTCTTTATCTACTTTTTCTAATAGAGTTGGGATATCAAGTTGTTGAGGGCATTTAGCTTTGCATAGTCCGCATTTTATACACTTATCAGCACGTTCTGACTCTCTTAATGCGCCATAATGGCTGATGAAGCCGACTTCTCCCATGCCTGTTGTATCCTGTTTATACTGATTGTACAGAGAAAATATGCTTGCAATATCGACTCCGACCGGACATTCACAGTATCTGCAGCCGGTGCAGCCGATTGTCTGGTTTTTAAGGTGTGCTGCAAGCGCCTCGTCATAAACTTTTTGTTCTTCTTCTGAGAGCGGTTTTAGATTTTTAAATGTTTTAATATTGTCATCAAGGTGCTCGGGTTCAGTCATGCCGCTAAGCATTGTAAAAATACCGTCTAAACCCGCAAGCCATCTGAACGCCCAGGCTGCAGGCGATATATCCGGATTGTAGTCTTTGAGAATTTTGACTGCTTCCGGGTTCAGATTTGCAAGAGCACCGCCTCTTAACGGCTCCATAACAACAATCGGAAGTTTTGCTTTTCTTGCTATGTTATACTGTTCTTCACCGCGGCATGTCTTCCAGTCTATTCTGTTAATCTGAAGCTGAACAAACTCCCACTTATCATAATAGTCAATAATTTCCTGCAAGAGCTCCGGCGTATCGTGGTGTGAAAAACCGAGATATTTAATTTTTCCTTCTTTTTTCATTTTTTCTAAAAAAGGAATTACATTGAATTTTTTTGTATTTTCCCAGTTATGCTTATTCAGACAGTGCACCAGATAAAAGTCAAAATGGTCTGTTTGACAGCGCTCAAGCTGCTCATTAAAAATCCGCTCAACATCTTCTTCTTTTTCAAGCATCATGACAGGCATTTTTGTCGTAAAATTAAACGAATCTCTGTCATACTTCTTGAGAGCGTCCCCCATAGCCTTTTCGCTCTTTCCGTTCATGTACATATATGCTGTATCAAAATAGTTTATTCCCGCATTGATAGCTGTTTCAACCATTTTTTTATTAAGCGCATCGTCGATATTTCCATTTGCATCGGTTGGTAGCCTCATTGCCCCAAAACCAAGCTTTGAAACGTTAATGTTTTTGAATTTGGAAACAGCAACCCCGCCGGTCACAGCAGGCGCCTCTGATTTTAAAGTGCAGCCGCTCAACAAAACTGCGCTGCCGGCAGCTAAAATAGAATTTTTTATAAACTCTCGTCTGTTCATTTTTTCACTCTAACTTTAATTAAGTACCCTTACACTAACATGCTATCACTTGATACTTACTCTAAGTCAAGTAGTTTGTATTACATTCCTTTGAGGGTCTTGTATTTTTTATCTATTTTTGCAAGTAATGAGGGAATATCTAGCTCTTGCGGACATTTGGTTTTGCAAAGTCCGCATTTTACACATTTATCCGCGCGTTCGGATTCTTTTAATTTTTCATAATTATATACAAATTGCTTTCCGCCATAAAAATTATTTACTGCAAATATTTCAGGAATATTTACGCCAATTGGGCATTCGCAATATTTACAGCCTGTACATCCAAGAGAAACTGTTTTCAAATATGTATTTATTGCTTTTGTATAAATCTTGTCTTCTTCATCTGAAAGCGGTTTGAAATTTTTAAAAGTTTTTATATTATCTTCTAAATGTTCCGGCACTTTCATCCCGCTCAGTATGGTCATAATACCATCTAAACCGGCAAGCCATCTGAATGACCAGGATGCAATACTTGCATTAGGATTGTAATCTTTAAGAATTTTGGCGGATTCTTCATTTAGCATGCCAAGAACACCGCCTCTCAACGGTTCCATGACAACAATCGGAAGTTTAGATTCTCGTGCAATTTTATATAATTTATCAGCTTTATTTCTTTCCCAATCCAATTTATTTAGCTGTAATTGTACAAAATCCCAAGAATCAGTACAGCTAACAACCTCCTTAAGAAGTTCGTCATTTCCATGGTGAGAAACCCCAAGATATTTAATTTTCCCCTCTTTTTTCATTTTCTCTAAAAAAGGAATTATATTATGCTTGCGCGCATGTTCCCAATTCGTTTTTCGTACTGCATGAAGCAGATAGAAATCAAAATAATCAACCTTACATCGTTCCAGTTGTTCATTAAAAATCCGATACAAATCATCTTCTTTTTTTACAGATAGAATAGGCATTTTTGTCGCGAGATTAAATGAATCGCGTTTGTACTTTTTTAAAGCTTTGCCCATTGCCTTCTCGCTTTTTCCGTCTATATAGACGTATGCGGTATCAAAATAATTAACACCTGCTTTAATAGCTGTATCAACCATTTTTTGGTTAAGCACATCGTCAACCTCTCCGTCCTTTTTTAACGGTAATCTCAATCCCCCAAAGCCAAGTTTTGATATTGAGAGGTTGTTAAATTTATAGCAATCAATACCCCCTTTTTTTACATCTATAGAGCCGCCCGACAAGGGGGTCAATGAGCATCCGCTTAGAAAAACCGCACCTGACGCAGCCAGCAGAGAATTTTTTATAAATTCACGTCTATCCATACTATCCTTTCTGTTTTTAGTATTTTTATGTCTAATATTATCTTTTTAACCTGCAAATTTGGCAAGTAATTAAAAAAATTTTATATTTGATAAATATTTTTCAAATCCGGTGCTTGATTTTAAAAATTGTCTATGGTAATTTTATAAATGCAAAAGCAAGGGGCTGTTATAGGGCTGTTGGTTTTGTAATGAAAAGAGAATAGCAATGTGATGGGCTGCTAGCTCAGGTGCCCCAGGAAGCGGAGCTTCCGAAGTTAGATTATGCGCACGGTGCGCTCTAACAACCTGAGTTAATGAAAAAAGAATAAAAAGAAATGGGCTGCTAGCTCAGGTGGTTAGAGCGCACCCCTGATAAGGGTGAGGTCGGTGGTTCGAGTCCACTGCGGCCCACCATTTAATCAAGAGGCTTGTTTAAAGCCTCTTTTTTAGTACAAAAATTGGGGATAAGAGTAATTAATATGTTTCTGGGACATTGAGACGGAGAAAATTTAATAAAATATCAAACAGACAGCACGATTGAGGCTGTTTTTTAGTATTGAGATGTATGGGACATTTTTTGCACTCAACTACTCATTTTTTGCACTCTTTTGCACTAATTTTCTGTCACCCTGAATTTATTTCAGGGTCTATCCTACTCACAAAGCCTATTTTAGCCCAGTGCAAGAAAGTGCAAAAAAGTGCAATTTTATTTTTACTTGCAATTTTAGATACCCTAAATTATCAATAAGATTTGGATATTTACGCAATTTCTAATTCATAACCTAATTCATGGAATATTTTTACAATGGTTGAAAATTTAGGTTCCTTTTCATTTTTAAATAAACTGTATAAATGAGTTCTGGACATTCCAATTTTCTTTGCAAAACCTGAAATTGAATTTCTTGATTTGATGGCAATTTCTAATGCACGATAAAAAGAATTAAAATCACCATCTTCAATATAATCTTTTAAACTTGCATTTAGATATAATTTAATATCTTCATCAGTTTTTAAGTCGTTAACTATATAATTTTCTAAATCTATTGTATGTTTTAATTCTTTCATTGTAAGTTTCTCCATTCTTGAAGTATACTTTTTGCTTTTAGGATATCTTTACTTTGTGTTGATTTATCGCCACCATTAATAAGTAAAACTATTATATT
Source organism: Candidatus Gastranaerophilales bacterium (assembly GCA_944326475.1). Classification (GTDB taxonomy): domain Bacteria; phylum Cyanobacteriota; class Vampirovibrionia; order Gastranaerophilales; family Gastranaerophilaceae; genus CALUPY01. Next base: position 40,737 of record CALVEC010000019.1, read on the forward strand.
ATCTATTTCAGTATAATAAATCCGATATCCGGACCCAAACTTAAATCTTAATTCAGATATTTCATTGTCTATTTTCTTATGGTCTCCAAAATTATTTTCCAATAATCTTGTTAACCTGCTTTGTATCCTTATTTTTGTATTTTTATCAAGCGAATTCATCCATTCTATAAATGGAGCTTTGTTATTTGCTAATTGGGCAATTTTTACAACTCGCTTATTCATATTTATAGTGTAAACTATAGCAGACACTTTGTCAATTTTCTAAGTGCTTATTCTTAATAAGTTCTTAATAAAAAGTTTTGAGCAAATGACTTGACTTTTATTGCTACAAGAGCGATTAATGTGTGTGTAATAGTCAATAAGGAGGTATTAGAAAGGATAAAATAAGATAAATTACATTTAACAGAATATGTATAGGCTGATGGTCCCAGTCCACTGAGTGCATG
>CALVEC010000020.1 GCA_944326475.1 Candidatus Gastranaerophilales bacterium
GGTATGCCCAACCTACAGACTGTGTTGAAAAATTTTTCAAATTTTTAAATTTAGGTGGAAATTTATTTTAATTTACTAGGTAAAAAGTGACAAGAAATTTGAGAAAAATTGGTGTGTTAGTTTGCCCAAAAAACAAACCATCTGTAAATTGAAATCAAACCATTTGTCTTTTTACATTAGCTTGTGAATTACTGAAATCAAAGATTTTTGGTAGTCCTGTAAAAGTCCTATTGATTGTTGGGCTATAAGACCAACCTACTAACTACAATACAAGCAAACTCTTTTGTAAATGAAGACCACTCCCAGCGTCTAAATTAAACCTCTTTTTTCGAGAAGCTGTTTCATTGCCGGAGTATTATAGGAAACTTCTCCTCCAACAATTCTTAAGTTACCGAAATCTCTTATTTTGGATTTGCTAAAATCAGCATCTCCGCCGATTGATTGCAAATTTCCTAAATTTGTCACTTGGGAATTTTTAAAATTAGCATATCCGCCAATTGATTGTAAATTACCTAAATCTGTTACTTGGGAATTTTTAAAATTAGCATATCCGCCAATTGATTGTAAATTACCTAAATCTGTTACTTGGGAATTTCCAAAATCAGCATCTCTGCCGATTGATTCTAAATTGCCTAAATTTGTTATTTGGGAATTGGCAAAATAAGCATTTCCGCCAATTGATTCTAAGTTGCCTAAATCTCTTACTTGGGAATTGCCAAAATCCGCATATCCGCCAATTGACTTCAAGTGTCCTAAATCTATTACTTGGGAATATCTAAACTCAGCATATCTGCCAATTGATTCTAAATTGCCTAAATCTCTTACCTGGGAATTGGCAAAATCCGCAAATCCACCAATTGATTCTAAATTGCCTAAATCTCTTACTTGGGAATTTGCAAAATAAGCATTTCCGCCAATTGATTTTAAATTACCTAAATCTCTTACCTGAGAATTTTCAAAAAAAGCAAATCCACCAATTGATTCTAAATTGCCTAAATTTGTTATCTGGGAATTTGTAAAATAAGCATTTTTGCCAATTGATTCTAAATTACCTAAATCTCTTACCTGAGAATTTTCAAACCGAGTAAGTCCGCCAATTGATTCTAAATTGCCTAAATCTCTTACCTGAGAATCGCTAAAATCCGCATTTCCCTTAATAGTTTTTACTCTTTCAAACAACTTTTTTTCATCAATATCTGCATCACTATAGGTAAGACCGAATAAAGGCTGCCTGTATTCGGATATGGTTAATAAGCCAGACTTATCCGCCTCAACTTCTATTCCAAAGTATTCGTATATCCTTGCAGCATCATTACTTTCGATTGCTTCTTTGAGGTCGGATTTTATTTTTATGACTTCTTTCTCTAATTCTTTAGCATCTTGTATCTCTGATTTCACATTAGAAGTAAGACGTAAGTCGTCTTCTTTTATATGTTCTTCCACGGTGCTCAGATATTTTAAAGGGACTTTGCCATTGTTTGCTTCTCCTTGGATTTCCTGAATTTTATCGTTCACAAAACGAACCCCTACTTTTGGCTGACCGTTTTCTAGGTAAATATGAAAATCGCCTTCTTCCAAATATGGCTCTGCCTTAAAAGATTTTGTGCACCAGCTTTTGTACGAAAGGGTTTTTAATTTTTCTACATTTTCGTCAAAATGTTCAGGGTCATGAGATTTGCTTGGGATTTTTACCCATTTTGTAGATGTCTCACCGGTACTGTTTTGGGTATCATCCAAATAATATGACTGAAGCTTAGTTTTGTAAATTTTGTTTAAATCAAACTGGTATTTTGGGTCTTCTTTGGTGTTTTTCTCTAGTTCTGCTATGCAATCAGCAAGAACGCCTTTATTCAATACAGGTGGTATTGTGTCGTTATCAGGTTTAAGGTCTTTTGTTACGGCATCCAATATTAACAGTGACATTGCATTTGTATAGCCGTCATTTTCTTGAAGTACGTAATCTGACCACTCCTTAAGCATCGCTTTTCGCTGGATTTTTGTCTCTTCCTTACGGCCTCCATAATCCTTGTTTGCTAGTTCCAATGCATTCTCAAAAGACCATTTCTGCAAATCTGCGTTTGTATAAAATTTTTCTATTGGTGCTTTGAAGTTCTCCACTACTGCGCGGTCTATTCCTGAAAATTTACTCTTTTTCATTGCTCCAAAGGTTACGGTATCACGTTGTAGAGGCGCAAGGTTAGGGTAACTGGTCCGAAAGTCCCGTTTTCTTGTATTATTAAGCTTTAGATAAGGGTTAAATGATATTTGCATATTTGGTATAACTACACTGATAATTTTTTTTGACTTTAAATATATTAATTCTTTACTTTTCTTAAACTTAAAGGGAACTCTGAAGAGCAAGTAGGATGTAGTAAATCTTTAATTTACCGCATCAAAACTAAATATATCTGTCCCAAAATTCCCGAACTGGCTGTCAAATATTCCTGAACTGGTTGTTCTTTTACAATTGCTACTTTGCTTAATGTAAAATTTGGAAAAGATTTTTCAAAAGTGTTAAATAATACATACAAAAGAATAATTTTTATAAGTATGCTTAAAAATATTAAACAAATTGGAATAAAACTATTTTCTGCAATACTAAAAATTATAAAAAAGATAAGTAGAGTTAAATATGTAGATAAACAAAGTAATATATTTAAAACATTTAAACATAAATAAAAATTATCTTTTTTCATATATAATTATTTCCAGATTTTTATATCCATATTACATTTTATTTTTTCTAATTTCTTTATACAACATCAGGTAAAAGAGAAAAATGCCACCTGCATATAATATTGTATACCAAGTCATTATATAAATAAGAGCCTCTACAAATGAATAGTTAAGATATTGAGAAATAACATAAATTAAAACAGGTAAATCATAACAAAATGCAAATAAAAGAATTTTCTTTTTAATATTAGGCTTATTAGCAAGATAATTTACAAATTGACTAATTATCGATTTATCATATTTTTTTGCCCATTTTATAAATATTTTTGGAAGCATTAGCTTCAATGTAATATAGGTAATAAATATAACAGCGCCATAAAGAAATCTAATATCGGATCCTGGAGAACCCTGTATATCAAAGGTTAAAACCGCACTAACATACACACAGAATATTATGAAACTAATTAACAAAATATTAAAAATATTAAAAAATATATAAAACCTTAAACTATTCATTTTTACCTTTTATATCTTATACTTGCATTTTACTATCGTATAATATGGCTTTAATAAACCTGCTTTTTGTGCGGAATATCCAATTTCAACCAGAGGATTTTTTTCATTTGGATTAAAATCATATGTGTCTAATAATATAACATCAATATATTTTCCTTTCAACTTTGCTGATAAGATGTCAACTTTACCAAATGCGTTGTGTAAATTGTTATTACTAGTGAATCCCAAAGAACCAGTCACCTTTTTTCCTGATTTCAGTGCATTTGCATTTTTATAAATAAAATCATTTAGTTCTTGTGATTTACTAATAGCTTGAGCTACACTACTATTTTCGTGAAATACTATTCCCGGAACATCGTCTTGATCAAATTGAGCTTTCACTTTTTCTTTAATTTGTTTTGTATATTGTGGAAAATCATTAGCAATATCTTTAATATTATTATAAATTTTTCCATTACGCTTAATATAGTCTTCATTACTCTTTTGAGTTAACCCTTTTGATGCTATATTCCAAAAATTAACAGCATCATCTTGCTTCAATATAGGTCCGCCAACTAAGTTAATCCCTACATCAAGCAGATTTTTATTAAAAGCACCTATCAAACTATCTTCTTTTTAGTACATTAGGGCTTAAATCAGTTTCAAGCCCTTTTTTAGTACCGTTTTCCAGATGTAGTTTTTTGTCCAGGTTGATTTGTACGGCTAGATAGATTATTTTGGTAAAGCAGGCTTTGTGTGGGCGTTTTCGGGTCGGAAAAATTAAGTGTTCCAAAAAAATCAAACTGGAAAACTGGACTTTTTCTGGACTGTACGGATAGATTGAGATTTGTATATTATCAGTGAGATACGCACCAAATTTGAACTGTACGGATAATTTGATTATTTAGGAATAGTCCAGTTCCGCAAATTTTCACAAAAATATCATAAGGTTTGAGAATTTGAAACAAGGTCGGGAAAATTTTTCCGACCTTGGGTTGAGCAACTTCATTAGTATAAAATTTTAATTATTGCCTATAAAATCAAGCGTTTCTCCATCATCAGGGATTAACAGATTACCAATATTATTTTTAGTTTTAAATTCTTTTAAATCTTCTCTTGTAACCGAAAGATGGCTGACTGTATCCATGTGGCTTGCAATTACTTTTGCATTAGGAGCATTTTGCAAAACTTCTTTTACATCATCAATATTCATAATTAGCCGTTCACCGTTTAAAACCGTTGCAGCACAAGCATTTATAACTATTACATCAGGATGGTATTTTGTAAGAGCCTCAATTACTTCTTCACACCAAATAGTATCGCCTGCTATATACAATGTCTTTTCATCCTCTGATTTAAAAACAACACCCATCGCATCATAAGGCATGCCAATAGAATCGCATAACGGTTTAATTATTTCTCTTTTGCCATGCTGGGTGCCTGTCTTGTATAGAGTTATTCCATTATATTCCGTGCCTGTTTCCTGTATAATTTCAACATTTGTAAATCCTTTTGTAATGACGTAATCTTTATCAATAATTGACTGTACAAATACTTTTATATTTTTATCCAGAGCATTTTCAGCAAATTCATCCCAGTGGTCAGGGTGAATATGAGTAATAATAACTGCATTAACATCAACAATTTTTTCAATTTCAAAAGGAAGCTCCACTCTTGGCTGGCGAATTTCGGAATTTATCGCTGTATCAAATCCCGGCATATAATCTTTAGGCATAAGCCACGGGTCAATTAAAAATTTTGTATTATTGTATTCCACTATAATTGTTGCATTTCTTACTTGTGTAATTTTCATTTAAATTTCCTCCATATAATAAAGCAATTTTATATAGTTATTATCATTTTGACAAGAATGCACTTTTTTGTATAATACTTACTAAAAAGTAAATAAGGATTTGATACATGATAAAACAGAGAAAAGAGGAATATCAATGCCCGTTAGAAGTAACCATGGAGATAATCGGCGGAAAATACAAAGGTGTTATAATCGGACATCTTATAAATAAAACATTGAGGTATAACGAACTTCAAAAGCTGGTTTCGCATGCAACTCCCAAAATGCTCATTCAACAGTTAAAAGAACTTGAAGCAGACGGAATAATAGAGCGAAAACTTTATCCTGTAGTACCGCCAAAGACTGAATATTCTCTCACAAAAAGAGGTGAAACGCTGATTCCTGCTATTATTGAATTAAACAAATGGGGAATGAATTATTTGAGAGAAGAAAATATACCGTGTGCTTACATGGGACAGAATAAATAATTAGTCTATTTACAAAAAACACTTGACAAATATACCCTGACGGGGTATCATATACATGTTGCTAGATACCTTACCGGGGTATAGTAAAAAGGAGGCTAATATGGCAAAATGTTCAAATCCACACTGCAAATGCGTTAACTGTACATGCGGGGACAATTGTACTTGCACTGAGGACAAATGTAATTGTCCGCCAGAGTGCAATGAACCTCCTAAAAAATAGAATATTATTTTAGGATTAAGGGACAGTTTTTCTGGCCCTTTTTTATGTATAATGAAAATATGAAAAAAGATTCTAAAAAAGATATGAACAACAAAAAATCAGAAAATCCGAATCATAAACATGAGATACCTCGTTTAAACAGGGCAATAGGTCAGTTAGAAGGTATAAAAAAAATGATTGAAGAACAACGATATTGTCCTGATATTATTGTACAACTCAAGGCTGTGCGTTCTGCAATTAAGCATGTTGAAAGTAATATTTTAAAAACACATCTTGAAGAATGTGTTGCTAAGTCTTTTTCTGATTCTGAAATCGCTAAAGAAAAAATTATGGAAATTAAAACCCTGCTTGATAAAATGCAGGGCTAATGAATAATTTAGCTTAAAAACAAGAAATAGACTGTAGAAAATTTAAAGAACAAGTTTCCCCAAAAAATCAAACCATGTGTAACAAGTAATCATACCATGTGTTCTTTTACATTCTGTCGGAAAATCCTCACTGGTTCTACCCTTCGGGCATCCTGATGCGTACGGCTCGTGCCTCTCGCCTACGCCTCAAGCGAGTCCAATCCGGGGTAAATTTTTTTTTGCGGAATTAAAAAACTGAATAATCTCGGATTATTACTTTACGCCTTCAAGTTGTTCGCTATGTTTTGCTTAGGCAAAACAGACGCTCACTATTTCGGCGTTTTTTCGGCTTTTGCTCGCTTCACTCGCTCAGCCTACGTAAAATCCGCCTCTCACGATTCGGATTTTCTGTCGGAAAATGGCAATTAAACTACACAATATTGAATGTGAACGAAACCTTATTGTCGAGTTCAGATGCCAATATTTTCGCAAATTCACTTAAATTTTCAGTTACACCCTGATTGTAATTTATATTAAACTCATAATTTCCTGTATGTTTATCCAAAAATTCTTTTAATTGTTCATATTTAGTGGAATATACGGAGTTAAAGGTCTTGTCGGTTTGTTGATTGATCAAAACGCCAAGAACCTGTGCTAGTAAATGTTTATCTGCTCTTAAATTTATACAATCAATTAAATTTGTAGACTTAATGCCTTTTAATTCTTTATAATAAGAATAAATACGTGCTTTTTTTACCAGTGTTTCCGGAGAGACTGTGAAAATTGCAGGTTGCCTTAGTGCCATTTCAAGAAGTTCTCTTTTATTAACTCCTAATTCTTTTGCGGCGTTAGAAATATTTTGCTCCAACGATTCAGGAGATCTATAGAATAAATTCGAATGTTTTAATGCTGCATCTATAAAATGTTGCTTGTCTACGTCAAAACGTTTCGCACACTCGGTAATATTTTTGTATAATGTCTGTGGCTGTTGCGTAAAAATGTTCGGAGATTGCAGTGCACATCGAATGAGAAGATTTCTATCAACATTAAAAAGCATAGCTGTATTGTCAATATTACTGTTGAGTGTTTGAGGGTCCCGATAAAATAAAGAGGGGTGTTTTATTGCTGCTTTTAAAAAGTCACTTTTACTTATCCCGAAAAGATTTGCAGATTCAGTGATATTTTTGTCCAGTGTTTTCGCAGATTGATAGAACAACTGTGGTTGTTTTACGGCTGATTTTATGTAAGTCTTTTTGTCTATACCTAAGCATTTTACCGCATCTTTTATGTTTTGCTCTAAAGTTTCTGGCGATTGAATACAAAGTTGTGGTTGTTTTATTGCTAATTTTAATACAAACTTTTTGTCCTGATTCAAAACTTTTGCAAATCCTTCAATATTTTTCTCAAGAGTATCTGACTTCATCTGAAATAGCTGAGGGTAATTCAAGGCTAATTTTAAAAATGTATTTTTATCTACCCCGAAATATTTTGCTGATTCCGAAAGATTTTTATTAAGTACATCAAAAGAAGTGACAAAAAGACTAGGTTTGTTCATCGCTGCACTAATAAAAACCTTTCTATTCAATCCGAATTTTTCCGCACATTCTGACACATTTTTTTCAAGAGTATCAGTTGGAATATAAAAAAGAAATGGATACCTGAGTGCAGTTTTAGTAAACGTTGTCAGTTCGATATCGAATTTTTTTACAGAATTTAGTACATTTTGATACAAAGTTTGTGGTGAATAACAAAACAGGCTAGGATGTTTTAATGCTGCAGCCACAAAATCCTCTTTTGCAATTTGAAAGAGTGCTGCAGAGGTTGTTACATTATTATTTAGAGATTCAGTCGACTGATAAAATAGCTGTGGTTGGCGTAAAGCTGCCTTAACAAATACTTTTTTTTCCAAACCGAAACATTCTGCAGATTTACTGATCGTTTTATCAAGAAAATCTATATCTTTCTCAAAAAATTTTGGAGTTTTTAGTGCAATCTGCTCAAATTTTTCGGGTTCTACTTCAAACCTTTTTGAAAAAATTTCAATTTTTTTAATAGTTTTGGGTGAAAGTTCATTGGCTTTTTTGTTTTGCAACGCAACGTGAGCAGCATTTGCAACAGTTATTTGCGACATAAGATTCTCGCTTGTATCATTAATCTCATGTTTAGTTTGTTTTGCTGGTTGTTTTGCTTTGAAAACAGGTCTTTCGAAGTGCCTATTAGTATTAATAATTAAAGTTTCAGAAATTTTCATAAAAAACACCTTTTTAGAGGAATAAAAACTTGTGAAAAATTTTTTTTGCGCAATTAAAAATGTACTTTAATGTCCAGATGTATTATCACAGACAGTTCGATTATTTTTGCAAGATATAGACGTTTAGGGCGATTGAGCGGTCGGAAATTTTAAGATACAGAAAATCAAACTGGACGAAACTGGACTTTAAACGGACAGTTTGATTATTATGCAAAACCCTTGCTATGGCTGAAAGGCACAGTTAGTTTGATTTAAACGGACAATTTGATTATTACGATATAGTCCAGTTCCGCAAATTTTTACAAAAAATTATTTTGGTAATCAGAGATTACTAAAACCTGCGAGAAACATAAATAGAAGTACAAAAAAGTTGATAAATTAGAATTTTTAGCTTTTAGCTAATAAAAAATTAAACAATGTGCACAACATAATCAAGCTGTGTATGTCCAACCTGCTGTGTGAACAGTGTGTGCTCCAAAATTTGTTAACGTCGCATAGCTCCTTATTTCAAAATTGTTTCGGACAATTTTTTAGGTTTGTGGAGCAAACTTTATTGTGTTGCGATTGCTTTTTTATTTGCTCTTTAATTAATGTTAAAAATTGTAAAAAACAAAATTAAAAAAGTAAATTTTGAATATTTACGTTCTTTATAAAGCCAGAGATTCCTAAACGTAAAGTACGTTCCTATTTTTTAAACAACTAACTCTATAAAACCTAACTACCAAACTACTAACCGATTTATCGCCTCTGAATTACAGAGGCTTTTTATTGTAAATATAGATTTTCTTGTCGTATAATTTAAGAAAAAGAGGGAAAAATATGCTGCAAACTTTGAACAAAATAAGCTCAATCAATGACCTTGCAAGAGAAGTGCTTGAAATTGAGGCGCAATCTATACTAAAACTAAAAGAAAGAATCGGTGATGATTTTGACAAAGCTATTGATATTCTGTACAACTGCAGAGGTCGGGTTATTATCACTGGAATGGGAAAATCAGGTCATATCGGCAAAAAGATTGCAGCGACACTGTCTTCAACAGGCACGCCCTCATATTTCCTTCATCCGGCTGAAAGCACACATGGCGATTCCGGGCTGATTACCAGAGAAGACGTAGTGATTGCTATTTCAAACAGCGGAGAAACTGCAGAACTTTTGAATCTTCTGCCTTTGATAGAACGATTTGGAATTCCTTTAATTGCTATGACGGGAAAATTAAATTCGACACTTGCTCAAAAAAGTGCTGTTGTTTTGGATATATCTGTTGAAAAAGAGGCATGCCCGCTTGGAAAAGCTCCGACAGCAAGTACCACGGCAACTCTTGCTATGGGTGATGCGGTTGCAATATGTCTTTTGAAAAAGCGCGGGTTTACGGAAGAAGATTTTCTTATGTTCCATCCTTCCGGTGCTCTCGGAAAAGGTGTTCTCTACAAGGTTTCAGATATGATGATAGAAGGAGATTCGCTTCCGATTGTTGAAGAAAATACGACTTTCCATAAAACGATTTCTATTATTTCTGAAAAGAAACTGGGTACTGCTATTATTATCAATAATTCCGGAATAATGACAGGTGTACTGACAGACGGGGATATCAGACGTATACTTTTGAAATACGAAAATACAGCAGGACTTCTTGCTAAAGACGTTATGACAAGAAATCCTAAAACTATTAAAAAGAGTGATCTTGCCGCAAAGGCGCTTCATATAATGGAGAAACATTCTATTACCTCGCTTGTAGTTTGTGACGACGAAAATCATCCGATAGGAATGATTCACATTCATGATTTATTGAAAGCCGGTGTAGCATAATGGATTTGAAGTATAAAGCCTCTAAAATAAAAGCAGTTGTTTTTGATGTCGACGGGGTTATGACCGACGGTTCATTGACGTTTGATGAAAACGGTGTAGAGTACAAAACCTTTAACGCGAAGGACGGTCAGGGAATTGTTATGCTGAATCGGGCAGGATTTGTGACAGCGATAATAACTGCAAGAGAAAACGGCACAGTCAGGCACAGATTTAACAACCTTGGGATGACAAAACTCTACGAGGGACAGAAAAATAAAATAGCCGCATTGAATGCGTTTATGGAAGAATTTAATTTAAAACCCGAAGAAATTGCGTATATGGGTGATGATTTGCCTGATATTTGCGTGTTAAAAACAGTAGGCTTAGCTTGTGCTCCTGCGGATGCGGTTTGTGAAGTTTTGGAAACGGCAGAGTTTATTTGCAAAAAGAACGGCGGACGCGGTGCTGTTCGTGAAATGTGTGATTTTATTTTAAAAAGCACCGGAAAATACGAATTGATGATGGAAAAATTCTTTATAAAATAAATCCGGATTAAATATCCACTCCGGACATCATATTTATGAGAGTGCTTATTGTTGTGTCCATGCTTACAGTATCAGTTACACGCTGCTGTAAAAATGCATTAATCTGCGGCATAAGCTGAATAGCGGTATCCAGTTTCGGGTTTGAGCCTGCAACATACATACCGACATCAATCAAATCCTTATTTTCTCTGTATAGTGCCATTGTCCGGCGCATTTTTGCTGCGGCTTCTTTGTGTTCGGGGGTGGCAATTGCGGACATAAGCCTTGATATACTTCCGAGTACGTCGATTGCCGGATAGTGGTTCATTTCTGCGACTTTACGGCTTAAAAATATGTGTCCGTCCGTGATACCTCTTACTGTGTCGACAATCGGGTCATTAATATCATCGCCTTCCATAAGTACGGTATAAAGTGCGGTAATAGAACCTTTAGGACTGTTTCCGGCTCGTTCAAGAACTTTTTGAAGCCAGGAAAAAATAGAAGGCGGGTAACCTTTCATTGTCGGCGGTTCACCGATAGACAGACCGACTTCACGTCCTGCCATTGCACAACGGGTTACAGTATCTGTCATCAAAAATACTTTTTTGCCCTGGTCTCTGAAATATTCACAGACAGAAGTCGCTGCCTGTAAGCATTTTTGACGTATTAACGGCGGCTGGTCGCCTGTAGAGCAGACAAGCACTGATTTTTTCATACCTTCTTCGCCCAGTGAGTCTTCAATAAATTCTTTGACTTCCCTTCCACGTTCGCCTATCAGTGCAACTACGTTTACGTCAGCATCAGAGTTTCTTGCAATCATACCGAGCATTGTACTTTTACCGACTCCGGAACCTGCAAACAATCCCATACGTTGACCTGCACCCATTGTCATTGCTGCATCTATTGCTCTGACTCCTGTTGAAAATATTGTGCTTATAATAGGTCTGTCAAACGGACTCGGCGCAGGACCGTCTATTGATACAAAATTTGCACCTGTTGTATCAAGCGGTTTTCCGTCAATAGCTTGTCCCATCGGATTAATCAGTCTGCCGAGTAAAAAGTCGCCGACCGGTATCATAATAGGAGTTCCGGTTGTTTGAACAAGACTTCCCTGCCCGATACCGGAGCCGTCATATAAAAGCAGAAGCTGGGCTGTATCACCTTTGAATGCAACAACTTCCGCCGGTTTTTTTTCGCCGTTGTAGGTTTCAATAAAACACAAATCACCGATTTTTAACCCCGGAAGCTGAACTTCTACGGTTAATCCGAGAAGCTTTGACACTGAACCTTTGTACTGGTATAGCGGTGTGTTATTCAGGATTTCATAAGCCCTTGCTTTCAGATATTCAATTGAGCGTTCCGTGCTTTGAATTATCATGATCCGCCTCCCATGTCATATTCCGGCGCATAGGATTCACCGATTGTGTCTACAGCTTCAACTTTAATATCAGTAATTAATTCACTGTATGAAATAACGACAATAGTCGGTATGTGACGCTCAAGAAGCTGATACAGCGGCAGTCTTATTCTTGGTGAACAAAGAATAACAGGTTGTCTTCCGACTGTCTGGTGCGCTCTCATAAGTGTGGAGGCAGTTGTTTCAATCAAATCCTGCACCTGCATAGGATTCAGAAGGAACATTGTGCCAAGCTCCGTTCTCTGGCAACTGTCATCAAGTGTTTTTTCCCATTCTGATGAAAGTGTTAAGGCATACAAAACTTTGTCTTCCGTTGTGTGTGCAAGACAAATCTGTCTGCCGAGAGCCGCTCTTATACGTTCAGACAGAATATCAGGTTCTTTGGAAAATCTTGCATAGTCGCAAAGACGTTCAAATATGAAAATAATATCTTTTATTGAAACTTTTTCACGTATTAAGTTAACAAAAATCTTTCTGAGGTCGCTGGTTGAAATAATTGTCGGGATAAGGTCGTTAACCAGCGTCGGGTCTTGGCTTTTTACGAGTTCCATAAGTTTTAAGACATCTGTTTTTGTCATAACTTCATCAACGTATTTTCTTACACACTCTTGCAGGTGGGTAACGATTACATCAACGGAATCTACAGCGGTGAGACCGTCATTGGGGTCTATGTCATCCTGAGAAACCCAGTATGCCTGAGCCTGATATGTCGGGTCGATGTTCACAATCGCATCGGCAGGAGTCGGTTTGCCGGTGCTGTCCCACTGGTCTGCAATAATCATGTATTTTCCGGGGTATACAAAACCGGTGGCGACTGTATTGCCGCGGATTGCAATCAAATATTCGTTAGCATCAAGTGCTGACGAGTCCATAATTCTTATGTTCGGTATAATGTAGCCAAGTTCGTCTGTTACACGCTGTCTTAACGCAGCAATTTTTGCCAGCAGTTGACCTTCCTGATCAGGGTCTGCAATCGGCAGCAGACCTGAACCTACCTGCAAACTTAATACATCAACCCCCAAACGTTCGTACATTTTATTCGGGTTAACAAGATCTTGCATGTTCTGGCGTACGTGTTCAAGTTGTCCGAGTTGTGCCTGTACATCTTGATTGACGAGAACGGAGAATCCGGCTATAGCTATAATTACTGTAAACAGTACAAACGGGAACCAGGGTAAACCGGTGACACCGCTTGTTGCTGCAATTAAAAGCAAAAATCCGCAGGTGAAAAACAAACTGTAAGGTTTGTTCATAATTTGTGCCGCAAGGTCGCCGCCCAAGCTGGCGCTTGCTGCAGATGAACGCGTCATTACGATACCTGCTGAAATAGACATCAAAAGTGACGGAACCTGTGATGCAAGACCGTCACCGACTGTCAATACAGTATATTTTGAAACAGCATCGGCTGCGGGCATGCCGTTCATTAAAACACCAATACACAAGCCGCCTATAATGTTAATGATTACGATAATAATACCGGCAATCGTATCTCCTTTTACGAACTTCATAGCACCGTCCATAGAACCGAACAGCGCTGATTCTCTTTGCAGGTCTTCTCTGCGTTTTACCGCTTCTTCCGGAGATATCAAGCCGGCGTTAAAATCCGCGTCGATTGTCATTTGTTTACCGGGCATTGCGTCCAGTGCAAACCTTGCTGAAACCTCTGCGATACGTTCCGCACCTTTCGTGATTACCATAAATTGGACGATGGTGATGATTATAAATATAACGCCGCCTACGATTAAGTTGCCGCCGGTGACGAACGTTCCGAATGCGTGAATTACTTCACCCGCTTCGCCTTTGGCAAGAATGAGTCTTGTCGAGGCAATACTGAGTACAAGACGAAACATTGTACCGATAAGAATAATTGACGGAAATGCCGCAAGTTCAAGCGGTTTTTGTACATACAGAGATATCATAAGCAAGACAATACCGATTGTAATATTTAAGCTTATTGAAAAGTTAATAATCCAGGTAGGCATTTCAATAAGCAGGATAAGTATCAGCATTATTACAAATACTGCCAATGATATTTCACTTATAGGATTTACTCCGCCTGCTTGTTGGTTTGCCAAGGTTTAGCTCCTTTGATTTTACGGCATCTCGTCCGCATCTTCATCTGGTTCATTTTCATCATCGTCTTCTTCAATGTCTTCTTCGTCGTCATCGTCATATTCATATTCGTCAGTATTTTCGGAAGCAGGTGATGAAATTTGTTTAAAAGATTCTTTTATTACCTCGAGCTGGGTTTCTATGTTTGCGTCAATAAGACCGTTTGAGGTTTCGATGATAACGCTTCCTTCTTCTACGTTGTCATCTCCTGTTACATAAATTTTAGCCTCAATCTGTCCGGTTGACAAAATCTCCGGCACGAGTTCTTTTGTGTATTCAACATCCGAAGGTGCTACTTTAAGTATAATTTTAGTTTCACCTTTGGCAATATCTTCAAGTGCGCCCATTATTATATTTTTCAGGACACTCTTGCTCGATTTTACTTCTTTTTTTATAATTTTTTCCGCAATTTTTACAGACAAATCAAGAAAATTGTCGCACATTTTTTCATAAATTACGTGTTTGTACTCCATAAACTCTGTTATGCTGTCCTGAAGATCTTCTATGATTTCATCGGCATTTTGCAATCCTGATTTAAAACCGTCTTGATAAGCTTTTTCTTTTATTGCAATTGCCTCTGCCTGGGCACGGGAAACGAGATTTCTGTCATCTACCCTTCTGTAACCGCGTCTTCTGTCTCCCCGTCTTCTTTCCTGACGCTGGGTAAAGTCAATATTTTGCAAATCAAAACCTTCAAAAAGGTCTATAACTTCTTCTTTTGGCTCCGGCTCTTGCGGAGTTTCTTCTTCAACAGGTAAAACGGAATTTTCCTCAATATGTTCTGAATTTTCAGCATTTTCTGTGCTTGAATCATCAATATTGTTAACTGTTTCAGGCATGGAAGGCTCAATTGCCTCAGGAGTCGTTGGCGGCTCTTGAATTTTTGCTGCAGCAGGTTCAGGGGAACCCGTTTTTATTTGCGGTTCCTGAATCTTTATGGATTTTTGTTGTGCATTTTTTTTCTTTATTATCATTGCAATTTTTCTTCCAGATGGTCACAAATTATTTCAACTACTCTAGGCGGAACTTCCGGGTCCTCCGCTTCATAAACTCCGGAAACAAGCCTTTTTACGCATTCACGTTCTTTTTTTATTACATTTGAAAGTTTTGTAATATCAGCATTTTTGACTATTTTATACAGACGGTCGTAAACCTTTTTGGGATTTATATTTTTTGGTTCCGGCAAACTGTCTTTCAAATCTCTTGCGCATCTTGCGGTTACACCTCTGTCAATTTTGCTTTCGAGATCTTCCATCTGTGCATATTCTTCCAGAACACCTTTATCTTCCTGGCTGATTTTTTTCAGAACAGCAGCTCGTTTATTTTCCGGCAGTCTTTTGAGCACCATAGCAAGTGTTGCGAGTTTAAGGATTTTGTTGTCACTCATGTTTTTGACATATTCATCCTCAACTTCTTCTCCGCCGCCGGCTGCTGCTGCGGCTGCCGCTTGTTCTTGAACTTGCTGCGCCATATCGTCAATGTTTGAAAGTTTTTCTGCATTTGAGCATTGTTCTTCCGTTATAACGCCTTTGGTTTTGAGTTCCTGCAGCGCTTCAACATAGGCTTTTTTGACGTGGAATTCTACGATATTAATTGTATCATCATTCGTCATATTTTTGAGAATAGCTTGTTTTGCAATTTCAAAAACAGTAAATGCAATTTTTTGCATCACTCCGTCTCTGAATTGCGGGTTAATACCGCTTCTTATGACGTCAATAGATTTGTGAAAAGACCATTCACCGATAAACTGGGTAACGAGCATTGCCTGCTGTGCATTGAAGTTTAGGTTTGCGTCGTTGAACAGGGCTTCTCCTGCCATATAGCTGAAGTTATAGACAATATTTACGATATATTGTTTATCCTGATCTTGTATATCTCCGGGGATAACCTGTCCTGCTTGTTCGGCAAGATTCTTCGCAAATTCTTTGTAATCAAATCCTTCTATAGGCATTTATCCCTCTCCCTGTTGTCCTTATTACGCTTTTTCTATCCAGCTTTTTACGTGTTCCGCTATTTCTTCATCGTCAATGTCTTCCATTTCATCGCTCAATTCTTCAAGAACGGAATTTATCTCAGGCAGAGAACGGTTTCTCTGTTCAAGAAGCCCCTGTGACATTTGAGCTTGTTTTTCAATAAGTTCTGCTGCCTTAAGGTTTACGTCTCTGAGCTGTTTTTCCTGCTCGAGAGCTTTTTCTCTGAGCATTTCTATTTCCTGTCTTTGCTTTTCCTGAGCTTGTTTTACCTTATCAGAAAGGAATTTTAAACTTCCGAGCAGACCTATTGCAATAAGGGCAATTGCAATCCACCAGGGATTTCCGGTTGCATCTGGTTTAGGCAGTGCTTCCGGTTTGTCACCGGCAAGGAACGGATCAATTGTATCGGAGAATGCAATCTGAACGTTATCCGGTGATGCTTTCGGAGAAGCTGCATTTGCAATTAAGACCTTCATTTCTTCAAGAGTTGTGTTCGGAGGAATTGCACTTTCTTCAAGTGTTACAGCAATAGAAATGTCTTCAACTACACCCGGTTTTAAAAATTCGTTGGTCTGAACTTTTGCAACCCCATACTGGGTTTCCCTTGCTGTTCTTGAATAACTTCTGTCCTGGGATGAATCGGCATTACTGGCGGGCAGTCCGTTAGGCAGGTAGACGCTCACTGCATTTATGCCTTTGTTAGAATCCCGGGTTTGGTCTCCGAGTCCTTCTGAGAAAGTCTGTTCGGTTACAGCAGTCTTTTTGTTCGGGTCAAAATCTATGGTTGACCTATCCATAGGTGATTCTCTTAAATAGGTGCTTACAGTCGCTACATAGTTGCCTTTTCCGACAAGTTTATCCAGTTGTTTGCTGACTTTTTGCTGCATGTAAGCATCATTTTCCTGTAATTTTTGGAGAATATCGTCTTCTGCTGTAATAATGCTGTCATAGACATTGCCATTTGTATCTGTTATTGAAATATTTTCTGAGGTAAGTCCGTTTATCGAACCGAGAAGCAGGTTTCTTATTGCTTTAATTTTCATTGCATCAAGTTTTTCACCGCTCGGCATAACTACCTGTACGGTTGCGGTTATCGGTTTTTGGTCTGCTGAAAACATAGTCTGTTCAGGGATTGAAATGAATACCGAAGCATTTTCAATAGGCGGAATTTTTCTGATGAGTCTTGATAACTCACCGTTTATTGCCCTTGCAAGTCGGATTCTTTTGTCTTCTTTTGTTGAGGTAAAGTCGCCTTTATCAAATATTTCAAGTCCGACGTTTTGATCCATCAATCCGCTTTTTACAATAGCGAGAAGCACTCTGTCTCTTTCGGTCATTGTGTAATTTTGGAGGTAAAGAGTGGATTTTGTACCGTCAACACGTCTTTGGATATTTATGCCTTCTCTGGCAAGCAGAGCTTGTATTTCTATTGCTTTGCCCAGATTATCCGTTGTAAGCAGGTCTAAATTTTCTTTTATAACTTTTTCTTTTACTGTTTTAGGACCGTTTGATGATTTTGCGGATATTGCAAACCCAATAGTTATAATAAGCGCAACCGACAATACCAGTGCCCCTATTATCCCGTACAGTAATGGCTTGTTGTTTAAGATATCCTTAAAATTCATCTGTAAATTTTACCTGCCTATATTAAAGATTATACTATCAATTACGGTATAAGTTAACTTTTGATTTGGCTTTAGAGAATTATTTCATACTTTTGGAGGAGATTTTCTGTTATTTATTTAATGAATTTTTTTAAATAGTCATGTTTTTATACAAAAAACGGAACCTGAAAATCAGATTCCGTTTTTCGCTTTTCTAACAGCAATTAGTTATTTGCAGCAGCAAACTGTTTTGTCGCAGGATTGTCCGTTGAATGCTTTCAATCCCATATATTTAGCTGCTGAGCCGAGTTCTTCTTCAATTCTGATTAACTGGTTGTATTTGCAGATTCTGTCAGTTCTTGAAGCTGAACCTGTTTTGATTTGACCGCAATTTGTAGCTACAGCGAGGTCTGCAATAAAGGTGTCTTCTGTTTCGCCTGAACGGTGTGAAGCAATTGCAGTGTAGCCGGCTTTGAATGCCATATTCATAGCGTTCAATGTTTCTGTCAAAGTACCGATTTGGTTAACTTTGATGAGGATAGAGTTAGCAACACCTTTTTCAATACCTGAAGCTAATCTCTTAGTATTTGTAACAAAAAGGTCGTCGCCTACAAGCTGGCAGTGACCGCCGATTTTGTCGGTAAGCATTTTCCAGCCTTCCCAATCTTCTTCAGCCATGCCGTCTTCGATTGAGATGATAGGATATTTGTCAACCCAGTTAGCCAAAAATTCAACCATTTCTTCACGTGAAAGAACTTTGCCTTCACCTGCAAGGTTGTATTTTCCGTCTTCATAAAATTCTGATGAAGCAACGTCTAAGCAGATTTTAACCTGGTCAGTTGTGTAACCTGCTTTTTCAATAGCTTCAACAATTACCTGCAAAGCTTCTTCGTTAGATGAAAGGTTAGGAGCAAATCCGCCTTCATCACCTACAGAAGTAACCATTCCTTTGGCTTTAAGAACTGATTTGAGGTTGTGGAATACTTCTGCACCCATTCTGATAGCTTCTGTGAATGAAGATGCTCCGACAGGAGTAATCATAAATTCCTGGAAGTCTACGTTGTTGTCAGCGTGTGCACCGCCGTTTAAAACGTTCATCATCGGAACAGGCAGTGTAGTTGCGTTGATACCGCCTAAGTATCTGTATAAAGGCATTTCAAAAGCCATAGCAGAAGCTTTTGCGCAAGCAAGTGAAACACCGAGAATAGCGTTAGCGCCTAATTTTGATTTGTTTTCTGTTCCGTCCAGTTCAAGCATCAACTTATCGATAGCCTGCTGATCAGCTGCATTTTCGCCGATTAGTTCGGGAGCAATGATTGTATTTACATTTTCTACTGCTTTTAAAACGCTTTTTCCGCAGTAGATTGATTTGTCGCCGTCTCTCATTTCAAGGGCTTCAAAAATACCTGTAGAAGCACCCGAAGGAACTGCAGCACGACCTACAACACCGCATGATAATGTTACATCAACTTCAACAGTCGGATTTCCTCTTGAGTCCAGAATTTGTCTGGCTTTTACGTCTTCGATAATTGTTGGCATAATTTTCTCCTTTGTCTTTAGCCTGAACTTTAAATTCTCTATAAACAGATTATCACACGATAAAAAAGAATTTACAAGAATTAAAAGATTATAAAAATGTTAAATTTTTTGACGGTTATTTACTGAAGTAATTCTTATTTTTTTAACATAATGTAACATTTTTTGATAAGTACAATAAGAAGTTGCAAAGAGTTCTTTTTGTACTGATTTTTTTCGGATATTCTATTGTATTTAAAAATTGCTTTTGTGATAATTAAATAAATCAGGAAGAATTTTGTGAAAAGGAATGAGAACAAAATTTTAAATAAAAAAATCCGGAATTTATAACACTACTTATTTACGGATTTAAAAGCTGTTAATTTTAAAAGTGGAGAAGTTATGAGTTTATTAGACTTTTATAAAGAACCTGCCCCGGGAGAACCAATACAGGATAAAGCAGAAATTGACAAAAAATACGCGCATTTCAGATGGCGGATATTTTATTCCTGTTTTATCGGATATGCAATGTTTTATTTGTGTAAGAAAAACATTGCAGCGGCACTTCCCTCAATGAGTACGGAACTCGGGTATTCAAATCTTGAACTCGGTGTTATCGGCAGTTCTTTGTATCTTACCTATGCGATAGGAAAGTTTGTAAACGGAATGATAGCTGACCGTTCAGACGTCAGAAAATTTTTGCCGACCGGTTTGATACTGGCAGGGCTTGCAAATATCTGTTTTGCTTTAAGCTTTTTTGTATTCACGCCCGGTGAGTTCACCTTTTTCGGATTGCCCTCGGCAACTATTCTGCTGTGGGTGTTTGCGTTTTTCTGGGGGTGTAACGGCTGGTTTCAGTCTATGGGTTTTCCGCCTGTTGCAAAGAGTTTGACTTATTGGTTTTCAAACTCCGAACGTGCTACAAAATGGGCAATGTGGTCTACTTCACATCAAACAGGAACGTTTTTGGCTGTTATTATTTCCGGTTTTTTAATTGCAAGGTTTGGCTGGCAGGCGGCATTCTATATTCCCGGTATTCTGGCTATACTCGTTGCGTTATGGCTTTTTAACAGACTTAGAGATAAACCGCAGACTATCGGGCTTCCTGACGTTGAAGAATACAGAGAACCTAAAAAAGCGCAGGAGTCGCAAAAAACTGAAGCTGAAGATGACGGAATGTCGTACATTCAGATTCTTGTTAAAAATGTATTAACAAATAAAGCTGTATGGGCGCTTGCTTTGGCTTACGTTTTTGTTTATGTAATACGATTCGGCACAGAGGACTGGATAATAAAATATTTGGTTGAAGCCAAGGACAATTCGCTTGAACTTGCTTCGATGAAACTTGCTTGTCTGCCGTTGTTCGGATTTTTCGGAACAATATCTGCCGGATTGATTTCAGATAAAATCTTTAAGGGTCAAAGAGCTCCTATTAACGTTATATTTTTGGTTGGTGTGATTATTTGTATGATTGGACTCTACCTTAACGGAACGGGAACAAACTTTATAGATAGTATTTTCAATGCAGTCACAGGTAAACAAATGGTTGATGTATTTAAAATCAACGGTTCCGGAGTTGTCGACATACTGTTAATAGGTTTTTCCGGTTTCTTTACATACGGTCCGCAAATGCTTATTGGCGGTGTTTGTGCGATTGAATCAAGTTCAAAGAAAGTTGCGTCTGCCGTAACCGGATTTACGGGAACATTCGGCTATATAGGAGCAATGCTTTCCGGTTTGGGCACAGGGTTTGTGGTTGACAAATTCGGGTGGAACGGAGCGCTTGCGTTCTGGGGCTTATCTGCATTGATATGTGCTGCTATCTGCCTGCCTATGTGTTTTAAGAAAAAAAATAGTTAAAAAGAGGTAAATAATTATGTTAGATATGAGATACTGTGAATTGAGTAAAGATGGTTTCGGCTGCTGTATGACAGTGAAAGAAACACTTTTCAGCGGACAATCAGAATTTCAAAAAGTTGATATTTTTGACACTGAGTCTATGGGCAGGGTTTTAACTCTTGACGGTCTGATGATGACGACAGAAAGAGATGAATTTTATTATCATGAAATGATTTCTCACATTCCGATGATAAACCACAAAAATCCTGAGTCTGTGCTGGTGATAGGCGGCGGAGACGGAGGTACAATAAGAGAAGTATTAAAGCATGATACCGTGAAAAAGGTTGTGTTATGCGAAATTGACAGTATGGTGGTGGATGCTTGCAAAAAATATCTTCCGACGATAGGATGCGAGCTTGATAACCCGAAAGTTGAAGTAAAAATTGAAGATGCAATTGAATTTATAAAAGATAAAAAATCCGAGTACGATATTATTCTTATTGACTCAACCGATCCTATGGGACCCGGTGAGGGGTTGTTTACTGAAGAATTTTATACAAATGTGAAAGAGGCGCTTAAGGATGGCGGTATAATGTCCGCACAGTCTGAGTCTCCGTTTATAAATCAGGCAGAAATGAAAAAAATGTATCCTTTGTTGAGAAAAGTATTTCCGATTGTTGATACATTCACGGGACCGATACCTTCGTATCCCGGTGGATACTGGAGCTGGTGTTTCTGTTCCGAGACTGTAAAACCGTTGAGTTACATAGATGAGACAAGAGCGGAAAAAATTGAAAAACTGTGTAAAATTTACAACAAAGACTATCATCTTGCACGTTTTGCGCTTCCGAATTTTGTAAAAGAACTGGTCAAGTAAAAAGAGAAAAACTTTGCCTGTAAAATTTTGCAGCATATGATTTTGTAGGTTACTACGGCACTTTACGGGAAAATGTAACGATTTATAAAAGTATCTCAAATAGTTTTGTACTATTTGAGATATTTTTGTGATAGATATAATTGTATAGTCAAATGAATGGTTAATTAACAGGAATTTTACACGATTATGCAAGTCAGAAGCATCCAACCGTCACCTTATAACGGTTTTCAAACTAACGGTAAAAAGCAGAACACAAATCACCAGCCTTCTTTTAAAGCAACTGTGAATATTGACAGGGCATCTTTTATGAAATGCAAACAAAACGGTTATAAATTGTGGAATGTTGCATCAAATTTAGAAGCCAAATTAGTCAAATTACCCGATGAATTTGAAATTACATTCAGGGGGGTAAGGGAAAAATTTAACAGCTTTTTGGAATATTTATATCTTGCTCCGAAAGAGGGCATGAAGGTAGAGATAAGATATTTACTGCCGGTTGAAAAAATCAAACAGAAGATTTTTGATATTGAAGCAGAAAATCCGTATTTGTACAAAAGACAGATTCGTGATTTGAACAACAATGAACCGGGTATGCTAAGAATCCTGCAAAAACCTACGGAATCTTATGCTCATATTTCAAAAAGCAGAGACCCTAAGGAAGTTATTACTCCGGAAGAAACAAAGGCATTTCAGGATATGATGTATAAAAAAGTTTTGAAAATGATTGATGAAATGCCGGACAGATTGATTAATTTTCAAAGATATCATTAATAATGTTTGTAATTTTATTTAAAAATCAGCTTTTTCCTTCTGAAATAGCTGATTTTTTGGCATTTTTATATTTTGTATATTTGTTCAAACCCGATTATATTTTACTGTAACAAAATGTAAATATATTTTTATACCCTGAAACTCTGTGATAGACTGGATTTGTGAAAAATAGTCTGTATTTTTAGTAAGTAAGGTAGCAAAAAAAATTTTCACCGACCTTATTATAATAGGAATTCATGCGATCTGAAGGGGAAAATGGTTAATTTAGTACAGAGTTTAGAACCTAGACAGAACATTGCGGCGTCGAATGCGGGCATGCCGGAGGTTTCGTTTAAAAAGAAAAAGTCAAAACAGCCGGTTAAAGAAGAAGACAAAATTCTGCCGAACGATATTTTCAGCAAAACAAAATATAACCTCAAAAAAACTAAAGACATAGCGCTTACGCATTTTCCGAGAGGGTTGTACGGGGCGCCGGATTACACATTTTTTGAATATCTTCAAACTGCAAAGTTTCCTTATTATGTAGGCGGTCCTGTTTTAGCGGCTTTGTTTTATGCAGGTGTAAAGTATGACAATCAAATTGCCGGAAATGCGGCAAAAAAAGTTGCAAAACACATGGCTTTAGGTGTTGGTCTTTATTATGTAGCTGCAGCACTGGCAAAAGGAATTATTAATACAACTGTTCAGCTTGCACGAGGTATGGATTTGAACCATCCTTACCAGAGAGTTATATCTAAAAATCCCGGATATTCCGGCATATTCCAGAAGGGATTTGAAATACAAAAAGTTTTTGGAAGCAATGAATTTACAAGATGGGACGTGCTCTATAAAAAAGACGGAGAAACACTTGCCGAGATTAATGAACGATATACAGACATGGCTAAAAAATTCAAAATAAAAGCCGAAACAGAAGATCCCGACGGAACACTAAAACATCTTATTAAAAAAACAATAATTATGGCTAAAGCCTGGCAATATGCTCTTACGGCGCTTTTCGTTCCGATAGGAATAGGTATTGCAAATCAAAAAGCCTGGGATGAAGAAAATCTGCAAGAATTTAAAGGGCTGTTGAAAAACGGTATATTTAACAAAAATGTTCCGGCAAAAATGAAATTGGAAAATACAAAGACTGCAATAAATGACTATGTAATAAATCCGTTTATAAAAAGTATAAAACAATTCTGGCATGGCAACAGTACCGCATCATCAATTATAGGCAAAACTTCAATTTCTCTTGCGGCTCTTGGTACATTGACCGCAATCGGACTTATACTTACTAAAACGACGGCAAAAAATTACAAAGTCGAAGACAAAAAGGATGGAGTTGAATCATAATGACCGGCAATCTTTTCACAAAAATTCAAATACCGGTAAGACCGCAAGTTCCGACACAACAAACTGCATCGCAGAGTGTTTTAAATACATATACTTATAATGCCCAGGATGTGTTTTCTAAATTTGAATATCCGGCAGCCGTTCCTTTAAGCCAGCCCCGAACAACTCCTAAAGGTATTGTAGAAGATTCGCCGAAGGGCAGATTGATAAAAGAAAACTTTTTCCAATCTATGAAAAGTACTGTAAAAAGTTACGGAGACTATTGCAAATATTTCTATAATGCAGGTTTCAAAGGTACGGGCACAGATTATAGCGTCGGCAAAATTAATGACCTTGCAATCAGAGTGGGCAGTTTAGGCATTGCAATAACTCTTGCATCTTCAAAATTTTTCCCGTTCGCAAGAGGCATGGAGTTTGTAGGACTCGGAACATGGTTTGCTGCAATGGCTGCGTGGCCAAAGATTTTGGCACTGCCCGTAAAAGCAAAAACCGGGCTTGATCCTACTTTAAAATATGAAGACTCGCAAGGCAGAAGAAAATCATTCTTTGAAGACAGACAGTACCTCTGTTTTGACCTGTTTAAACATATTGACAAAGACGGAAATTACAATCTGAAAGCTCCCGAGTACGAACTTTTTGACAATATAGGTGACAAACTCGGTATTCCCAGAAATATTCCCAACAGACGTGAGGCGATTCAAAATAAAATTGCTCAGTACAGTGTACAATACAATGCGTTGATGATGCTTACAGCAGGTGTTATGACTCCTGTTTTGTCTTCTCTTGTTGCAGATCAGCTTCAAGTACCTCTTGGTACAGCCCTTGAAAAAACAAGAATTGCTTATACCGGAAAAAATATAACTGATTTATCAAACAAAATGGAGTCTTTGCTGGCGAGAAACGATATAGATGTTGATGCGGCAGCAGAAACTCTCGGCACACGTTTTGATTCGGAATTAAGTGAAATCATTAAAAACTATAAATCCAGAACATCTGCTGATTTGCCGATATATATAACACCGAAAGAAGAAGACAAACTCATAAAACTTCTCGGAAACAGATATTACGGTACAGGATTTGGCACCGGTATTCTCAAAGAAATGCAGACAGAATCTGTTATAAGCAAAAATGCAATTCCTATAAATCATAATCTCGGTGTTGATGTGAAGAATATTTCCGAGAATATTGCCGCTAATCTTCAGGAGATTCAGATTGAAAAAATAAGAACAATTTTGGATGAAGTAGAGCAAAATTACAAAAAATTGAATGCCGGTGCAGTTATTGATGATTCAACAAAGGTTTCAGATCTTATATCTTCTCTGCAATCAAGCAAAAAAGCAAAAACTTTCCGTATAAAATCGCTTATCAGTTCCGCCTCCGGGTTCTCTGATATGACTGTTCAAGAGTTGAAAAATGCAATAAATACAAAAGACTTAGATAAGTTAAAACTCGAAAATTACAGAATCAGTGCAGCATTGACAGAGCAGGAAATCTGGCATGCACTGGATGATGTGAAAGCTATTATGAACAATTTTGACAGAGTCTTCACACCGACAGGTCAAAAGTTTGCTATATCCCAGCTGCAGATTGAACTTGCAAACAAATTAAGAAAAAATAATGTGCCCGAGGCTGAAATTGAAAAGTTGAATGAAATTTTTGCAAGTGAGATTTCAAAATATTTTGATAAACATGTCGGAACATTGGTTCGTGTCGGACAGCTCGAAAAAATGTTTAAAATAGCGGAAATAAATTTGCAAATTAAAGACAAAATTGACAGCTATAAAGCCGCTACAATTAAAGATATAGCTGAATCTGTAACTGCGCGTTCTTGGGATAAAATTCCGAAAAAATATTTCAAAATTATCGGATTTACAAAAGATGAATTGAACAAACTTGCCGGTATTGATACGGTAAAAGCGGCAGAAATTATTTCTCAGAAATTTAGCGAGCTTGTTAAGAACGAAGAAAAACTTAATCAGGCTGTCAGCATGATGTCAAAATACGCAGGCGAGGCTGTTACAAAGGAACAAAAAGCTTTTGTTGCTCTTGTTGGTACAAGCAATTCGCCGGGGCTTATTAAACAAGCGGAAACACTCACACAAAGACTGCTTGAACAAAATTCGTTCACAGATGAACTAAAATCAGGTTTCAGCCGCTACTTTATTTCTAACATAAAATCAGTAAAACAAAAGGTCATAAATACCATAGACTCTCTCGGAAAACCGATTCAGATACTTGATATCTTTAAAACCCTGAAAAATGTTGATATTGTGGATAAAATTGAAAATGGAAATGTAGTCGGAGATAAACTGGTAAATCCTGACGCAGTTCCTCATATTGTCAAAGATTTTCTGGGTGCAGACAGTGATGAATTTGTCAAAAAAATGCAAGAAGACATGAACGGTGCTAAAAAATATTATACGTTCCACCAGGGGTATGATGAACCGGGAGCTTATAGAAAAGCAGTAAATTCGCTTGTTGATTATATAAAAGATATTGCGCTTCAAAAAAATGATATCAGTGATTGGATTACAAAATTTGAAGGTCAGCCTGACGGTTACACAAAAGGTATCAAACACAGCAAACACATGGTCGGTACGCTTGCAGATACAATATTTGCTCATTTTTCACCGGAAATAAGAGCTGCTATAGAAAAAGGCTCAAACGGTCTTTCTGATATATTTGAGAAAAATAAAACACAGATGAAACGCCGCTTCCTCGGTGCTGATAGTGTAATTGTTTTACATTCTAACTTCAAAAACTATGATGCAAATTATGTTGCAAGTGATGAATTTTGCAGACTTGTTGATAACTTCTTTAACACAACAAATGCGACAGAAGCTGAAAATCTTGGCAGCAAACTTATAAAACTTATTGAGGGCAGAAGAATTAAAAATCTTAACGATAAAGAAATAGTTGATGCTAAAAATTCGATAACAGGCTATATTCTTCATCTTAAAACCGGCAGCACTTTTGTCAAATCCAAGGATTGTCTTGATAGCGTAAAAGACATATATAACTTCAATAACAGCATAAATATGACAAAATTAATTAATAATTTGTTTAACTCAAATGATGTAAATTATGTCAAAACAGCAAAAGACAGACTCATTCTCTTACTTGAAGACAGAGCAACTGAACTGGGAGCAAAAAAAGATTTTCAGGATGTTTTAAATACAATAAACGGCTACATTTCTCATCTTGAAACAGGTTCTGCGTTTGATAAACAAGGCTGTACAGAGCCGTTCTACAGAATATTGAACGCAAAAACCGCAAATAAAGACATCGGAGAAATGGCAGGTAAAAATACAGTAGACTTTATGCTCAGAGCTGCTCAAAATATACGCTCAAGAAACAAATGGCAGCTTCTGGTATGGTCGCTGTTTGCGGCAACCGTCGGTATATCGGTCGTTACAATAGCAAATATGGGACACACAAACTCTTTCAATCCTGATCATTGGAAGAAAAGTGAAAATGGAGACAAAAAATGAAGATTAATCAGATAAACAATTCATACACACAAAAAACTTCATTCAAGGCTTCATTGCTGGATGTGATGAATAATAAATATAATCACAAGACGCAATCTCCATCTATTCCTGGAGCCGGCAGTCTTCTTCAGGGCGGATATGTTCCGGTGTCTACCCCGATTGCTGATAAATACAACAGAACCGGCAATCTTATAGATATAATGATGCGTCCCAAAACTCAAAGTGTTATTCCGTCAGGTTCGATTAATACGGATTTAAAAACACCAAAACTTGACGGTTACAAAAACAATCTTCGTTCTATGTTCCAGAACAATCAGGCTGTTATCTATGCTATGGTGCCGAGAACTTTTAACGCAAAAGACACAGACGGCAACGGGCTTATTGAAGGAAATGAGGAAAGCGGTTCGTTTATAAATATGATTGAGCGTCTTGATGAACTGAAAAGCTATGGCATTAACACGCTTCACTGGCTGCCGATTAATCCTCCGGGAGTGTTCTCTGCAAAAGGCGATTCCGGTTCTGTTTATGCGCCGGCTGATTATTTGTCAATAGATCCGCTTCTTGACGATCCCAAAAATCCGAAAAATGTTTATGAGGAAGCAAAAGAAGCTATTAATGAATGCCACAAACGCGGTATTAGAGTAATGCTTGATTTACCGAGCTGTATGTCTGCAGATTTGTATGCTGAAAGGTTTAATGACCTCAGTGCGGTAGGAGCGGATGGCAAACCTAAAACTCCTGAAGGCTGGGAAGATATAAAAATGTTCAAGGTTTGGGAAGATGCCGATAAAAAAATACTAAACCAGGCGCTTGTTGATTATCACAAAAAATTTATTGATATGTGTATTGACCTGGGTATTGACGGTATCAGAGCCGATGTATCCAGAGCAAAATCACCGCAGTTCTGGGATGTGATAATTCCTTACGCAAGAAGCAAAGATCCTGAATTTGCAATGCTTGCAGAAACTTACACATATGAAGATGCTTCGCCGATGAAAAACATGCCTGCTGACAGACCGGAAGAAGCACTAAAAGCCGGTTTTGATTCTTATTACGGTCAGTACCATATATTCCCGATTTGGAAAGCTTCCGATTTCCACAAATTTGTTACTGAAAATCTTGAAATGACTCACAAACCGGATTTTGACAAAGGCAAATCTATAATAGGTTCATTTGCAACTCATGATGATAAGAGTGCAATGTCTAACGGCGGTGCTGATTACTGTATGCTGACGAACGTTGCGCAGGCTACGCTGCCTATGCTTAACCCGTATATTGTATCAGGTTATGAATCAGGTGACAGATATATATATGACTACGCTAATAAAATACTGAATGTTTCATTTAATGATTTAATGAAGAATCCGCGTTACAGTAAAGTTTTAGATGCAATATTGGTGGAAAAAGATTCACCTAATTTAATTGAGCTTGAGAAAAAACTTGGAGTCAGGGAGGATGATGTAGTTCCTTACAGCAAGATAGAGGCGCTCATAAAAAGTCCTAAAGCAGATATGAAACTGGAGGATTTGAAAGAAGATCCTGAATTTGGCGAAGTAGTAGATTTTCTGAGTACATTCTCGCTTACAAAAGACAGTATAATCCACTATGCACATAATGAACAAATTGACATTTTTAACCGTTCAAGAAGACCGGGCGGAAAAAATCCGGAAATCGGGCGTCATTTTGGCAAACTGATGAACGAAGTCAGAAAACAGTACTATGATGTAATAGGTGCAAAAGGTTCATCATATATGCCGTTGAAAGTAAAAGGCGATGACAGAGATGATGTTATAGCTTATGCAAGACACAATCACGGAAAAACACTTGTTGTTATTTTGAACAAAAATGTTCATTCCGGTCACAAGGTCAAGGTTTTTGTTCCCGGATTGAAAGCGACACAGACTCTTACAGACCTTTCACCTGAGTATGGTCAAAAGAGCTTGTGGAAAGCCGAAAACGGTGCTATTGATATTGAGCTTGGTATGGCAAGAGGGCATATTTTTGAGATAGATGACCCGAACATTGAACAACTTGTTCTTCAGTCCGGCGGAAAAGTCTACAAGCAGAATATGTAGGATTTTAGTAGTTATCCATTGTTTTGGCAAAACAGTCCAAGCTCATTAAGCAGTAAGACCCGATTCGAGATGCTTTTTGGGTTTCCGGATTGATAATAAGCACATACGGGACTTCATTTATGTTCCATTTTTTGATTAATTTTTTAGAGAGTGCTGTATTTGCATTTTGTCTAACAAAATTGAATTTTTTGTTGTAGTGTTTTTTTGTATCGTAATAAATTGTATCGAAATAATTGCAGGCACTACAGTTGTCCTGATACATATAAAACACAAAAGGCTTTTTTGATTGCATTGCATCGTCAAAAGACAAAGATGCCGCCGGCAAAACCAAAACAAAAAGAAGAAATAAGACTAAAATATATTTCATCGTTATAAAATGGTTTCACCGTTTTTCTTCACGTACAGTCCGAGACCTATTGTTTTGTATTTGCTCAGTTCGTTTTTCAGATTGTAATTTTCTTTGTTTAGCTCGTTCATTTTGTATCTGAGCGTTTCATTTTCAGTTTTACATCTGACGAGTTCTACAACAACTTCGTCCATGCCATCCAATTTTTCATCAATCATTTTTGAAAGCTTGGCGGCGATGTTGTCTTCCAATGATTCCAGAGTTGTAATCATTTTCTGTACAGCAGTGGACGCAGGCTGTTTTGCCGGAGCAACTCTTTCCACAGGATTGGCAACTGTGCGGTTTTGTAATTTTTGTGCATTATCGTGCAATGATTTTACCTTTCTGAGAATTTCTACATCATCTCTTGAAAAATAAGTTCTTCCATGTGCATCTTTTTTGGGCATAAGAGAAACTTTTGCACAAAGTTTAGCTATACCTTTATTGTCAATTTGTAATAGATTTCGCACTGTTTCAACTGAAAAATTTTGAATTTTGTTATCAAAATTCACATATTGATTTTTCTGTTGTTGTCTTCTTTGCGGCTGTCTGCCGTTAATTAAAGTAGCCAAAATTACTCCTCACAATAAAGATAAAGTCCTATTGACAATATTATATTTTAAATTTTAATCAATGAAAACATTTTTAACCGCATTCTTTACAATAGGTTAAATTTATATATTTTTTACAACAGGGAAAATTTGGCTAAATCAGCTCACCACGCAAATGCCACACACTTGCACCTGTTATTTTTACGTTTACAAATTGACCTGTTAAAGAATTGTCTCCTGAAAAATGGACTATTTTATTATTTCTTGCACGACCGGCAAGAATGCACTGTCCGTCTTTGTCTTCAGAAGATTCTACCAAAATTTCCTGAATTTTGCCCACAAATTTTTTGTTGGATTTCAGGCATGCCTCTTTAACTTTTTCATTCAGTCTGGCGAGTCTTTCAAATTTTGTATCTTCATCAATGAATTTGTCTGTCCATCTGGCTGCTTTTGTAAACTCTCTCGGCGAGTATGCCGCAGTATTTGAATAATCCAGCTCAAACTCATCAATAGCACTCAATGTATCCAAAAATTGTTCTTCTGTTTCTCCGGGAAAACCTGCTATAAAATCAGAAGTTATTGTAACATCCTCAAATCTGTCTCTTATTTTTTTCACTATAGCGCCGTATTGTTCTCTGTTGTAGCGTCTGTTCATGGCAGCAAGTACTTCCGAGTTGCCTGATTGCATGGGGATGTGGAAATATTCGCAAACTTTATCGCACTCCTCAACTGCGTCTATCAAATCATCGGAAATGTCTGTAGGGTAAGATGTTACAAATCGTATCCTGAATTTTCCGTCTATTTTGTTTAACTCTCTTAAAAGATTTGCCAGTGTTACGCCGCTCTCAAGTGTTTTCCCGTAACTATCAACATTTTGTCCCAAAAGGGTGATTTCTCTAAATCCTTGTTGTATTGCAGTTTCAGCTTCTTTTATAATTTTTTCCGGATCTCTGCTTCGTTCTCTGCCTCTTGTGAAAGGAACTATGCAGTATGTACAAAAGTTGTCGCAGCCTTCTGTAATAGGTATCCAGGCATTTAGACTTTCCGTTCTTTTGATTGTATACCGGGTTTCGTCGGTGATGTATGGTTTATTCGTAACTGCACAAACTCTTTCTCCGCTATAAATTCGTTTTACAAGTTCCGGAAGCTGATAGATATTGTGCGTACCGAAAACTAAATCAAGATAAGGAAAACGTTTCAGAAGTTTGTCTTTGTCCTGTTGGGCAACGCAGCCGCAAAACGCAATCTTTAACCCTCTGTTTTTTTGTTTCCATTTTCCCCAGACGCCTACTCTGCTGTATGCTTTGTCAGCCGAGAGCTGTCTTATACTGCAGGTGTTAATGATAAGAAAATCAGCTTCCTCTGCTCTCTTTGTTTCTTCAAAGTCAAAATGAGAGAGCATACCGAGTATTCTT
Organism: Candidatus Gastranaerophilales bacterium; assembly: GCA_944326475.1. Lineage (GTDB taxonomy): Bacteria > Cyanobacteriota > Vampirovibrionia > Gastranaerophilales > Gastranaerophilaceae > CALUPY01. Next base: position 31,939 of record CALVEC010000020.1, read on the forward strand.
TCAGAGTCAGATTTGTTCATCTGGCAGCCGAGTGTTTCAACAAAAACCTTTTTCATAAGGTTTATTATACTTAAAACATAATTAAATAAAAAGAGAGTGTTTGGAAAAACACTCTCTTTTTACGTTTTGGTTAATATATATTTTATGCTCCGCCTTCTTCACCGATGGCTTTTGTGGTTGTTGATTGATAGTTTTGAATCATTTCAATAAACTGCTGTACGGATAAATTTGTATTTGTGTCTCCGCCGCCTTCTTCACCGATGGCTTTTGTGGTTGTTGATTGATAGTTTTGAATCATTTCAATAAACTGCTGTACGGATAA
>CALVEC010000021.1 GCA_944326475.1 Candidatus Gastranaerophilales bacterium
GAAAGTGACTAAATGTCACTTTTGAGGAGAGGTGGTAGACGCACAGTTTACTTGATAATTAAATATGGGCTTGTGGCGAAATTGGTAGACGCACTAGACTTAGGATCTAGCGGAGAAATCTGTGAGAGTTCGAGTCTCTCCGAGCCCACCATTAAAAAAGAGCCTTAAAAGGCTCTTTTTAGTATTTATCGCAATAATTAAAACTTACAAATAGACATTTAGTAAAACACAATCCCGGCAAAATGCACATAAAGTAAAAAAATGTAAAAACTTTGGCAAATGCAAAATAAATGTGTTATGTTATAAATAACACATATTAGAGTCAGAAATTTCAGCAGCAAGCAAAGATTTGAGCGGGGAGACTATAAATTGGCAAAACCAGCATTCAAACCGGAAATAAAATACGACTATTATAACAATCCCGGAAGGTATTCTTCCAATATACGCTCAGCCGCCCAGCGCCCGATAAATTTTACCAGAAAGAAAAAAACACACCCGCTTGCGTGGATGGTAAATGCATTTTTAGCATTGATTCTGTTTTTTATTGTTGCACCGAATTACTATGACACGGTAACCCGACCGATTATTTTGCGACAGCAGAAATATCCGGCTGTCAAGGTTGATTATGACCTGTTATACCGTCCGACATCAGCGTATTTGAACAATACACACTTTATGGGTAAAAATTTTCTAAATCCGGTATTTGTAAAAAAAGCCCAGATGGTACCGCTGTTTGAGTCCGGAACAATGCCGCTTCTTGAAGCAAAACTAAAAAATCTTGCAAACCTTTATCCGACAATTACTCCATCTGTTTACGTTTGGGATTATTCCACCGGAAAATCAGCTTCCTTAAACAGCGACAAAATTTTTTCAGCAGCAAGCATAATTAAACTGCCGGTGCTTTTACATCTGTTTAAAGCGATAGAAGCCGGAGAAATCACATTAAATGATAAAATACAAATGACGGATTACTACCGTTCAGAAGGTTCCGGAAGTCTTCAGTTCCGTGGAGAACGGGCTGTTTATACAGTTGATGATCTGGCTCGTGTAATGATTACGGAATCCGACAATTCTGCAACAAATATGCTTATGTCTGCGACAGGCGGCATGGGTTCGGTCAATAACTCGCTTCGCCATTGGGGAATGTTCAGGACACGGGTAAATGACTGGCTTCCGGATATGGCAGGCACAAATGTTACAACAGCAAAAGAACTTGCAACAATGCTTTACAACATAGATAATTCAAAATTTCTTTCAATAAAATCAAAAGAAAAAATTGTTGACTATATGAGCCATGTTCATAACGACAGACTCATACCGGCAGGTCTGCCCTCCGGTGCATTGTTTGTTCATAAAACCGGAGATATCGGCAAGATGCTCGGGGATGCAGGAATAGTGTACGCCCCAAACGGAAAAAACTATATAGTTGTTATGCTTGTTAACAGAAGATACAATGCCCCCGAAGGCAAAGACTTTATAGTCAAGGCTTCTTCTGTTATATACAATCATCTCACATCAATATAAATTATGTGGTATAATCCGGTTATGGGATTAAGTGAGACATCAAAACACTACGTAAATGACTTCAAAATATATCTTGAGGTAGAAAGAAATTTTTCAAAACACACAATACGTGCTTACGAATCAGACATTTTAGCCTATTTAATCTGGCTTGACAATATTCCCGCTGAATCGGCAAATCATGCAAAAATAAAAGAATATCTGCTTTTTATTCAGCGGTTTAACTATTCTAAAACCACGCTTTCTCGAAAAATATCAGCAATAAGAACATTTTATCGTTTCTTGTACAGAGAAAGAGTTGTTGACTCGAATCCTGTTGCAGGTCTTCACTCTCCTAAAAAATCAAAGAATCTGCCAAAATTCCTAACAAGCACCGAGATTGAACAAATTTTAAACAACATCAAAATTGAGACACCCGCAGGTTACAGAAACAGAACTATTCTTGAATTGCTATATGCAACAGGCATGCGAGTTTCGGAACTTGCAGGTCTGAATTTCGGGAATTTAAATCTTAACGAAAATGAAATTACTGTTTTTGGTAAAGGTGCAAAAGAGCGTATTGTTTTGGTTTCTGACCGTGCAAAAGATTTTTTAAAACGATACATAGAAACTGTTCGTCCGATGATTTCAGAATGTCCTGTCGATACAAATGAAGACAGCCCTGTTTTTATTAACAAAACCGGCTACAGACTCCAGACACAGTCTGTCAGAGCAGCAATAAAAGAAATTGTTGACAAAATACAACTGCCCAAAGTTGTCACCCCTCACGTTTTCAGGCATAGTTTTGCGACAAAACTTCTGGAAAACGGTGCAGATTTGCGCGTTGTGCAAGAACTTCTCGGGCACGCAAGTATCAGCAACACACAAATTTACACCCATGTATCGACAGAACGTCTAAAATCAGTGTATGATAAAACACATCCGAGAGCATAATAACAGAAAGAGGAGAAATATGAGCGATATTATTACCATAGGAAGTGCAACCATTGATACTTTTATTGAGTGCGATGACGCAAATATAGTTTCAGTAAATACAAAAAAATGCAGGAATGAGTTTATGGCATACCCCTACGGCGCGAAAGTGGAAGTCGACGGATTTAAAACAGCTATCGGGGGCGGCGGAGTAAACGCGGCATCAAACTTTGCAAATCTCGGATTTTCAACATCAGCAATTTTTAAAGTCGGTAAAGATTTTTTGGGCAACACAATCTCTGAAATTCTAAAAGATAAAAACATAGATATGTCAAATATAATAGTAAGCGACAATGAACAATCAGGTTTTTCAATAATACTCGTAAGCTTTGAGGGTAACAGAACAGTACTTGCTCATCGCGGCACAAACGGAACAATTAAAGAAAATGAAATAAACTATGACGCAGTAAAAAATGCAAAATGGCTCTACATTGCGCCGTTAAACGGAGAATCCGGAAAAGTTCTTGACCATCTTTCCCAGTTTGCCGAAGAAAACAATGTTAATGTCGCAATAAATCCTGGCAGTTCAAGCTTAAAACGCGGAATGAAATACTTTGAAAAGATTCTCGCAACAGCAGAAGTCGTAGTTATGAACAAAGAAGAAGCATCGCTGGTTACAGGAATCGTGGTCAGAACAGACACAAAAGATGAAAAATTTTCTGACGCCCCCATTCATGTTGACGTGAAGGCAATGCTTGCAAAACTGAAATCAATGCACGCCAAAATAGCTATTATTACTGACGGAAAGAACGGTGTTTACGCGTTTGACGGAAAAACTTACTACAAATGCCCTGAATTTCCGGCAAAAGTGGTCAGTACTCTCGGAGCAGGAGATGCTCTTTCTTCAACATTTGTCGGATCATTAGAGTATACAAATTGGGATATTGGAAAATCTCTTATGATGGCTTCGGTAAATGCGGCATCTGTTGTTTCAAAATTCGGAGCGCAAGAAGGCTTCTTGTCTTTTAAAGAAATAGAAGAAAAATTAGCACAAACACCGGAGTTTAAACTTGAAACTTTTGAAGCTTAGAATAAAAAATACTGACAGGTAGACGCCGTATATCCTCACATACGTCCTACCTGTTTAAATTGTTTGATGCAATAAAATTGTGCAAATTTTTTATTGTAATGTATAATAATATTTATGGATAAAAATGAAGAATTAAAAATCATAGAAGATACTCAGCAGATTGTTGCACAGATGAAATTGGACGACCTTGAAGAAGACCCGTCACTGGAGGAGCAGATGTTTGATTGTGACTGTTGCGGAAAAGAGGCGTCTCTTGCAGGCTCAATAGCATACTCCGATTACAGATTGTGTAATGACTGTGTTTTGCTTGCAGAAACCGGTTTTGCACTGGGTAAGCTTAAAACAGTAGACGATTTAATCAAAGCAATGGAAGATAAAAGACTGGAAGAACTTTGTAATTTTATAAAAAAAGACAACATTAGTCACAACAATTAAGAATGAAAATGAAATTTTTTGATAAACTGACAATTCTGGATAAATATATATTAAAACAAGTCCTTGAAATTTTTATTATGGGGATTGTGGTTTTCACATCCATTATATTTGCGTCTGATACATTTATTACATTGATTAAACAGATTACTCTGTACGGTATCCCGTTCAATGTTGCTTTGATGATTGTGCTGTTAAATCTGCCAGCGGTTATAGTTATGGCTATTCCGATGAGCGTTTTGTTTTCAACTGTTATGACACTTAACAGACTAAGTCTTTCGTCTGAAATTACAGTAATGAGAGCGTGCGGTATAGGACTCAACAGAATAGCAAAACCGATTTTTATTTTCTCAATTGCAATGGCTGCACTTACTTTTATTGTTAATGAAACCATTGTGCCCATAACAACATCACAATCAAAAACCCTGGCTGTTTGGGCATTAGGACAAAAAAATATTCCTAACGGAAAACAAAATTTCACCTACAAAGAACTCCAAGACGGTACAAATATTAAACGTCTGTTTTATGTGGAGCGCTGCGAAAACAATACACTTAAAAATGTATCGGTACTTGATTTTTCAAATGATGACACAATTCAGATTATCCAATCTCAAAGCGGAAAAACAAGACCTGAGGGCTGGCAGTTTAACCGCGGTGCGGTTTATACTATTTCTACAAAAGGCAAAGTGCTTAACACAACGTGGTTCGGACAGTCTATTGTGGACTTCGGGCTTGATGTAAAAGACCAGCTTACTGACGATGAAGCTACGCAATACAACATAATAGCACTGTGGAAGTATGTTGAAAACAATAAGAAAAATCACACACAGGAAGAACATTCACTGTTTAAAATAGAACTTTACAACAAATTTGCATTTCCGGTAACGACTGTTATACTTGTGATTCTTGGGGTTCCTCTGGCAATAACTCCGCCGAGAGTCAGATACAACAGAGGATTTTTATTTAGTATCTTAATAATATTTCTTTATTACCTTTTGAGGGCGTTGTCCCTGTCATTTGGGGAGACAATGGCGATTTCACCGTGGATGGCAGCGTGGATTCCAAACGTGATACTTTTCGTATTGGGTTCGCTTTTGTATTACAGAAAAGTGTATACAATTACATAGACTGGAGTTTTTTATGTTTTTGTTTTGTTTAATATACAACATTATTTTAATAACGGCAGCTATAGCACTGTTGCCGGTTATTTTGGCAGCGTTTCTTGTGAAACCAAAATTAAGAGCAGGTTTTTTTAAAAAACTCGGATTTTATAGTTTTAAAAACCTCGATAAAAACAAGAAAACAATAGTTTTTCATGCAGTTTCAGTCGGTGAAACGAATGCGCTTGAATCACTTATAAAACGCACAAGACAAGAATTTCCCGACAGCAATATTATTCTTACAACTACAACGAGAACCGGACAAGAAATAGCAAATAAAAAACTTAAAAATACGGTTACGGAAATAACATACTTTCCGTATGATTTTGTATTTTCAGTTTATTCATTTTTGAAACAAGCAAACCCGGATGTAATTTTTATTGCAGAAACGGAAATCTGGCCGGATTTTGTGTACATTTCAAAGAAAATGAATATTCCTGTGTATATTATCAACGGACGAATTTCTCCTCACTCATACAACGGCTATAAGAAATTTTCGTTTTTCTTTAAACCTGTGTTAAATCTGTACAAGGGTATTTTAATGCAAACACAGGGTGATGCTCAAAGAATTACGGACATAGGAGCAAAGCCGGATATAGTTAAATGTATGGGCAATTTGAAATTTGATATTACCCAAAATATTAACGCAGAAGAAACAGAAAAGTTAATACAGGAATTAAAACCATCAAAGCTTATTATTGCCGCAAGCACCCACAAAGGAGAAGATGAAATTATTCTTGATGCATTCCTTGAGACCAAAAAGAAAATGCCGGACTTAAAGCTCATGCTCGCCCCGCGCCATCCGGAGCGATATGCGCAAGTTGAAGAACTTATAAAAAGCACCGGGCTTTCGTACGGAAAACGCAGCAGCGGCGACAGTTTTGAACAAAAAGACATAATTATGCTCGACACAATGGGCGAGCTGATGAAAATGTTTTCAATATGCGAATTTGCCTTCATTGGCGGAAGCTTTTCAACAACCGGCGGACACAATCCGCTGGAAGCCAATATCTGGGGCAAACCTGTTATATCCGGCGAATGCGTATTTAATTTTAAGGATATTTACACATTTTTGACCAAAACAAATGCCGCAGTTCTTGTAAAAGACGGAGATGAGCTGAAAAAACAAATGGAAAAACTTTTGTCGGACAAAGAATATTACAAATCAGCCTGCCGGGATGCAATAAAGATTTTTGACGAAAACCGCGGAGCTGTGGATTTTGTAATAAACGTGTTAAAAACAGGAGAAGGATTTTAATACACTGATTTAATGCTATGCAAAACTGTACTTTGTTCCAACTTTCGGCTACAATAAAAACAGAGAGCATGTTATGTACAAATTTGACTTTAAACTAGACGATTTTCAGGAAGAAGCATTATATCACATAAATCACGGCAAAAGTGTAGTTGTATGCGCCCCTACAGGTGCCGGAAAGACATGTATTGCGGAAATGGCAATACACAAAGCGCTAAACGAGGGATTCAGATTATTTTATACAACTCCGCTCAAAGCTCTTTCCAACCAGAAATACAACGATTTTTCAAAAAAATACGGAGAAGACAAAACCGGGCTTTTGACCGGAGATACATCTATAAACAGAAATGCACAGATTGTTGTTATGACAACTGAGGTGTTTCGCAATATGCTTTATGGCACTAATTTTGGTTCTGTTTCTGACAATTTGAAAGACGTAAGGTATGTTGTACTGGATGAAGTGCACTATATGAATGATGAACAGAGAGGTACTGTCTGGGAAGAAAGCATTATATACTGTCCAACAAATGTTCAAATTATTGCACTCTCTGCAACCGTGGCAAATTCACAGCAGCTCACAGACTGGATAAACACGGTACATTCCCGCACAGAACTTGTTTATACCGATTTTCGTCCGGTACCGCTTCGTTTTTATTATTATGATTCGTCTAAGCCGAATGATATTCTGCCGCTCTTAACACCGGAGGGAAAACTTAATAAAAAAATAAAGCCGGAATCCAGAGCAAAAGCGTTTCGCAGAAAGATGCCGCAGCGCCAGGTTGCTAAAGATGTAGTTTCAATATTGCACAAGAAAAACATGCTGCCTGCGATATATTTCACGTTCTCCCGGAAAAAATGCGATGAACAAATGGAAAAGTGTGCGGGGCTTTGTCTTGTAACACCCGATGAACAAAAGCAGATAAAAGAAATAGTTGACGAATATATTGCAGAAAATCCGTATCTTGCAATGAATAAGCACATTGAATACCTAATGTGCGGAGTAGCATCCCATCATGCCGGTCTTTTGCCCGGATGGAAAGTGCTGGTTGAAAAACTGTTTCAAAAAGGGCTTATAAAAGTTGTTTTTGCAACTGAAACACTGGCAGCCGGAATAAACATGCCTGCACGTTCCACTGTAATAAGCGCAGTATCAAAGCGTACCGATTCCGGACACAGAATGCTTACAGCAAGCGAATTTTTGCAGATGTCCGGTCGTGCCGGCCGCCGGGGTATGGATGAGGTTGGATATGTAACTGTTGTGGGAACAGCCTTTCAATCTCCCGAGGAAGTCGCTGAACTTGTCACAAGCAAGGCAAATCCTTTAGAAAGCCGTTTTTCTCCGACCTATTCGATGGTTGTAAATCTGCTGCAGAGATTTACGGTTGATGAAGCAAAAGAATTGATTTTAAAGAGTTTTGGGTATTTTTCATCAACGGACAGACTTAAACCTCTCCTTATGCAGCAAAAAGAATTGAATGAAACACTTGAACGCTTCAGGGCTTTTCGCTGCAGCCATGGATTAAGCAACGAAAGTCTTTTTGAATACAACAAAAATAAAAATACTTACGTTGAATACAGAAAAATCGTAAAAACACTGCGCAAACAAATGAAAAACAAAAGTGAGGAACAATCTCCCGAGTTTGTTGAATTTAATAAAAAAACAAAAGACCTTCTTCAAAAAGTACATGCATGCCCTTGCGATACTTGCAGAATGTATAAAAAGCATGCAAAAGAAATTGAATTGCTTAAACGATTTGAAAAACGTGCATTCCAGCTTGAAAAAAATATTGAATATGAAAAAGATGTTTATTGGCGTAAATTTTTAAGCCACACTTATGCATTAGAGAAAATGGGATATCTAAAAGACAATTATCCGACGGAAAAAGGACTAACTGTAGCAGCAATACGCGCAGAAAATGAATTATTTCTGTCAGAAATCGTTCTAAGCGGTGTCCTTGAAGGTTTAAAACCGGATGAACTTGCGTCTGTTATTTGCGCGGTGACTACAGAAGATTTACGAGCCGATGTCTTCCCTGAAATACCTATAAGCCGCACGACAAGGAAGGTTTTAGGACGTATAAAAGATATAAAAAGGAATGTCGGTCGCGTACAGAACGATTTTGATATAGATACGGAAATGTACATAAATTCTTATTATTCACCGCTTGTTGAATACTGGGTAAACGGAGGCGACTGGGATGGTCTTATCGAACAAGCAGGCACCGGTGAAGGTGACGTAGTACGCAGTTTCAAACGTACTGTAGATGTACTAAGACAGTTAACAATAGTGCCGAACGTCTCAGAATCAGTTATCCAAACAGCCAGAGACGCGATAGATGCAATCTTGCGTCCGCCTGTAGATATTGATTAACGGAAGCTTATTCCAAGCCTGACTGTTCCCTCATAGTTTTGTTTATATCCTGCATTCCTTCATCAAATATTTTTTGTTCTTCTTCTGTTAGCTGCACACCGCCGTAGTATTTTTGTGCAACTGTACTAAAATTCAAATCTGCAGAATCTAATCCAATGAATGTATTAAATGCAGCAGATTCAAATTCAGCGGAAATCTGTCCGTCTTTTGCACCGTCAAGTTCATCCGCCATCCGGTTAAAGAAGTTCATTTCTGCAGTATCAATTTTTCCGTTTTGATTTATATCTAAGCTTTGTGCAAACATATTACCAAAACGCTGTGTCAAAAGCTTTCCGCTCTCATCAGCTTCTCCTCCGCCAAACTCTTGTGACGATATGTTATAAGCATGCAAGCCGTCATCATATTCCTTTTTCGCAAATTCTTCGACGGTAACAGTGCCATCGTTATCAGCATCATAAGTTTTCAATATCCCATTAGAAAAATCAGTGTAAGCTTTGTCTTTTTCAGTGTCAGTTGCACCGGAAGCAAAAAGATTTACTGTTGTATTTTCTGCTCTTTCAATATCGTCATATGTTTCAATATTTTTTGACTCAATTTTTGTGTTTATTGCCTGTTGAACAGTTTCACTTACGCCGGTATTTTGGTTTTGGGACTGTTCCGCTTCTTCTTCCGTATCAGTCTCCGTAACAACTGTCGTTTCTTCTGCTGTTTCTGTTTCTTCTACATCAGTTAATTCTTCAACATCTTCTGCTGCATCTGTTTCCGGCGTTGTAGTACGTTGAAACGTATCGCCTGGTGTCTCCTGGATATCAACGAGTTTTATTGTTGTACCAGCGTAAATAAGGTCAGGCTCGTCAATTCCGTTAGCATCCGCAACCTTTTTTACCATATTTGCGATTTCTGTGTTATTTGTTAAGTTATAAGTGTTCTTAACAATACCCCAAAGAGTATCACCCCGAACAACATTGTGTACACCCATAAAATTCTCTCTCTTTCTTTTTTATATCTTATGTATATACAAAAACAATAACAAAGAAAAAATTGCCTAATTTTGGGGAATTAATCATTGCTTTATTTAATATTTGCTAAACAAATCGTAAAAATGATAGAACTGGAGCGGATATTTTAGAGCCATAGATTTCCAAAACTCAACGTATTCAGACTGCATGCGAGCTATTTCTTCCGCTTTCCTGCTGTGTTCATTTTTCTTAAAATTTTCTAAGTGGACATAATACCTGTCATTTTCTATTTTTGCAACACAAATAAAATAGATTTTTGTTTCCATCAAATATGCAAATTTAAAAGTACCTTTAGGAAATTCAACTGTCTTATTAAAAATATTGCAGCTAAAAGTGCTCGACTGATTTGTATACGAGGTTCTGTCTCCTGCCATAAAAGCGATATCACCGTTTTCTAATCGCTCCTTTAGTATTATTCCCGTATCCGGAGTAATGTTTTCAATTGCAAAAGTTGCAGTATTTGTTTTAATTTGAATTTTTTTTAAAAAATCATTAAAAACTTTACACTGTTCTTCGCTTAAAAAGATATTAACACGCGGATTCACGGTATTTTGCGGATTTTCAATTAACGAACGCAATATTTCTATATTTCCGGTATGCATACTGATAAAAAAAACACCGCTCCCGCTTTTTATATCATTAATGAGCTGCTGCTTTTTATCATCAGTTTCAAATATGATTTTTTGTGCATCATACCTTTGCGCAACTGCTTCCATCTTATCAACAAGAGAAAGAGCATAATTGAAAGTCAGTCTGTACATATTAAAAAGAGTTGGTTTGGTTTGGCTGTCTTTAGTTGCCTCAAAAAGCACCCTCAAATTTTTTCTTGTGTATTGCCGTATCTGCTTTGAAAAGATAAATGCGCTGAGAGAAACAACAAGAGCTATTAACTGTACAAACCTTTTGCCAAAAAGTCTATACGACCACCAGGTCAACATTAGACGCTTTTTACCTGCAGCTTGTTCTTTTACCTGAAACCATTTCATCTTTTTGTACACTCCAAAAGTGTATAATCATATTTCCCTATATTCCGGTAGGCTTTATCAACTTTCAGCTCTGATTTTTCAATAATATCAACCATTTCAGATTCATTATACATTTTACTGTTACCGTTTGCCATACACGTAAAATACAAAGATATATGTGACAGAGCGTAAGCAGCGGCTTTAAACTGTTGTTTGTCTATAAATGGTTCCAAAATATAGATTTTTGTGTTATCTGAAGCACTTTTTGCTATTTTATTTAAAATTTTCAAAATCTGTTTTTTTGAGAAGCAATCCAAAAATTGGCTCATAAAAACAACACCTGAAAGCTGCGGCAAAGGGTCTTTCAGTACATTTGCCGCATAAAATTCACATCTTTGTGTTGTAAAATTATGTTTTGCAACTTCAATATTTTCCGGCAAATCAATCATTGTAACTGTACATTCCGCATCGTACCCGAGGCAGGCAAGCTCAAATTTGCCTGTATTGCCGCCAATATCAAAAATATTTTTCGGTGTGTCATCGTTAAATGCAGACTTAAAAATTATAGGAATAGCTTCGCTAAAACAGTCATCAGAGTAGTGATGGTCAAACTCAAACCAGCTTTTTTTCATCCGGTCATCCAATTCCGGTAATTTTGAATAAATTGTTTCAGAGTTAAAAAAGTATTTCTGTAAACCGACCGGACGGTTTTCAATGCAAGACGCCGTAAGCTCGCTTGCCCCAAGATAGCAAATATCCCGCACAAAATTAAAATTTACCCTTGTCATTTCGTCATACAAAAATGTACGAGCAAGCGCAGTCAACGAAAATTTCTTTTGCTCATCCCTTTCAACAAGACCGATACAAAGCGCGGCATCAAAAAGCACATCAGCCGTATATTCGGAAATATTGCAAACAATTTGAACTTCTTCCTTTGTTTTCGGAGACTTGTCCAGTTCTTTTAGAATATTCATATCCAACATTGCAGCAACCGTCTGAAACGTAAACGGTGCAAATGCTATTTTTTGTGCCTCTGTCAGTGTTTCAACCGTTGAAGTTTCATGTTTTCTTTTTCGTCTGAATCGGGGTTTGGTGAGTTGTTCTTCCATACTTTACGTTTCCTGTTTGTGTCTTATCAAAATTAAACTAAGAATATATGAACAGACAAGCCCGCAAGAAATCATAAAGCCCAGCGAACTTACCAGTTTAAAACTTGTAACGGACAACAGAAAAAATGAAAATACCGTGGTTGCGCACGATATGAAAACAGCCGTTCTTGATGCAGTATAGTTTTTTGTACCTGAATCATTAAACCTAAAGATTGAATAGTCAAGGCTAAATCCAATTATCAAAAATAGTGACAGAACGTGGAACAAATTCACGTCAACACCAAACAATCCGAGTAATGACAACGTAAAAAGCCCGCCAAGCAAAGACGGCAGAATTATCAATACGGTATTTTTCGGCTTAAACGCAAATGACATTGCACCAAAAAGGAAAATAACAACGGGGATTAGAAGTTTCAGACAGTTCCTGCGGCAGGTTTTTACCCTGTCTGATATATCTTTTTTCAGGTCAATAATTATAGCCCCTTTTTTCTCAGCATTATGCTTTAATTTTTTGTCTGCATGTTTAAGAAGTACAACTGAACTTGTTTCGTTCATTAAAAAGCTGTTCTTAATTTGTTCGGGAATACTCTCAGGCATAAGAAATTCCTGCGGATAATTTTCTTTAAGCAGATTATTCCTGTATTTTTGAGGAATGAAAGCAGCGTAGTTGTTAAGTTCTTTTTTGTATAGCTGTTTTCTAAGTTTAAAATTTTCTTTTTGCTGACTAATCGACGGCAAAAATTTGCTAAGCGCTGTATAATCTTGCTGATTCAATTTTTTTGTCAGAAATTCTTCTTGTTCAAGTAATGATTGAAGATTCCCCGCATTTGTAATGAGAAAAACAGAATACTGACCGTTTCCGTTTATTTCATTATTCAATTTTTCTGCCTTTTGCAAGTCTTTTGACGGCGTATACATATTTCTTATGTCATCGTTGAATTGAAGTTTTGAAAGACCAATTGCGGTTAAAAATACAACAACCAGTACAACTACTCGTTTTGTCCGTTTTGTAACTTTAAAAGAAAATAACTTTTCAATATTTATCGTTTTTATATCAGTACAGCCCAGTAATTTACAAATTTTCGGATAAAACAGCACAACAAACGCATAAACAGTAAAAAGCCCTGCTGCAGTAAAAACAGCGATTTGTTTTAACAATTCAATATTTGAAAAAAGTAATATCAAAAATGCACAAACCGTCGTCAGCATACTCGCGGTAAGACTTTTAAACACCGCCCGAATATCGCAGCTATGCGCAAAATAATGCAGTGAATAATCAATACAAATACCGATAAGTGTAGTGGAAAAGACAAAAGTCAGCATATGAATTGTTTTAAAAATGATTGATGTAAGCAAATACCCGCTGAAAATCCCGAGAGAAATGCTTATCGAAATCGGAATAAGCATTTTAAACGATTTAAAGCAGTATTTACACAAAAGTATTATAAAAATTGAAGATAAAATGCATATTATATTAATTTCAAGCATAGAACGGGAACTTGCGCTGTAAGTATGAATAGGGGCACCCGCAAGACTAATTTTTAAATTACTGTTTTTATTTTCAATTGTATTTTTTATATCTAAAATCTTTTTCATCTCTTTATTGAGCAAAGTCGGAGACAGCGCAATCTCATCTTTAAAATTCAAATTAAGTGTTTCATAATATTTTTCACTGTCCTCAATCACCTGAGGTGCATTCTCGTACAGGCTTTGAAGATAGTCATTAAAAAAATAAAACGGATCTTTTTCAAGCGGAATAATGTTTACGCTCAAAGGATTGTAAACCCGCTCAAGCCCTTCGAGTTTAACCGCCTCAAAATCACCCTGTTCCAATTCGTATCGCGTTTTTGGAGAAAGAAGATTTCTGTAGTTATCTTTATATGTGTTGAGAATTTGTTTAAAGTTTTTGGTGTCGGAAAAATCTGCTTTAAAAAGGTCTTTAGGTATTTTTTGTTCAAAATTTTTTTTGGCTTCCGCTGCAGTTTGCGGATCATCTGATTCAAAAATCACGTTCAGCCGTCCTGAATGCTTCTGGCTTAAACTCACCAAAAGAGAGTCAGTTTTTGAGTTTGAGAGTATCGCTTTCAAAATATTTGTCTCGGTTTTCGGCGGATTAAAAAAAACTATCAGCGACATTATGGCAATCGCTGCTGTGAAAATTACTCTCAATATGTTCAAACAGTTTGTTTTTTCCATTACCCTACCTGCATTCAGAGAAGTTTATCGTCGTCCTGGTATTAGTCGTATCAATAATCATTTTTTTGATGTAGCCGGTATTGTTTTTCGTTGTACCGTATATGATTATATTAGAAAGCTCGCCTTTAAGCTGACCGCCTGTTGTCGGCTTTAGAGCAAGTAGCCAGTTTTCAGCACCGGATTGTTCAAAAAACAATTCAAAATTCTTTTCAAGATACGTATAATTCTTATTTATAATCGCCTTAACTATTGCACTGATTCGTTTATTTTTATCTGCAGTGTAATCGGTCGTTGTTTTTATAGGGTACGTAGTCTCAAATACAACACCGTTTTCTTTCAAAAATTGAAAATTCCCGCCTGATGTAAGCTCCGCTTTAGATGCTTTAAGATATTTAATCTGATTAAATTTACAGGAAGCATTTTTAAAATCCGGCATTAAAGAGGCTGCTTTTGCAGCGGAAATTTTTGAAGAAAAAATGTCATGTGCATTTGCACAAAGCATAGTCAGAGCGAATATAAAAATACTTATTACAAATTTTTTCATTCTTCTTTGTATTCCTCTATTTTTCTAACAAATGTTTCCGGCGTTTTATACAAAGACTCTTTCGTTAAAAGATTGACACACATCTGCAGCGTTTTTGCTTTACAGAGAAGCTCTTTTGTTTCTTTGTCAAAAATTTTGTACCTAATAAC
Organism: Candidatus Gastranaerophilales bacterium; assembly: GCA_944326475.1. GTDB lineage: Bacteria > Cyanobacteriota > Vampirovibrionia > Gastranaerophilales > Gastranaerophilaceae > CALUPY01. Next base: position 14,724 of record CALVEC010000021.1, read on the forward strand.
CATTGCGGGTTGATATTCTTCAAGTATAGCTTCTATCGCCAGTTTTTCTTTAAAAAAAGCAGATTTAATATATTTTAGCTCAACTGTTGCTACCGGATACATAACATTATCCGCACGCATATCGTCATAAGTATAGCCTATTTTTTCAAGCAAATCACATCTCGCCTTTTCCAGATATTTAACATAATTTCCGTGCCAGACCACATTCATTGGGTCAAGATCATAAAATTCAACTTCTATTTCCGAAATATTTTTAATTTTTTCCATATTTGTTCCTAAGCTGAAAAAGTTCCTGAAGAACACACCGTTTCTGATTTTTTGTATGTATAATGTATGTTGTTCTTATCTTTTTCCAGGTATAACTCCACAACCTCATCCGGTTTTATTATGTGTGAAAATTTGACTTTTTTCACTGTATCCTTGTTTATATTGATTTTAAAAAGTTCTTCCGCAAACAAATGCGCAAAATAAAGCTGAACAACCCCCGGCAGTACAGGAAATTCATCAAAATGCCCGCAGAAAAAATTGCACGTATTTGAAAAAACCATCTTTACCTCTGCTGTATTTTCCTCCTGACTCATATCAAGAATAAGCGGAAGCGAGAGATTTTTTTCAAAAAGTGAAACTATTTTCTCTTTATCTACTTTCCCTACACTATTTTTGGGTATTTCCGGCAAAAATTTCCACCTTTGGGGAATAATTTCCGATTTTTCTTTAACAATGGATTTTAAATGTTTTATAAGTTTAGTTCTGCCGCCGTTTTTTTCAAGATAAAAGAGTTTGCCTTTCTGATTTAAAACAGCGGCGCATGCCAATTTGTCACCGGTTTTTAAGCAATACGAACTTTCTATGTACTCTGATTTATTTATGTATTCTTCAATTTCCATTGCGTTTATTCTTTTTTCCTGAATTTTTAATATTCTGTCCGAACGATTTTTTAAGTAAAACTTTTTCTCTCCGTCTTTTTCTATAATGTCACATAAAATAATCATATTTTCCATAAAATAAGGTGATTTGATAACGATTTGTGAAGACGTGTCTGTTGATACGGAAACCCGCGGAAAACACTTATAACTTTCCGAATAACTGTATTTGTATGCAATGGTTCCCGTTTCACTGCTTCCGTATATCTCGCAAATTTTTGAATTATAACTGCTGAAATAGTCATAGATATCTTGTTTAAGTTTATCACCGGCTGTTAGAATTAAATAAGGCGGAGATGAAATTTTTATATCGTTTTTCTTAAATTGTTCCAGAAATGACGGTGTTGAAATAAACAGTTTTTTATTCAAATCAACGCTGTCGGGATATAACACCTCAGTCGTATTAATCAAAAATTTTTCACAAAAACACAATGGCAAGACAATGTAATTCAAAAGAGCAAACATATGGTGAGGAGGAGCAGAGGTAATTACTTCGACTTTATTCTCATTTGAAAAATTTTTCTTGTACTCCTCATACATATCTTCTGATTCTGCAACAAGATTTTCCAGGTTTTTTCTGACATGTTTCGGTTTGCCGCTTGAACCGGAGGTATAAATATTTATAAAGGTGTTTTTATAATCAGGTTTTTTGAACTCAAAATCACATTTTTCATCAGAAACAGACGGAATAGTGTACTCAAAATCGAGCAGAAAAAGCTTTTGGGAATCAGAGATAAGATATATCTCTTTTTGGGCAAAAACAGAGGCAAGAAATTGAACAAGAAAATCAAGATGATTTTGAGCAAGTATTACAACTCTGCCGGTCTTATCTTTCATCAACCCGGAATACACCGGTGCAATAAACTCCATAAGCTGTTTTGGAGAATAAAACGAATTTCCGTGTTTTACTATATCAATATTGTCAATTTTATTAAATATTTCAAAAAAATTCATGCTATAAAAGTTTTCTTTTTCTAAACACAATCCTGACAGTATATTCTATCGCAAAGAAACATCCCAGAAAAATATAAGACAAAAATCCATTGTAGAGCATCCATATTTTGTCAGACATAAAACAAGTCATAACAGAACATAAAAATTGAATAAAAAGGTATACACACCAGATATATGTAAGTTTTCTGGTATAGATTTTTACAGGCTCGCTTAATACACCTTCTGTCATCTTCGCAAATTTTTGGATAACAGTTTCTTTGCAAAACAACGATGATAAAAATATCCAGAAAATAGCAAAGTTTACAACGACAGGATACAATTTAAGCCCGCCGAAACGGGTAAAATGAAACAATAGTATTACAGAAACAGTAAATAGTGTAGAAAAAACAAATCCGCATTTTTTCATTTTTTTGTCCGCCATTATTTTAAAAGGCTTTCTACAGCCTCAACAACATCCGCTACCGTACGAATTTGCTTGAAATTTTCGGGCGATATTTTTTGTTTCGTAAAATCCTGAAGCCTTACTGCCAAATCTACCGCATCTATACTGTCAAATTCCAGATCTTCAAACAAATTTGCTTCAGGCAATATTTTATTTTCGTCAATCTCAAAATCATTGACCAATATATTTTTTAATTCTTTTAATATTTCATCGCGTGTATATTTGTTGCTCATCTATTACCCTTATCTTTTTTGAAAAAAACTACGCTTTACCCTGCGATATAATTAAATCTGCAATAGTTTTAACTGAATAAAAATGTTTTTGATTTTCTTCTTTATCTTCACTCAAAACAAGATTATATTTTTTCTTTAATGCCATACCAAGCTCAAGCGCATCTATAGAATCAAGCCCAAGCCCGTCAATAAAAAGCGGTTCTTCTGTTTCTATATCTCCGGCAGTTATATCTTCAAGTTCCAACGCCTCTATAATAAAAGATTTCAGTTCTTTTTCCAATTCCGATTTATTCAAAATTCCAGTCCTATAATTTTCAATACTTACAATAAATATATAGCCCAATTGGGCAATAAAGTCAATTTTCTTGTAAAGCGGGAATACAAGCGGAGATTTTTTCCTTAATAGCTGAATTTATGCGATTTCTCTGCTGAATATCCGTAAGATTTTGTTTTGAAAAATCTTCAATTTTTATCGTATCATTTACGGAAATTGTATAATTGACAGGCTTTTCTCCTGCGTCATAAATTTTTTCATTTTTTGCAAGAAATTTGTAATCGCAATGTATATTTACTGTAACAATATCAGTTTTTGTATGCAATGCCAGCATAGCTGCCCCCTTGTGAAGTTTCAAATTTTCACCTTCAATTGTTCGCGTACCGGTCGGAAAAATTATTATATTGTACCCGTTTTTTAGTAAATCGGCAGATTCTTTAAGCATCTTTTCCTGGTTTTCATCGTTAATAAGAAAAAGTGATTTTACGATATTGCCCATAAAAAAATTTTTCTTAAGCTCTTTTTTTGCAATACAGATAGTGTCAGGCAGACTTCCTATCAAAATCACAATATCTATGTAACTCGGATGATTTGAGACAATAATTTTTCCGTGTATATTTTTGAATTGCTCGCAATTTTTGAACAAAATTTTTATAACACCGGTTTTTTCCATTAGATTATTGAAAAATTTCCAGGTTTTATGAACAACTTTACAGTAAAAATCCCTTAATTCTTCTTTTTTTACAAATATTTTACCTGCCGGAAATACGAAATAATTTATAATCAAAGCGCCTGTACCAAAAAATGCAAACAGGAACAGAACCTTAAAACCGCGAAAAATCCTTTTCATCGCTCCGCCCTCAAAGTAAAAAGTCCGTTATCTGCGCTAAACTCAAAAGTTTTTCCGCTTAGAAAATCCAAAAATCTTTCAACTTCGCTTTCTGTATATGACAGTGAAACAGGCTGCTTATGAATTTCTATTTCACATTGTATGTCAGTGTCAGCATTCCGTGTTTTGCTTATAAGACATGCCAGCGCACAGGCTGTTCCTTTTACATCAGCAAAGCAGAATAGCACATCAGTATCGCTTATGGTAATTACAGCTTCCAAAAATCCTGCGGAAAACGAAGAATCTTCCGCAGAGATTGCATTATAGCTTTCAGTAATTTTTTTTAGCAGTGAAAACGCACCGGGAACACTGTTATGGACAGAGCCGCTAAATGCGGCAGGCGAGACTTCATTTTCTGTTTTATACTGTGTAATTATTTTGTCCAGACGTTCAATTTCACCGTATTGAGAAGAAAATACTATTTTTACATCCGGATTTTCAAAACAAGTATTCAATGCACACAAAGCCATTTTATCCAAAAGAGAAAGTTTCCTTCTGGAAAGAGCCGGCATAAAAGATAAATCAATCGTTTCATCAGTAATGTATGCGTATTTTTTTATAAAAAATCTCAAATCTTTACTTCCCGCTACTTGCCTAAACCATTTTTATTTGTGTTAATATTAATTTTAATACAAATTTTTGTCTAAATCAAAGAGGGGTCAGCTCATAATTATGTCTGAAATTTTTATAAATTCATACAGCGCCATATGCAATCTTGGCAGTAGTTTAGACACTATTTTTGCTAATGCAATTAAATGCGGCAATGAATTTTTTACCAATGACTCAGACATAGTTAAAGACAAAACATTCCCGCTTGGAAAAGTCAAAACAGCACTCCCCGCCATAGACGATGAAATATACAATTTACGCTGCAACCGACTGCTTCTCTATTGCGCAAACCAATTAGTCTCTGATATCAAAAAAGCAATAAACAAATACGGCAAAAACAGGATAGGAATCGTTATCGGAAGCACAAACGCAGGCTCGGACGAATATGAAAAATCAGGAAATATAAAACACGCAATGATTGGAAATCCGGCAGGATTTTTAAAAAAGCAACTTGGGCTTAGCGGATATTATTGCGGCGTTTCAACTGCTTGCACCTCAGGAATAAAAGCATTTGCCGCAGGTAAGAAGCTTATTGATTCAGGAGTTTGTGATGCAGTAATTGCCGGCTCAACAGATGCAATTTGCAAAACACCGGTGTTCGGATTTCATGCCCTCGAAGTTCTGTCGCAAAAACCGACTCTGCCATTCAGCAAAAACAGAAACGGTATAAATATAGGTGAAGGGAGTGCTCTGTTTATACTCGAAAAACAGCCGCAAGAATATTCAGTCAAAATCTGCGCAATAGGAGAGACTTCTGACGCCTATCACTGCGCAACCCCGGATCCGCAAGGAACAGAAGCAGCACGGGCAATTAATCTCGCATTAAAAGAAGCAAATCTTAAATATACGGATATCGATTACATAAATATGCACGGCACAGGCACAATCAGCAATGACCTTATGGAAGCAAACGCAATAAAAACATCCTCTTTAGATAAAACACCAGCAAGCTCGACAAAATCATTAACAGGACACTGTCTGGGCGCTTCAGGAGGAATAGAGACCGCTCTTTGCTGTGCAATGCTTGATACCCGCTTAAACCCAAAGAACTTTTTACTTCCTCATTTTTACGACAACAACTATGATGACAAACTGCCGCTGCTAAACCTTGTACAAAAGGGGCAACAAGCCAGCAGACTGAATTTTATACTTAACAATTCTTTCGGCTTTGGCGGCTCAAATGCATCTATGATTCTAGGGAGGGCTTGTGTCTAAGTACGATTTAAAAAAGATATTACCGCATAATCCTCCGATGATACTGATTGACGAGCTTCTTGAAAAAGATATGGAGAACAATTTTGTCAGGGCGTCAGTAACAATTACCGAAGACAAAATTTTTTATGACAAAAACATCCGCGGTATATCACCGCTTGCAGGGATTGAATTTATGGCACAGACGGTCGGCTGCTACGCTTATTTCAAAAACGGCGAAGGCATACCAAGAATAGGATTTCTGCTCGGCAGCAGACTTTACAAAAATTCGCTTGAAAAATTCGAGCTTGGCAAAACATATATAATAGACGCAAAACTGGTTTTTTCTGATAACGAACTTGTCTCGTTCGATTGTTTTATCTATAATGATAATGAGGAATGTGCACGCGCAACCGTAAACGTGTATCAGCCTCCGGATATATCTGATATGAAACTGTAACGGGGATTATTATGGGTAAAAATATTTTAATTACTGGAGCGAGCAGAGGAATCGGAAAAGAAACCGCACTTTATCTTGCAAAAAACGGCTACGATATAGTTGTCCATTGTAACAGCAGCCCTTTAAAAGCTGCTGAAACTGCAGAGGCAGTAAAATCTTTCGGTGTTTCTTGCAGAATTTTACAGTTCAATATAAAAGACAGAAAATCTTGTTTTGAAATCTTGAAAAAAGATATTGAGGAAAACGGAGTGTATTTTGGAGTGGTTTTAAATGCAGGAATCGCCAAGGACAACGTTTTCCCGGTTATGGAAGATGAAGAATGGGATGATGTGCTCGACACAAACCTGGGCGGATTTTATAATGTTTTGAAACCGATAGTTATGCCGATGATAGAAAAAAGGATAAAAGGAAGAATCATTACTCTGTCATCTATTTCAGGGCTTGCCGGCAACCGCGGTCAGGTCAATTACAGTGCGTCAAAAGCAGGTATAATCGGCGCAACAAAAGCATTGAGTCTGGAGCTTGCCAAACGGGGAATTACAGTAAACTGCGTTGCACCGGGAATAATTGAAACAGAAATGATAAAAAATGTGCCGGTAGACGAATTAAAGAAAGTAATACCAATGAAACGTCTCGGACAGGCAAAAGAGGTTGCAAGTCTTATTAATTATTTAATGAGCGAAGATTCCTCATACATTACCGGTCAGGTAATATCAGTAAACGGAGGACTATATTTGTGAAACGGGTCGTAGTAACGGGAATGGCACTTGCAAGTCCGTTAGGCTGCAGTGTAGAGGGTGCTTTTGAATATTTAAAAAAGTACAAAAACTGCGTTGAACGATGGGCAGAGCTTGATGAATACGAAAATATGAATACCCGTCTTGCGGCACCTGTGAGGGATTTTGTTATACCTGAACATTTCAACAGAAAAATCACAAGAACAATGGGCAAAGTTGCCGTGATGAGCACGGCGATAACGGAACAAGCCCTGAAAGACGCAGGACTTCTCGGAGAAGAAATAATTACAAACGGTCAAACAGGCGTCAGTTACGGTTCTTCTTCAGGATCCCTTGAATCAATAATTGATTTTTATACAATGCAGGTTGAAAAAAAAGTCCGGTGTGTAAACTCCGGCTCATACATAAAAATGATGCCGCAGACTACAACTGTAAATTTATCATTATATTTCAAAACAAAAGGAAGACTTATTCCCACATCGACCGCTTGCACATCCGGCTCAATGGGAATAGGATATGCCTACGAAGCAATAAAAAACGGATATCAGACGGTTATGCTTGCCGGCGGAGCAGACGAGCTGCATCCCTCACATATTGCAATATTTGATACATTATATGCAACAAGCCTGAAAAATGAAACACCGGAATTGACACCGGCACCGTTTGACGCAGACCGTGACGGGCTTGTACTCGGAGAAGGCGCAGGAACACTCATACTGGAAGAATATGAACACGCAAAAAAACGCGGTGCAAAGATATATGCAGAGGTAATCGGGTTTGGAACATCAACAGACGGAACGCATATTACAAACCCAAACCAGGAAACAATGGTAACAGCTCTGGAGCTGGCAATCAAAGATGCACAAATTTCACCTGATGACATCGGATACGTAAATGCACATGGCACAGCGACTTTGCACGGAGATATTGCAGAAAGCAACGCAACATACGAAGTTTTCAAAAGGAAAGTGCCTATAAGCTCCATAAAAAGTTATACAGGACACACACTCGGCGCCTGCGGAGCAATAGAGGCTATTTTAACAATTGAAATGATGAACAAAAAATGGTTTGCACCGACACTGAATCTGAAAAACCCGGACAAAGACTGCGCTGCACTGGATTATATAATGGGTTGCGGCAGAGAAGCAGAGACAAATATTGTAATGTCCAACAATTTTGCATTTGGCGGAATAAATACATCGCTCATCTTTAAAAAGGTTTAATATTGTTAACTCCAAACCGCAAAGCGTAAAACAAAGCCAAGTAGGGTGGGCATATTTTACTGAGACGGACTGCAAGGGCAAGGGGTCAAAATGTATATTTTCACTTATAATGGTGTGTCATCCTGAAGCGTTAAATCAGAAGCGCAGTGAAAATCGTGGGTATTCAGGATGACAGAAGTTACTTGCTAAAAAATACGATTATAGTTTTTTGTTCGCTTTGCAAAGGTCGGCGGGGGTGGCTAAAGTCGTAAAATAGTAGGTTGTGATAAATTTTAATTTACCGCAACAAAACTTCACTCTCCCGCCGGAGAGGGAATAAAGTGTAGACCAAACGGGGGTTACAGGGGGTGTCCCCCTGTCGGGCGGAGCCGTCGGTTAGAGCTTGTTAGGATTTTAATGAAAATTTATCCGGTCTTGTGCCGGAAAATTTTCGTTTAAAGACTTTACAAGCTCTTTCGGTCTGCGCCTGTTTTCTTTTCTTTGGTTCATTTCTTTTCTTTTGCATGCGCAATTCAAAAGAAAAGAAATGAACGTTCAAAAAACTTGTTTGATACAATTTTTCGGTTTTCATTTTTTGTATAAAATGCGGAATAAAGTTAAAAGCTGAAAAATACGATTATGACATTTAATCACTCCCCATCCCAACCTTGTCTTGAATTTCCTTCCCGCTCAGCTCTGTCACTCGTTTGGCTTCGCCAGTACTCGCTTCGAGCTTCGCTCCCCGGGTTTCACCCGTCCGAAAATTCGCTCCCCAAGTCGGGGAAGGAGTTGCGCCAAGCTTATTTAGCTCCCTCCCCAGCTCGGGGAGGGTTAGGGTGGGGAACGGCATGACGGACTTTTCTCTTAAAACAATCTGTCATCCTGGCGGATTTTGGCGGGGCTGACCGAAGGGAACGCCCCATGTGAGCAAGGTTGACGACGCGGGATTTGCAAAGCAAATCAAAGCGGAGTGCAAAACCTAGCGAACGCCAATAATCCAAGACGCTTGTTTCAGGATCTGTACCATTGGGGGATTATTCTTTAGATGTCGGATTTAGTTAATTTTCTACGAATCACAGAGATTATTACTAAAATCGACATTTGTACAGATGCTGAAACAAGTTCAGCATGACGGGGAAAGGAAGCGCTACCCTATCAGTGACAAAACTATTGACGCGTGGAGGTTTTGGGACTGCGCGAGGAGAGCGGAAGAAGTCTGCTGCAATATTTGATTCTTCACAAAATCCGCCGACTCATTCGCAATATCCGCGTCCATAATGGTCGACTGTGCCGAGGTAAAGTTCTGGATTGTGGTTGTTTGCGACTCGAGAATCGAGGACAAGCGGTTAATCACAGCGCCGAACTCTGAGCGCTTTGTGTTTATACGCGACAACACCTCGTCAATGTCTTCAATAGCCGCTGCGCAGGAGTCGGCGGATGAAAAGTCAACATCGAACGCACCAAGGTCGAATGATGTGTCAACGTAGATTGCAGATGTTGAACTCGAGTCAGAACCAATCTGTAAACGTACGGCACCCGGAATCGGCACATCTCCTCCGCCAGGTGTGTTCGGGTCATCAGCGTCAGAATCACCGCCAGGGTTTGAAGACGATTGGGTCTGCCATTTCAATTTTGGCGGATACGTCGAAAAATCCCAAACCGTATCATCCCATCCCTGCCAGTTCGCGGGGTCTTGCATTTCGGCAGTTGTTAAGCCTTTATTGTTACTTTCTGTCACTGCTTCATTATAACCTATTGCAGTATTTTGACCAGTAATTTCTGTATCCCAAATGGCGTTGATAAGATATCCATGTAAATCTGGATCATATAGATAACTAGCACCAATAATACCGCCAGTCTCTGTATTTCCTTTGACAATTCCTGATACATAAATATTTGAAATTTTTCGGTCTGCTATGTCACCTCCTAGTCCTCCAATTATTCCACCAACTGCATTTTGTCCCTCTGTATAACCTAATACATAAGAATTTACTAGACTGCCTGATTCAAAATATCCGCATATGCCACCTACTGCAGTTTCTCCTTTTACTGTTGCAGAAGTGTAAGAATTTGAGATATCAGTGTAACCCTGCATGAATCCAATCAGACCACCAACATATGTACCACCCTTTATTTTACCAGTAATGCTGCAATTCGATATGTTTTTTGCAAATGTAACTGCGCCAGCAAGTCCACCTACGCCCACATCCCCCCCTGTTATATCAAGATCTGTTAGTCCAAGATTTTTAACTTCAGCACCTGCTGTTCCTGAACTATTTCCAATCATAGCAAACAGTCCGACAGCAACTTCATCCGGTCTGTTAATAGTAAGATTTTTAATAGAATACCCGTTTCCATCAAGAACCCCGGTAAAACCTTGCATTATTCCAGCATCCGGGTCCATTTCCCCAATCGGATCCCAGTTTGCATAAGAAGATAGGTCAATATCATTCATGAGAATGTATTTTCCCGAAAGATTATTTCTAATATTATCCAAATCCTGCGCAGTCTTGATAACCGTATACCCCTGCGCGATGGCTTCGTCTTCTGAGAGTCTATTGATTTGTTGGATGAAGCCGCTGCTGCTTTTTGCGTCAGGAGTGGAGTTTAGAGTATTGATACCCGCTAAAGAGTTAGTATCAGGCGTTTTAGCAGATACCCCCCCCCCCGACAGGGTGGAGATAGCTGCAGTGCCTGCGTTTTGGGTGGTCAGGTTCCAAGTTGCGTTTGTATTAAAAATACTTTTGCCGTTGAATAATGTGCCCTGTTGGATTTGTTTTAGTTGGGCAACTAGTGAGTCCGCCTCGTTTTGCATGGCATCTAAAGAGTTTTCGTCGTACACGCCGTTTGCACCTTGGACTGCGAGGTCTCTCAGGCGGTTTAAGATGTTTGTCATGTTAGACAGTGAGCCTTCGGCGGTGCTTAGGAGGGATATGCCGTCTTGTGCGTTTTTCTGGGCTTGTTTTAGCCCGCGGATATTTGCGTTCAGGTTTGAGGCAACAAACATGCCCGCAGCGTCGTCGGCAGCACAATTCACCTTATACCCCGTGCTCATGCGCTCTAATGCCGTGTTTAGGCTGAACGATGCAAGGTTAAGGTTTCTTTGGGTTGTCAGCACTGATGGGTTGTAGTTTGTGCTTATCATTCCTGTATTCTCCTGTGATTGTTACGATACTTTTTTGTTTTTTTGTTTTTGGGTTTGTTGCCGGTGTCCGGCGTGGGTATTTTTCGTCACGCGAGGATTGTTGCTGCCCTCTGCGTTTGTACAGATGCTGAAACAAGTTCAGCATGACAGAAGTTTTTTGCGAAAAAATAC
>CALVEC010000022.1 GCA_944326475.1 Candidatus Gastranaerophilales bacterium
CGTTTAGCTACAGAAACAGCATAAAATAGTGCGTCATCCTGAAGCGTCAAATCAGTAGCGCAGTGATAGTCGTGTGTATTCAGGATCTTACACACTTCGCGTTTTGCGCTAAACGCTGCGCCGGTAAGATGCTGAACATGGAGATATTGAAGCGGGCACAAACGCCGGTCGCTTCAGCATGACAGAAGCAAGCAGGTTGCGTCGATTGACGCACCGGCAATACCCCCCGCCGGATACCTGCAACCAATGATACGTCATCCTGAGCTTGTCTCAGGATCTGTACCAGCTTCGATTGATAAAACAATCTACTAGTCTGGTTAAAAAGATCTCGGATACCCTACCGTCTGTGCAAACAATACCTCCTGACTCAACCCGAGTCTCATTTTTGCGGAAAGAACCGTCTGGTTTATATCGGCACGAAACCAGGCGTTTAAACCGTTTGCCGCGCTGAAAAGATAGACATTCTGTCCGATAAACCCGCAGTCAACAGAAGCAAAATGCTTGCTTTGCATACTCAAATCAGCTACATACAAAAGCGTTAACGGATATTTCCCGAGTATGGGTCTGTAATCCTCCTGACTAATAGCTTTCAGAGCATTTTCTTGCGGCAGATACGCATACAGCCCCTCCGGAAGCACAACAAAAATCTTTATTTCCTGCAAATTTCTTGCAGACGGCGCTGTCCTTTTTCCGTCGGGACGGTTAATTCCGTTTGCAGCCCAGAGCAAATTCGATACCACTTCAAGCGGCAGTTCCTCTTTGCTGAAAGTTCTGTCGGTCTTTCTTGCCGAAAGTGCGTCCATCAACGGCATTCCGCCTGTTTTTACCGGTGCGGGCAGAACTATATCTTTTAATATCGTCTCTGTTTTGACATCTGCAAAAACCGCGTTTGCTGCGAGTATAAAAGTTAATACAACGGGTACTAAAAGCTTAGTTATTTTCATACAACACCTCTCTGTTAAATTCGTAAAAATTCGTTATAGTTTCTGTTACGCCGTCTAAAGACATCAAAAATTCGTGTTTTTCCCGGGGTCCTATTGCGATAATTTTGCCGATACCGGCATTTTTTGCGGCGGCAATGCCTGATACCGCGTCTTCAACGACAATACACTCCGACGGTGAAAGATTGAGATTTTTTGCGGCAATTTCATATATATCAGGCGCCGGCTTACCCGGTATTTTACCATTATCGTACACAATTTTTTCCAAATCAAACCAACGTGCCAGATGAAAGCCCTCAATAAAAAAGTCTACATTTACTTTCTCCGACATTGTTGCTATTGTGCGGGGGATGTTGTGCGCTTTCAGGTAATCCAGAAATTCAACTGCGCCGTCTGTGAGAACAAAATGCTCTTTGTCATCTCTGCACATTTGTCTGTAAATAGCTTCTTTTTCCCGTGTGCATTTTTCAACAAGGGCTTTGTCCGGCTTTTTGCCTATTGCATAAGCAATGATATCCTCGTTCGTGCGTCCGAACATATAGTCTCTCATTTCTTCATCCGTAAATGACGTGCCCCGAAGTTTTTTTGAAAAAGCTCTCCAGGCTTCCATGTGCTTTTCCGAGTCAAGAAAAAGTGTGCCGTTAAAATCAAAAATTATACCTCTGTATTTCATAGTTACCACTTGTTTATGTGTATTTTACTCTCGTCAAATCTGTCCGGACGGCTTTTTGTTTCGGCGCCGTAGCCTACTGCAATAAGGCTGTACGGTTTTATATTTTCAGGCAGTTTGAAGTAATCCGAAAAATCCTTCATTGTTTTTTCCCACGGATAAATCCCCATCCAGCAGGTATCAAGTCCGAGCCATTTAGCTGCAAGCAGGATATTTTCCGTAACTGCGGCACAGTCCGTAAGATAAAAATTTTGCGCAAATTCGAGATTCGTGTCCCCGCAGACCATTATCGCAACAGGTGCAGTCTGCAAAGAAGATGCGTATGGGTGCAAATTTTTAATATCCCTCATAACTTCTTTGTCCGTTATCACAACAAAATGCCACGGCTGTTTATTCACCGCGGAAGGGGCGTACATGCCTGCTTTTAAAATTTCATTGAGCAATTTTTCCTCAACCGGTTTTTCCTGATATTTTCTGATACTCCGTCTGTCGTAAATTGTATCGAGCATGAAAACCTCCGTTATATTTTACACATTTTTTGAACATTTTTTTGGTTTGTACGTTAATAATTATATAAGTTTTTAAAAAATAAATACATTATATGAAGCGTTTGTTAACAAACGAACTCGTATAGAATAAGACTGAGGTCTGATTAAATGAATTGTCAATTCACCCGTTTTATAACAAAAATTTTTATACTATGCCTGATACTGGCAGTTCCGCTTAAATGTTCTGCAATAACAGAAATAAAAGACGGCTCCGAGCTTTCGATTGATGATTGTATAGAAATTGCACTGCAAAACGACCCTAACGTAAAAGTTGCACAAAACATGTACAAAATAGCAAACAGTCAGGTCGGACAAGCTAAATCGGACTATTTTCCGAGCTTAACAGCAGGCGGAACATACAACTATCAGGCGTCTCACAACTCCAGAGCGGGAATGATGAACAACATGGGGTATATGAACAGAGGTTCGTCCTCGAATCTTGATTTTTCGCAGATTAATGTAAGCGTTAACCAGCTTATCTGGGGCTTCGGCAAAAGTATTGCAAAAATAAACATGCAAAAATACAACCGCGAATCCAGAGGCTATGACCTTGAAAATACAAAGCTCGATACAATTTATAATGTAAAAACGGCATACTACGGACTGCTTGCAGCCAAAGCCAATCAGGATATTTACAGACGCTCCGTTCGCATAAACCAGCTCAACTACGACAGAACAGCCGCATTGTACAAGGAGGGTTTGAAATCAAAAATTGACGTCGTAAATGCGGAAGTCTACCTGACCGACGCAAAAATCCAGCTTCTTGACGCCGATAACAAGTACCAGACCGCTGTTATACAGTTAAACAACGCAATGTATTTTCCTAACGCGCCTAAATATGAAATAAAAAACACGGAAAGCTTTAATTTCAAAAGAAGCTACAACGCAAAAAATGAAATTAATATAAAATATGTTAAAAAAGGCAATATAAAAGACAACGATGTTGAGCAGAGCGCTGTTTTGACCTCGGGAATCGAGAAACAGGATATCCTCGAAAACTTTGTGTTCCAGCCGCTTCACCTGACGATGGAAGAATCAATAAAAAGAGCTTACGAAAACCGTCCGGACTTGAAATCTTTAAAAATGGTTATGCGGGCGCAGGAAGAATCTCTTAAAGCAATAAAAAGAAGTTTTCTCCCTGATTTGACAGCAAACGCCGGCTACAACCACAGACGAAGCGACGAAACAAAAAACAGCTCCTTTTCTGTTTCTGCCGGTCTCAGCTTCCCGATGATTAACATTATGGATATAAAATGCAAGGTTGATGAAGGCAAATCATATCTTGATATTGCAAAAAATAACATTGACCTGTCCGAAAAAAATATCTACTTTGAAGTTCAAAACTATTACATAAACATGATACAGTTAGAAAAACGAATACCGCTTATGGGAAGCAAAGTAAAACAGACTCTTGAAAACTTTGAACTTGCAGACGGCAGATATACCGTCGGTCTGGGCAACTTTATAGAACTGCAGGACGCCCAGACAAACTACAACAACGCACAGCTCACTTACGTTCAATCCGTATTTGACTACAATGTCGCGCGGGCGCAGCTTGAGCGGGCAATGGCAGAGCAATAGAATTTACAAAAAACGAAAGAAAATATGATGAAAAAATTTGGCATTAGAAAAATATTAATTGCGCTGGTGATTGTATCACTGCTTTTCTGGGGGATTGCATGGGTAATAACCCAGTACAACAAGACTCCGCGCTATAAAGTCAGAAAAATAAAACGTACGACTATCACGGAAACAGTTGAAGCCTCGGGCACCATAAACCCTGTGACCACTGTTAACATAGGTTCACAGGTGTCCGGCATGATTAGTGCAATTTACGTTGACTTCAACTCAAAAGTCACTAAAGGGCAACTGCTTGCGCAGATTGACCCCTCGCTTTTTCAGGCGCAAGTTGAAAAAGCACAGGGCGACCTAAATTCCGCCAAAGCAAACTATGAAAAAATTAAAGCAATGCTCATATACGACAAAAAGAATTATGAGAGGTACAAAAAGCTATACACAAAACGCTACGTGGCAAAAAGCGACGTGGAACTTGCCGAAGCCACCTACAAGTCTGATGTTGCCCAGCTTGACGCAATGAGCGCACAAATCGCACAGGCAAATGCAACCCTCCAGAACAATCTCACAAATTTAAAATACACAAAAATAATTTCTCCCGTAGACGGAGTGGTTGTTTCAAGAGACGTTGACGTAGGACAGACCGTTGCGGCAAGCTTTCAAACACCGACACTGTTTATGGTTGCGCAGGATTTGACAAAAATGCAGATTGAGGTGAATGTCTCAGAGGCTGATATAGGACGTGTTGCCGTCGGGCAGGATGTCGATTACACGCTTGACGGATACGCTGATATGACATTCAGAGGCAAAGTCTCTCAGGTCAGAATCTCGCCGACCACGGTTAACAACGTTGTTACGTATAATGTTATAGTCGAGGTTGATAACGAAGACCAGAAGCTCAAACCCGGCATGACTGCGAATGTTTCTATTATAACTAACCGGAAAGACGATGCTCTTTGCGTGCCCAACGACGCTCTGAGATTTACCCCGACAGAAATTACCGGCGGACAAAAATATAAAGAACAGGGCATCTGGGTTATGAGAGACAGAAAGCCCGTCAGAGTAACCATTAAAACCGGTGCAAAAAACAATGATATAACTGAAATTATTTCAAAAGATATTAAAGAAAATGAAAGAGTAATTATCGGCTACAGAAATGCCGATAAAAATAGCGGCGGGACACAGAAAAAACGACCGATGAGAATGTTTTAGGCGGAAAAAATGAGTCTTATTGAAATAAAAAATGTATTCAAAACCTACCAGACCGGCGATACAAGCTTTAACGCTTTAAACGGAGTGTCGCTGAGCGTTGAAAAAGGCGAGTTTGTCTCTATTATGGGGGCGTCAGGCTCCGGTAAATCCACATTTATGAACATACTCGGGTGTCTCGACAAACCGACCTCCGGAAGCTATTTCTTAGACGGCATAGACGTTATGTCTTTAAACAGCGACCAGCTTTCGGATATCCGCAACCTTAAACTCGGCTTTGTTTTTCAGGGATTCAACCTGATATCCAGAACAAGTGCACTTGAAAACGTTGAAATGCCAATGATATACAAAGGTATTCCGCCTGCTGAACGGATAGAGAGGGCACGGCACGCCTTAAAAATCGTAGGGCTTGAATACAGAGAAACCCATATGCCCAATCAAATGTCCGGCGGTCAGCAGCAGCGTGTTGCAATCGCAAGGGCAATAGTCAACGATGCCCCGATTATTCTGGCAGACGAACCGACAGGAAACCTCGATACAAAAACGAGTATTGAAGTTATGGAATTTTTTGTAAGTCTAAATGAAAAAAGCGGAAAAACGATTATTCTGGTTACGCACGAACCGGATATAGCGGAGTACAGCAAGAGAATAGTCAGATTTAAAGACGGCAACATTATAAGCGATGAGGTGCGTGTAAATGCTTGATTTTATGTCTACGTTCAAAATATCGTTGAGAGCGCTGAAAGTGAACAAAATGCGCTCCATTCTGACCAGTCTCGGTATAATTATCGGTGTAAGCGCCGTTATCATAATGCTTTCAATAGGAGAAGGCGCAAAACAGCGAATACAAAAAGATATAGAATCAACAGGTTCAAACCTTCTTATGGTAATGTCCGGTTCGACCACCTCAAGCGGTGTAAGAATGGGGATGGGTGCACAGCCGACACTGACGCTGAAAGACTCTGAGGCAATTTTGCAGAGATGCCCGTCCGTTCTTGAGGTCGCTCCGACTGTAAGCGAGGTAAAACAGCTTGTATACTCAAACCAGAACTGGTCAACAAGTGTTATGGGCATAACCCCCGGATATATGACCGTAAGACTCTGGGAAATCGAGCAGGGGCGCGGAATCAGTCAGGACGATGTCAAAAATGCAACGAACGTAGCGCTTCTCGGCTCTACCGTCATAACAAACCTTTTCGGGGACCTGGACCCCGTCAACAAAACAATCCGCATAAACGGTATGCCGTTTAAAGTCATCGGTATACTCAAATCCAAAGGTCAATCAGGAATGGGGCAAGACCAGGACGACACGGTGTTTATTCCCATTACAACAGCCCAGAAAAAGCTTTTCGGAACGGCATTTCCGGGCACGGTAAAACATATTGCCGTACAGGCAACCTCAGCAGAAACACTTGCCTCCGCAGAAGAAGAAATTACCCTGCTTTTAAGGGAACGGCACAATATCGGCAAAAACAAAGACGACGATTTTACGGTCAGAAACTTTACCCAGATGCTTGAAACAGCAAAGCAGGCGTCGAACACAATGGCTCTGCTTTTAGGCTCGATTGCCTCCGTATCGCTTGTGGTAGGCGGTATCGGCATTATGAACATTATGCTGGTATCCGTTACCGAACGAACAAAAGAAATCGGGATTCGCATGGCAATAGGTGCAAAAGCAATGGATATAAGGTTCCAGTTTCTTTTTGAAGCACTTCTTTTATCGATGATAGGCGGGCTAATCGGGGTATTTATCGGGATTGTCGGCGCCGAAGTTATAGGACTGCTGTCCTCTTTGACGGTTATAATTTCACTTACGCCAATCCTGCTGTCTTTCGGATTTTCGGCTATTGTCGGAGTTCTGTTCGGTTTTTATCCTGCCTACAAGGCGTCGCTGCTAAACCCGATTGAAGCATTGCGCTATGAATAATCCGTCTTGCCAATATCATTGAAATTAACTATAATGAATATGCAATTATATTAACGAATGAGGATTTTATGGCTGACGCAAGACGCTGGTATGACAAAGACCCGATTTTAAAAGAGGCGCTTGAACTTTTGAGACTGCAAACAGATGAAACAAAAGCAGAAGCGGCAGATTATATATTGACATTGCAGGAACAGGTTGCAGCGGACGTGATAGAGCGTTTGTATGAAACCATCACTAAATATCAGGGCAGAGGCAACCGCTGGTATGACAACGACCCTGTTATGCTTAAAGCCATTGAAATGCTCAGACTTGCACCGCCTAAAACACAGAGAATTGCAGCGCTGAAACTCCTGCTTTCTCTTGAACAAAAAAGTCAAGAACACGATGATGAAGAATAATTTGTTATGAAAAGCCATTTAAGAGATGTACAAAACCTTATTGATAAACGGGGAATTGAGATTCAAAAGGTTGGTATAAAAAATGTTGATGTCCCATTGATTATCCAGAGAAAAGGCAAGGATAATCAGGTTGTGTATGCAGTTGCGCAGATTTGCGCCTCTCTTGATATGGACACAAAAGGCACCCACATGTCCAGATTTATGGAGGTTCTAAACGAATGGAGAGAGAAAGAGCTTCTCGGAGTAGACATAAAGGGGTGTCTTGAAGAAGTCAGAGAAAAGCTCGGCGCAAAAAGCGCACAGGTAAAGTTTGCCTTTAAATACTTCATAGAAAAAACCGCACCGGTCTCAAAACAAAAGTCAGTTATGGCTTATGACTGTATTTTTGAAGGGGTTTTGGACAAAGACGACTACAAATTTTTCCTCGGGGTGAAAGTTCCCGTCACAACCCTTTGCCCCTGTTCAAAAGAGATTTCAGACTACTCTGCGCACAATCAGCGTGCTCTCATAAAAGTTCTCGTAAGTTACGACGACAAACACCATATCTGGCTGGAGGATTTAATATCAGATATTGAAAAAACCGCCTCCTGCGAAGTATATCCGATATTGAAACGCGAAGATGAAAAGTTCGTAACGGAAGCCGCTTACGACAATCCTAAATTTGTTGAAGATGTACTGAGGGATGTCGTTTTGATGTTTAGAAAAAATGATGTTATAAAATACTTTGAAGTGGATGTTGAGTCCATTGAAAGTATCCACAATCACAACGCATGGGCATACCAGCTTGAGTCGAAAGGAAATTAAATGGAAAACTTATTCAACGATTATGTTAAATCATTAGAAACCTACATAATGTTCAGAATAAAACAGAAAGCCGCAGAACTTGCACCGGAGCTGGAGAAGAAAGGCAGAACGCCGATTGCTCTTGCGATGGGGGCGCCGGTTGTTGCACCGCCCGAATTTGTGACGAAAAAATTGACAGAAGCGCTGGCTCTGCCTGATATTCACACATATTCCTCCCCCCGCGGAGAAAAGTTTTACCTTGAAGCTGTTGCAAAAAGAATGAAAAGCCGCTTTGGAGTGGAGTTAAACCCTAAAACAGAAATCTTTTCCCTTATCGGTTCAAAAGAAGGGCTTGCAAACTTTATCAGGGCGCTGATTAACCCGAAAACCGGAGAAAAAGAGCGTGATATAATACTCATTCCCGATCCCGGTTATGCGTCATACAAAGAAATGATTAAAACCAACGGCGGTCTCGGGTATCCAATGCCTTTAGTCAA
This sequence comes from Candidatus Gastranaerophilales bacterium, assembly GCA_944326475.1. Lineage (GTDB taxonomy): Bacteria > Cyanobacteriota > Vampirovibrionia > Gastranaerophilales > Gastranaerophilaceae > CALUPY01. Next base: position 8,549 of record CALVEC010000022.1, read on the forward strand.
GGAAAATAACTACATGCCGGATTTTGACGGGGTTATTGAAAACCTCAAAAGAGACGGGTTTGATGAGAAAAAAGTTAAAGCCGTGATAATAAATTACCCCGGAAACCCGACCGGCGCTGTATGTACGTATGAATATCTGGAAAAAGCCGTTGCATTTTGCAAAAAGAGAGGCATACTTTTGATAAGCGACGCGGCATACTGCGATATTTATTTCAATGAACGTGAAAAACCTCACAGCGTGCTTGAAATCGAGGATGCAAAAGATGTTGCGGTTGAATTTTTCAGTTTTTCAAAACCTTATGCAATGACCGGCTGGCGTTTAGGCTGGGTTTGCGGTAATGAAGCTGCCGTAAACACTTTTGGAAAGCTGAAATCCACAATTGACTCGGGAATTTTTAAAGCAATCCAAAAAGCCGGAGCGGATGTCTTGAACTCAAAAGAGGGCGATGAGTACATAAAAGAAGCCTCCTGCGGTTTCAAAAAGAAGCAAATGATTCTGGTAAACGGTCTTAGAGAATTGGGCTGGAAGATTGATGATTCAGACATTCCCAAAGCAACGTTTTACCTCTGGCTGCCTGTGCCTGAGAGGTTTTCGACTTCTGCAGAGTTTACGGATGCACTTCTTGAAAAGTCAGGGATAGTAGCAGTTCCGGGTATTGCGTTCGGCGAAAACGGAGAGGGGATGTTTAGAATCTCCGCTGTTTCAACGGATGAAAAACTGCAAGAATGTATTGACAGAATGAAAGCAGACGGGTTTTATTTTGAATGAGTATTGTAATCATTGACTATGACGCCGGAAATTTGAAAAGTATTGCGAACATGCTCTCTTATATCGGAGCAGAGTTCAAAATATCATCAGCGGTTACTGACATAAAAAATGCAAAAAAAATAATCTTCCCCGGGCAGGGACATTTTAGTCAGGCTGTGAAAAACCTTGAAAAAAAAGGACTTATTGATGTTATAAAAACTCAAATATCAGACGGAAAGCCTTTTCTCGGGATATGTCTCGGGCTGCAAATACTTTTTGAAACAAGTGAAGAAGCGCCGGGAGTTTCGGGACTGGGGCTTGTAAAAGGCTGCGTTAAAAGATTCAGCTCCGGAAAAGTTCCGCAAATCGGATGGAACAGAATAAAAACTACGCAAAATAACGATTTTTTGACAGATGATTACTTTTATTTTGTTAATTCATACTACGTCTGTCCTGAGGACGAAAATATTATTTCATCGACTGCCGACTACCATACAGCGTTTTGTTCCTCAATCCAAAAAGACAACCTTACCGCAGTGCAATTCCATCCTGAAAAAAGCTCCAATGCGGGAATTTCCTTTTTTAAATCATGGATTGAGGCTCAATAAAACGAGCTGTTTCAAGATAAATCGAGAGCGCTTTTTTAAAATGGCGGATTTCTCTTGTTCGTATTTTTGCAGCTTCTGCGTTTAGCCTGAAATTCGTAACATTGCTGCCAAAAATTCTGTACAACTTTTCATCTGCTTGTTTTTGCATAAAAAACCTAACTACCTTTTCTATACTTATACAAAAACAATTTTAATGATGAAATTTCAATATACAAAAAATGTGTAATATATTGTTACAAAATAAAAATGCCGCACTTTAGAATGCGGCATTCATGAACAACAGGGGATTGTTCACTTAGTTGAAATATCTGTCCAAAAGACCCTGGAAAGCTCTGCCGTGACGGGCTTCATCTTTGCACATTTCATGAACTGTGTCGTGAATTGCGTCCAGGTTCAATTCTTTTGCTCTTTTTGCGATAGCAAGTTTTGCTGCGCAAGCGCCGTTTTCAGCGTCTACACGCATTTGCAGATTTTTCTTGGTTGAATCTGTAACAACTTCGCCCAAAAGTTCAGCAAATTTTGCAGCGTGTTCGGCTTCTTCAAAAGCAATTCTCTTATAAGCTTCCGCTACTTCAGGATAACCTTCTCTGTCTGCCTGACGGCTCATTGCAAGGTACATACCGACTTCCGTGCATTCGCCCATGAAGTGTTCTTTTAATCCCTGCAATACTTCGGCGTCAACACCTGCTGCAACACCGATTCTGTGTTCGTCAGCATAAGCCAAACCTTGAGAAGCGTCTACTTTATTAAATTTAGATGCAGGTGCACCGCAGAGAGGGCATTTTTCAGGGGGATTTTCGCCTTCGTAAGTGTATCCGCATACTGAACATACAAATTTAGCCATAATTAACCTCTTTCATTTCCTGTTATTTTGTATTCTTATTAAGAATTATTCTTAATAAGTTTATTATACACATGCCGACTCAAATTTGCAAGCATTTTCTGTTTGTTTGTTTACTGTTCGTACAAGTCCGGATAGTATTCTTTGTAGAAGTCTTCAACCTGTTCAAATGCGGCGTCCAGCCTTTTGTCGATTTTTGCAAACGCTTTATCCATCCTTGTCAGATGATTTTCGAGCAGTTGTCTTTCAGCGCTGAGGGTTTCGTATTCAAGCCCGTGTTTTCCGGGCAGAATTTTTTCAAGGTCAGTTTTTCTTATATGGATACGAGCCTGCTCATCAATCATATCCTGTTTTTCACCGCCTATTTTATCCAGTTCGCACAAAAGTTCAAACCTTTTTTCGGCAATCTCTTTTTTATTTTTGACGTCTTCAATTTTTGCTTTTTGCTCATCCGCTAAGCCGTCAAAAGCTTTAAGCCGCCCGGGAATCTTGGCTCTGACTTTTTTCTCAAAGTCACTGTTTGTTTTAGATTTGTATTTTTCATGAATATTTTTGAATTTTTCTTTGTTTTGGTAAATAAGCTCAAGTTTTTCGTTTTCTTTTTCTATTTTATCGCCGTAAAAATTCTTTTCCCTGTAGGCATTATTTGCAAAATTTTTGTATCCGTTTCTGTAGTTGTCACGAATCCAGCTAAAAGGCATTTCCGTATGCACGGTACAAAGAGTCAAATCTATAGCTGACTGGGGGATATCCTCGTCTTTTTCACCGGGGTCTGCAATATACGCATAGCGTATATATTCAAATTTTACGGGTTTTCTTGTGTATTCATAGCTGAAAATCCGCCCGTCGATTTTTAAGGGATTGTAGTCAAACCCCTCGTGCTGGGACATCTCCTCAAAATATCCTCTGAACGACGGTTCTGTAGCTTTTGAGGACTTTTGTCCTTTGTTGTTATTATTTGTAAAATTATAATTAGTAATTCTTGATATTTTCATAAAGGGTTCCTTTTGGTCTGTTTTTTATGAATGCTGCTCGTCGCTGTCCATATATTTCCCCATTTTCATCCAAATTATACGTTCTGTTTCAGGGTTTGAGTACGGCGAACCATAGTAATCAACCGGCAATTTTTCCTGTTCGTGTGAATAATCAATAATTGCCTTAATTACATCTTCAGTCGTAACCGGAGCAATATAAGCCGGTTCGTCCTTATAGTTTTTATCAAGCTCTGAAAGCCGCTTTTCAACGTTATCCGCAATTTGTACAAACATAGGCGGAGCAAGCGTTATTGCATTCATTTTACAATAATTCAGAATTTCTTCATGGTCTGACTTGTCGTAGCGTCCGAGTTTTGCCCAGAAATAGCTCATCATGGCAGACTGTTCATTTTCTGCCAGGTTGTTTATTGATTTTGCGTAGTTGAGCCTTCCGGGGCTGAAAATCCAATCCGGAAGGTATGCGCCCATATCAGTCTCGGCAATCCACGTGATTCCCTTGTCTTTTGCGCCGGTCATCTGGAATGCAAGTTCGGTAAGGACATTTTCATTGCCGCTTTGGACGTATTTGTCGAGATTCCTTATAAAAATAACCGTATGCTTCTTGCCGTCCCAGCTTTCCGCGTTTTCAAAAGTATTTTTTATAAACTCAACCAGCGCCTCATCATCGTCACTGTCGGTATATTCGCTCATATCAACAGTCTCGAGGTTTATATTCTTTTGCTCGGCAACAGTTTTGAAATGTTCAAACAGACTTTCGGTCAAAAAAGTTTTTCCCGCACCTTTTACGCCAAAAATCAAAACACCGTTAGGCACGCCTTTTTTGTATGACTCGATTTTCTGTTCGTCATCTGTATTTTTTAACATCAGCACAATCGGAGACACGACATTTTTTATAAGTTCAAGTTTTTCTTCCGAATGTCCCACTACATTGTTAAGCCCCTTATTCCAACCGGTTTCATCCGGTTTTATTCCGCCAAGCTCTATGTATTTTCCGTAGAGTTCACCGGCTTCATCGTAGGGAATGCCGAGTTTTTCGGACACAAGTTTAACGTCGTTTGTTACTTTTTCTATTGTTTTTTCAATCTGTCGTCTGCGCGACTCCCTGCGTTCTTCATTGGCTTTGACTCTAACGAAAGAAAACAAATCGCCAAACGAATTTATGCCGAAAGAAATGTTTTTTGGGGACAGCATAGGATTTTGCATTTTTTCGGATTCTGTATTATGGGGGATTTTCGTATTTTGTTTTGTGTAATAATTAAAACCTGTAACAGGAGATATTTTCATACACTACTCCTTATTTTAACACACATACTTTTGTCTATATTAGAACATATTTGAAAATAAAGAAAGATATAATTAGCCAATCGGGCAAAATTTTTACAAACTTTTACAGAGCTCTATAAGTGTAGCAGTTACAAAATACCTTCACAAAGCACGAAACGACCGAGTTTTACCGGAGTGCAGTAAAGAGAAAGCGAATCCACAAAGCATTTGTTTTCACAGAAGCCTCCGGAGAGATAGATTTTGTCTGCTTTTTTTGCAAAATTCCAGGTGTTGAAGGCTATTCCGTGTATAAATTTTGAAATTGCACATTCAGGGCTTGCACCTTTTGCAATGTCGTCCATAATCCGCTCCAGCCCGAAAATTCCGCAGGTTATATTGTACTTTTCTTTTGAACACTCAAGCTGTGCCGCTGATACATTGTAGAATTTTAAAAGCATTTCTATTGTTGCCCCCGTAGAGCTTGCGCAGGCGGTGTTCCAGTCCAAATCCTTAAACTTTCCGCCTGAGAATCTGACCCATTTTGCGTCTCTGCTGCCTAAATCAAGAATCAGGGCGTCTTTTTCGAGATTTTTTACACCCTTTGTAAGAGCGATTATTTCATTTGTGTATTTGCTTTTGTCGTAAATAAATTTTTCCGACATGTGACCTGTCATGGCGTCAAATTGCAAATCCAGAGTTTTTAGCACGGCAGAAGGCAGAATATAATAATTTTTTCCGGCGTCAGACTTTACTAAATACTCTCCTATAGTATTTTGCAGTTCGTTTTTGTTGTATTCAATTATTTTTGACCAGGTGGTGCCTGCGTCCAGTACTGTTTTATTCATCGTAATTCAATAAAAGCCTCAATTTTTGCAATGGTTGATTTTGTTGCATAGTCGTCAACATCAATATAAAGACCGTTGTATTTGTCCGCAAGATATTTAGCTATCTGGGTTTTTGAGCAAAATGACTGAGCGTAAAAAACCGTCGGTACGCCGGAATCAACATACATCTCAAGCTCTAAATTCGCGGGACACCCTGCTTCAACGCACCTTGTCCAGCCGTAAACGTGCGTATTGTCGGGGAACAGCTCCAGTATCGACAGGTCGTTAGGCGGAACGCCCCAAAAACCGAAACGCGGATTTGTTTTTTTTAAGCCCGAAACGTCATAACCGCTAACTATACCGTCTGTTATGAGTTCAAATTTTTTTCTCAAAGGCAAATCCGAGACGCTTATGCAAAGCTCTCTTTTTTGTTTTAGGTCTTCATAAATTGTAGTCTCAACGTCAAACCCAAGGTCTTTTAGCACGGCTGACGCAAACCATCCGGAATCGCACTTGTCTTTTCCGATAGGTGCAACAATTTTATACAGCCGGTCTTTGAAATAAAAGGCGTTGTCTGTAATATTTTTTATAATTTTGCAGTAAGACTCGGGCAGTATATCGACGCCCGGATATCCAAAATCGATATCCAAATCAACAAACTCAAAGCCCTGTTTTTTGTATTTTTGTATTACATCAGGCTCCGGATAGCCCCAGAAACCTATTAAATCCTTGCTCATACAAAAATTATATTATAAAAATCAGGTAATAAAAGCGTTTTGTAAGCGCCTGCTGCAGCGCCCGATTAAGCAAGAACCTCACGGTTTACACAAAATTCGCCGTCTTTAACTTTTAAATCTTCGTTTGCAAATTTTTCAAGCGCAGCGGTTTTTGTTTTTTCAGCGTCTAGTTTTGCTTTTATTTCCTTAAATTCCGGACTTTTGCTCAATTTTTTTTCTTCTTCATACAGAGTTTCGCCGATTTTGTATCCTGTCGTGCTTGCAGCAATTGACCCCATCACGAACAATATGCCTTCAAGCATTGAAACACCTGCTTTTACATATTTGTTTTTAATGTTATTTTTCAAATTCATCATAGCTTTAGACTTAAACCCTTCCCGCATTAAATGTTCAACACCAAACATTGTGGACATTCCCCACAACTCTTTTTTGACGGCTTTTTCTTTATCATCAGCCGTCAAAACACGGTAAGCAGCAGCACCGCAAAGAAGCGTATTAACGTTTTCGCTTCCGAACTTCACAACTTTTGCTGCAGTTTCAAGGGCTTTGCTTGATTCTGATACTGTTTTTAATGCAGTAACAGCACTTTCTGCGCCTTTTCCGAGTGAGTTATGCAGCTTAGTTGCACTTTCCAGTGCATTTTTGCCTGCATTAAACAACTGGAATGTAGCAGCAGCACATCTTCCGGTGTCGCCGTTTTGGACTTTATCGACGTTCCTTACACCAAATAATGCTGATCTAACCATTGCATCAATCATAGCATACCTTCACTTTTTACTTCCGTACTTATAAAAACAATTTTTTTTTGTCTAAATTGCCTGTTTTTTAAAAAAATTTACAATTGTAATAATGCTGTCATCCTAAAGCATTATTCTAAGATGACAGCATTATTTTGTTTAAAAACAGCATCAAGCGTTTTTATCTTTTCAAATCCATACCCTTTAGCATTAGTTGTAATTTTTCAGCAGCTTCTTTTTTATCAAAGACTTGCAGCGCTAATTTTATAAACTCTAATTTTGACGGGGATTTCATAAACTTTTTTAACTCATTGCAAAGCATTTTGTATTCTTCATTTTCACGAATATCAATATCGGAAAGCAAAAGTTCTGTTTTTCCGTTCGGATAGTAAGTTTTTATATTTGCACGATTTTTTCTGATGAAATACTCAACCGTCAGGGGTTTGTTTATTTTTTTTGCAAGTTTTTTCATAGTATCTTCAACCTGAGATACAGAAAAATGTTTTATTGATTTGATTTCATCGCCAATTGAGTGAGTATATGATTTAACAGTAACAACTTCGTCTTTTTGAACAAGCCTGATAATAGGTTTTGCATCTGTACCTACAGCCAGTGCTGTAAATTTAGAATCCCAATCAAAATTGAATATATATTTTACATCAAGCTCCAGCGCATTGCTGATTTTAACAAGTGTATCAGCAGACGGGAAATTTTCACCGGTTTCAATCCTTGTAAGCTGTCTGGGATTAAGCCCGATGATTTCTGCAAGCTGTTCCTGAGTTATCCGTCTATTCTTTCTTAATTGTTTTATTCTTTTACCAAAAGCTTCTCTAAATTCTTTCATAGCGTCTCCATTTATATTATTATACATTCATGTAATGGAATGTTAAGGTAGCAAAACGACGTCAGTGTAAATATTTGTAAATAAAATGACGTCAGGTGTCTTAAGGTTTTGCGTTTGTTCATCTTTTGTTATCATTAAATTACAGAATCGTATAAATGTATAATTTTCATAATTTGATTTTGCAACTATGGTATTATATAATAATCATTTTAGCATAATTTTTACAACTGTTTAAATTAGAACTAAGAATAATGCCGGAAGAAGTTACAAATAAAAAAACAGACACAAAAGAGTCAGTAAATTGTATTTTTAAAGATATAATAAAATATTTTCCGTCCAAAATTTTCGGAATACTCGGGAATGTTGTTATAATCCCTATTTATACAAATCTCTTGTCCCCGCATCAATACGGGCTTTATACTTTATCAATTGCTGTTTTGTCATTTCTTTGCATTATTTTTTCCGACTGGGTAAGTACAGGGGGGTTGCGCTTTTTCAGGCATCACCAGATAAAAGATGAAATTCCGAAATATTTGTCAACACTGGTCGGACTTTTGAGCGCAAATATTTCAATAATGTTCGTGATTGCATATATATTCAGGCACAATTTCTACGAATATTTTAAAATACCTGCAGAAATGTTTTTTGCAATACTTTTGCTTATGATACCGGTTGCAATCCGGGCGCTGCTTTTTCAGCTATTGCGAGCACAAATAAAACCCGCCGCATTCACTGTGTCTACTATTATAAATCAGGTCTTGACAGTAGTGATTGCAGTTGCCGCTATAAAAATTTACAATCTCGGAGCTATTTCCGTGCTTATAGGTATGGGAATTTCAATAAGTTTAATCGATATAATTCTATTGTTTCAGTGCAACATTTTTTCTTATCTGAAAATAGAAAAATTGCAGGTTGATATACTGTCGAGTCTTTACCGGTACGGGCTGCCGCTGGCTGTTACATCTGTCAGTTTGTGGATTATTACACAGAGCAACAAATTTATTCTGCAGCACCTGAAAGGTTATGTCGAAGTCGGATATGTCGGGGTTGCTTACGGCATAACATTTTCCGCTCTAATGACTTTGTTCAGCGCAATAACAATAGCTGCAGTACCCAGAATAATCAACCTGTATGAAGACGGTATAAACGTACGCCCCATAATTTCAAGACTAACAGAATTTTTTATGCTTGCGGGACTGCCGGTGATTGTCCTCATGTCATTATATTCAAAAGAAATTGTACTTCTTCTTGCGAACAAAAGTTTTGCCGGAGCGTATGTTCTTGTGCCCTACCTTGCTTTTTCCGCTTTCTTTTTAAGTTTTGCAGAATACACAACGCTTCAATACCACCTTGTGAAAAAAACTTATATAGATACAATCATACGTGTTATTTCAGGAATCACGGGCATTTTGCTCAACATTATTCTTATTATGAAACTGGGACTAATCGGTCTTGGTATAGCTACTTTGCTTGGAAATATTTTGTATTTTGTACTGAGCGTCATTATAACCGTGCCTGACCTTAAATGGGATATTCCTTACGCCAAAATATTTAAAATACTGTTTTGTTTTGTCCCCGTCGGTATTTTTTATGTAATATTCCGGAAGCTTCAAATGCACTATGGAGTGCAAATGCTTTTGCTGTCTTTGATTTATGCATACACTTACGCTGTTATACAAAAGTTTTTCCCCGATGCTTATGTCGAATAGTATAACAGACCGCTCTTTTTGTCTAACGCAGCGGATCATAGCCGCCGGGATGAAACGGATGACATTTTAGTATTCGTTTTGCACCGAGAAAACAGCCTTTTAAGACACCGTATTTGAGTATTGCCTCTTTCGTGTACTGCGAACACGTCGGATAAAAACGACACGTCGGAGGAGTCATGGACGAAAATTTTTGATAAATGTTAATCATTTTGACCAGCAGTTTTTTCATAGCTTATATTATATTACTACTTAATTGTTTCTTCAGCAAAGCCGCAAAAAGCAAGACCCGGCGCCGCTCGCACTCAGTGCATCGCTTCTGCAAGCGATGTCATTTTTAGATATATTAAGAAATATTACAAAAGTATATACTATGATACAAAAAAATTTTTATTAATATAGTTGACTTTTGAGCCAAAAAGCACTAAAATTTAAAAAATTTATATATATTTTTTTAAAATTACTAGCAAAAAAATTTTTGTTCATGTTTTTAAGCATAAAACGAAACTTAATAACACCAAAAAAATGGAGAGATATATGACAGATATAAACAATATAAATAACATAGGCAGTAGTTTGCATACAAACTTTCAGCCGCAGATAAAAAAAGAAGAACCCCCGAAACCGGAAGTTCAAGTTGAAGAACCGCAGCAAAAAACTGAGGCAACAGGACTTGAACACGCAGAGGTTATCGGACGTTCTGTTGTTGAGATGAAGCGCCCGAGCTTTGCTTCCAGAGTTGATGAAGATTTGCAGGTATTTATGAAAAATCCTGAATATATTGCAATGGCAATGGACAAATCCTTTGACACGAACTATGAACTGTTGTTAAACGACGGTGCAAAACATCCTTACGAACAGGCTTGTGCAGAAATTTGCCAGGGTGTCGAAGACAGATTACAATAAACAAAAAGCTGCGTGTTTGCTATTCACGCAGCTTTTTTGTATCCGAAATTATGATGACTGTCTCTTTCGCCGCCAACCGAGCATTCTGATACCTTCTGCCGACGGAGCGGCGGTATTATAAACAACAAACTCGTTTTTCGGCTGCGCGTATCGTTTTATAAATTCCGTGTTGGTTATTTCTTCAGCGTAAGTATCACAGCCAAACTCATCTTTAATAATGGCTGCAAAGAATTTCTGGTCATCATCCAGATTCAAATCTTTTAAATTTTTGACGATACGCATATTACTATTTTAAACCTTTTTTTAAAAAACATGCAAAATACTTATACAAAAGATATAAAATAGATACATTTTGTAACATGTTAAGAAGGAAGTAATGTAGAATGCATCATTTTGATGCACAGCCCCCGCCGGATAGCAGACAATCAACAAGACGTCATCCTGTACCAACGCCGACGGCAGCAATAATCCCCGCAACCGGTCAGAAAAACCACATCGCAGCTTGAAAAATAAACAGAGCATTAAATCGAAAAATTGTATCGAACAGGTTTCTTGAACGTTCATTTTTCCTCTTTTGTTGCGAGCAAAAGAGAAAAGTTTAAATGTCAATAATCGTATTTTTTGCAAAAAACTTCTGTCATCCTGAAGCGTCAAATTGGGAGTGCAGTGAAAATCGTGTGTGTTCAGAATCTTACACACTTGGCGTTTTGCGCTGAGCGCCGCGCCGGTAAGATGCTGAACATGGAGATATTGAAGCAGACACAAACGCCGGTCGCTTCAGCATGACGTACTATTTTATTTTTCTGTTTCACGCATTTAGCAACCCCGCCGACCTTTGCATAGCGAATTACAGAAAGTTAATTAAACAACGATTAGTCTCATCTGTTTGAGCAGCCCGTAGTTATTTTCAAGGTTTTTTATTTGTTTATGATTTTTGCGGAAATATGGGCTGCGAGTTATGAGACTCGGGTTCAATTTACTTTCTGTATGAGCGGAGCAGTAGGTCGGCAAATTTCTTCGGCTCCACCTATTCTTTTTAAAAGAATGGGTGGAACAAAAAGCTATAAGCGTATTTTTTCGCAAAAAACTTCTGTCATCCTGAAGCGATAAATCGGGGGTGCAGTGATAATCGTGTGTGTTCAGGATCTTACACGCTTCGCGTTTTGCGCAAAACACCGCGCCGGTAAGATGCTGAACATGGAGATATTGAAGCAGACACAAACGCCGGTCGCTTCAGCATGACGTACTATTTTATTTTTCTGTTTCACGCAAGTAGCTACCCCGCCGACCTTTTGAGCCAGGTATTTTCTGTTTAAAAATTAAGAAGGCAGTCTTTGTACAGACTGCCTTTTAAACTATTATGCTTCTGCCGGTTTTCTTTTGTCGTAATCTTCTTTAGTAATCGGATTGTCGTCTTTGTCGCAGTATTCGGTTTTTACGACTTTGTTATCTTTGTCCATAACAGTATGTTCGTAGCTTCCGTCCTGATTGTACCAGTAGATGTCGGTGCCGTCTTTTGTTGAATATGATATACGCTGCGGCAAGCCGTTTTCATAATAATCCATTGTTGCGGATTTTATTGTTTTACCGTCTTTATCTCTTGTATAGATTTTTGTGGGGTTACCGTCTTTGTTGTAGTGGCAATAATCAATTGTTTGGTCTTTATACTGAACCACTCCGCTGAGAGGATTGCCGTCGCCGTCTTTCAAGAGTTCTTTTCTGACAACATCAGGGTTTTTCTCTGATTCATAAGAGACTTCCGCTGTGCCTACAATATTTCCGTCTTTGTCTTTATACGTTCTCTGGGCTTCTCTGCCGTCTTCATAGTAAAGATAGTCAATAATCTGTTGTACATTGCCGTCTTTGTCTTTTATTGTTTTTTGTGCGAGCAGTTCGCCTGCGTATTTTTCCTCTGTAATATTTTTAATATTTCCGTCTTTGTCGTATCTGGTTTCGGTTTTTACATTGTCTTTGGTTTCCGTGCAGATGGTGTCACCGTTTGCAAGGACAGCAACCTCTATTCCCGTGTTCGGAATTGTATCCGGAGTAACGACAACATTGTCAGGATTAATAACAGGAGTTTGTCCCTGCGGTTCTTCCGGATTAACTCCTTTCGGAGCTTCAACAGGCTGTTCCTGAGGTTTTTCAGCCGGTTTCTCTGCCGGTTTTTCGGCAGCAGGCTGTTCTGATTTTACATATTTTTTATTCCATGCTTCTATCTGTTCTTTTGAATTGTTTTTATTTCCGACATTGCCGGTAAGTTTAACTTTTGCGCCGACAAGAAGTATTTCATAACCGTTTTTCATTTTGCGAACGGCTTTCGGGTTGTTCTTTTTAAATTCTTCTTTTGCTGCTTCAATTTCAGCCTTTGTGGGTTTTGTATTTCCCTGTGCGGCAAGTGATTTTTTTATAACCTGAGTGAATGATTCATCCATCTGTACCGTATAATCATAAAGTTTTGGCTGTTCCGGTTTTTCCGCTTTCGGAGCCTGAGGCTGCTGCGGATTTTCAGGTTTTTCAGCCTTTGGTGCCTGCGGAGTTTCCTGTTTTTTCTCCGGTTTTTCGGCTCCTTGCGTTGGTGCGGGAGTTTCTGTTTCAACCTGTTTTTCAGGTGCCTGCGGAGCCGGTGCGGGTTTTCTGTTTTGTGATTGCTCAAGCGGGTTTGTTACGGGTTGTTCTGCAGCCGGTGTTTCTGTATTTTCCGGTTTGTTTGCGTTATTTTTATTCCTTAAGCTCTGTTCATATTCGTAAACTTCTCTTGCACTGACTTTGTCTCTCCGTTTCATGGACTTCATGACACGTTTAAAAAAGTCGCGCAGCAAATCGCCGTCAAGGTTTGTACCTATTGCGGCGTCGGCAAATTCTTGTTTTGAGAGTTTTCCGTTTCCGTCAGAATCGAGTTTTTTAAATACATCAACCATTCTGCACTGTTCATAGGGAGTTAAAATGCCGTCAGCTTCACCGCCCTCAACATCAAACAGGTTAAACAGCGCAGTCATTAAATCTTTGTTTTGTGCGTCTTTTAATACATCCTCTTTAAGAATCGGGTTACCCGAAACCTTATCAAGATTATATTTTCCTCTTGTGATATTTAAGCCAGATGAAAAAATCCCCATGTTACTCTCCTTTTATCCTTTTCCTCTATAAATATACAAAGTAAATGTTTCTTAAAAAATTGACCGCAGCGGGAATATTTTTTTGAAAAAGCTGATTTAGCAAGAGTTTTCAGTATTAATATTTCTTAACAAAAAAAACACCCCCGCTAAAATAGCGGAGGTGTCAAAGTTATAGATTAAAGATAATTAATCTTCTTTTTTCTGCGGGATTCTCATCGCATAGAAAGATCTCCATACGAATATCAATGCAATCACGAGGAAAATCCATCCGGCAATCGGAGCGATTTGTCTGAATGATTCATTGATAGAGATTTCCATAGCCAGCAATCCGAACAGTGTGGTGAATTTGATAATCGGGTTCATAGCTACCGATGAAGTATCTTTGAACGGGTCGCCGACTGTGTCACCGACTACTGTAGCGTCGTGAAGCGGAGTTCCTTTTTCACAAAGGTCGCATTCAACGATTTTCTTAGCATTATCCCAGCAGCCGCCTGCGTTAGCCATAAATACAGCCTGGAACAGACCGAATACGGCAATTGCAATCAGGTAGCTTACAAAGAATGCTACAGGAGCAACAGTCTTGCAAGCCGGAGCTGACAGGCAAGCGAATGCGAGAGCAAACGCAAACAGTGCGATGAAGATGTTAATCATACCCTTTTGAGCGTACTGGGTACAAATTTTAACAACTTCTTTTGAGTTTGAAACGTTTGCTGTTTTAACGTTTTCGTCGTCTAATTTGATGTGGTTTTTGATGTATTCAACGGCTCTGTATGCACCTGTTGTAACAGCCTGCATTGAAGCACCCGAGAACCAGTAAATAACAGCGCCGCCTGCGAGCAATCCGAGGATTGTGTATGGGTTGAGCATGTTAAGAACCTGTTCCGGCTGAATACCGAGTGTGTTTTTGATAACCAGAATCAATGAGAAAATCATTGTGGTTGCACCGACTACAGCAGTACCGATAAGAACCGGTTTTGATGTAGCTTTGAAGGTGTTGCCGGCACCGTCGTTTTCTTCGAGCTGTGCTTTAGCTACTTCAAAGTTTGGTTTGAAACCAAAGTCTTTTTCGATTTCATCAGCAATTCCTTCACGTTCTTCAATCAGTGAAAGTTCGTATACTGATTGAGCGTTGTCGGTAACAGGACCATAGCTGTCAACCGCAATCGTAACAGGTCCCATACCGAGGAAACCGAATGCAACAAGACCGAATGCAAATACTGATGCGTAAATCATTACGCTTTCAGGAATCTGGAGGCTGAATACGTAAGCAAGTCCCATCAGGAACACGATTACCATACCAATCCAGAAGCCTGAGAAGTTACCTGAAACAATACCCGAGAGAATTGTTAAAGATGAACCGCCTTCACGTGAAGCTGTAACGACTTCTTTCGTGTGAGTAGCGTTCGGGCTTGTGAATATTTTTGTAAATTCAGGAATCAATGCAGCTCCTAAAGTACCGCAGGAGATAATGCCTGCGAGCACCCACCAGAGGCTTTCTCCCATATCTGCAAGCAGCCAGTGGCTTACGCAGAATGTCATGATAATGGATAGTACGGATGTTATCCACACGAGGTTAGTCAAAGGTTTTTCAAAATCAAGTTTTTCAGCCTTGCCGAAGAACAATTGTGTCAAACCTGTATTAATCCAGTATGCAACAACTGATGTCACAATCATTAAGAATCTCATTGTGAAAATCCATGTTAACAGTTGGATTTGATATTCAGGGAATACACCGAGAAGAATAAATGAAACGAGTGCAACACCGGTTACGCCGTAAGTTTCAAAACCGTCAGCAGTAGGTCCGATGGAGTCGCCTGCGTTGTCACCTGTACAGTCAGCAATAACGCCGGGGTTTCTCGGGTCGTCTTCTTTAATTTTGAATTGAATTTTCATCAAGTCAGAACCGATATCGGCAATTTTTGTAAAGATACCGCCGGCAACACGAAGTGCGGAAGCACCTAAAGATTCACCGATAGCAAAACCGATAAAGCAAGCGCCTGCAAGATGTCCGGGTACGAACAAAAGAATTACAAGCATCATAATAAGTTCAACGCTGACAAGCAGCACGCCGATACTCATACCGGCTTTAAGCGGAATGTTCAAAACTTTTAAAGGGTTGCCTTCAAGTGAGGCAAAAGCTGTTCTTGCGTTAGCCAGAGTATTCATTCTGATACCGAACCAGGCAACGCCGTAAGAACCGAGAATACCGATTACCGACCATGCCAGAATAATCAATACACCCTTCAAGCCCATGTGCTGCAATCCGCCAAAATAGAATGCAATACACAGACCAATCAGAATTTCCAAACCTAACAAAAATTTACCCTGTTGAATAAGGTAAGTTTTGCAGGTTTCAAAAATAGTATTTCCGATATTTGCCATACATTCATGGACTTTATAGTTTTTGACTTTGATAAATTCGATAAGACCAAAAACCAAGCCCAGTACGGAAATACCAATACCAACAAGCAGAAGATTAAAGCTGTTCGGGTCAGCGGCAAGATTCGGCACGACCAAATCAGCTTCTCCTGCGAAAGCAGCATTGGATGCAAAAAGCATAGCAAACGTTGCAAGCATGCTTAAAGCACCTTTTTTCGAGTAAGCCATTTTTCTTCTCCTTCTAAACACTATTGTAGTAAAACTCCTTTTACTAACCACCCCTATATTTTACCTTAAAAATGCTATTTAGCAAGAAGTTTACACTTTTAAAACGATAATTTCATATTGTTAACTGAATCCTGACATACACGGCGCAAACAGAAAGATTGTAGCGGACAAGTTTTTGTTGCGCTAAATTTTAATTTAACGCAACCTGCTATTTCGCGTTTTGCGCTGAACGCCGCGCCGGTAAGATGCTGAACATGGAAATATTGCAGCGGACACAAACGCCTCGCGCTTCAGCATGACAGTTTGTTTTAAGAGAAAAGTACGTCATGTCAACCCTCACCCCAGCCCCTCTCCCTAAAGAGAGCAATGACGTATAGATTAACCCCTCTCCCCACCGGGGAGAGGGAAGGGTGAGGGGGCAAGAGCGTGTTTTTCTGCTATTTACAGCGCGTTATTTAGAAACAATAAATTAATAAACCCTCAC
>CALVEC010000023.1 GCA_944326475.1 Candidatus Gastranaerophilales bacterium
GGTGGTACTGTTTCTTACTATTATTATACGCTATTTCTCGTCAAAAATCAACCATTTGTTGTGACAGAGCCTTTCTTTAAATGAATTTCGTCATTCACGATTTTTATTTCAATCTCATCAAGTACCGGATTTATTCCAATATTTCATATAGTCAACTGACTCCGATGAAATAACTATACGGCACGGAGAAACTTCGTTTCTCGCTCAGCCTCCCTCTAAAAAAACGATACTTAATCGTTTTTTCAGAGTTCTTGGGTGCATAAATCAAGTTCAACCTTTGTGCTGAAAAACCGGCACCCAAGGACTCCGTTCAAAAGTTGACTAAATGTCAAGTTTTGAATGGAGGAAAGTACATGAGGTCACCCTCTCAGAAACAATACTTAATTGTTTCTTCGCCAGAGTGCAAAATGTCAGACCCGGTGCCACTCGCACTCAGTGTACCACATCTACAAGCGAAGTCACTCTCAGACATTCTAAAAGCGGTTTTGGGATTATAAATCCCCAGCTGCTGCCCATTTGCCTGAGTTTTTTGTGCATCATAAGTTTATCTTTCCTTTTATTTTTATAGTTACTACACCGCAGCTTCTTCCGGAGTTGTTTTGTTCATCGGATTCCAACTGTCTTTTAGGTTGTGTTTTATAAGGTTTTGGTAAAATTTTTCTTTGTAATTCAGCACTTCTAACTGCTTTTTCAAATCTTCCATCTGAGTTAGTGCTTTTTGTTTTGTTTTCAAAATAATGTCGTATCTCTCCTGAATCGTGGAATCGCCGATAATACAAAGGTCGATATACTTTTTTATTGCTTTGTTTTCAGTTCCGACCGAACGCAGACATTTAACAATTTTAACCCACTCAAGGTCGCTGTCTGAGAACTGCCGTATATTGTTTTCGTTTCTTTTAATAAACGGGAAAAAACCGCATTTTGCCCAGAATCTGAGCGTATGCTCCGAGACCTCCATCTTTTGTGCAACTTCTTTTATTGTATACATGGGCACCTCCTGCAATTTACAAAAATATTTTAGCATAAAAATGCTTAGAGTCTGTAAATGAGGTTACGACAGGGGGATACTCCCGTAACCCCCGTTTGGTCTGCGGAAAAAGCACAAAATAGTACGTCATCCTGAAGCGGATTAATTTTTTTCAACAAGCAGTTTTTTAATTCTTCTGCCTTTCAGTTCAACGACCTTAAGCCGGAATCCTTCTATCATTACTTCGTCATTTATCTTTGCAAGTCTGCCGAGCAATTTTTGTACAAGTCCGCAGATTGTCTCGACATCATCTTCTTGCTGCTGTATACCGAAATATTCAAAAAACTCATTTACACGCAGAAGTCCGTTCACAATGTATTTGTCTTCACCGACTTTTCTGATATCTTTTTCTTCTTCATCAAATTCGTCTTGAACCTCTCCGAAAATTTCTTCAAGTACATCTTCGAGAGAAATTATACCCGACATGCCGCCAAATTCATCTATTACAACGGCAATTTCCGTTTTGTTGTTTTTAAAATTTTGTAAAAGTACATCTGTCGTCATTGTTTCCGTGACAAAAAGCGGTTTTCTTAAAATATCACCGATATTGATATCTTCGTTTCTCATTTTGCAAGAGTACAGGTCTTTTACGTGCAATATTCCTGTTATATTGTCAATATTGCCGTCATAAACAGGATATCTTGTGTACTGGTTTTCAAGAATAATTTTTTTCAAATTTTCTATATCAATATCCACCGGGATTGATACAACATCACAGCGCGGAACCATAATTTGTTTTGCCGTCAAATCAGTAAATTTCAAAGTATTTTTTAACAAGAAATTCTCTGTTTCGTTCAAAACACCGCCTTTGTAGCTTGCATCTATTATCATATCAAGTTCTTCTTCCGTGTGAACAGAATGGAGCTGGGATGCCGGCGGGATTTTTAATAATTTTAACAGCCAATTTCCAAATCCGTTTAACAGAAATATAAACGGAGTAAAAATTTTTGCAACAAACACAAGCGGTCTTGTTATAAAAAGAGTCGTTTTTTCAGGGTATTGAAGCGCAATGGATTTTGGCATTAATTCACCGATTACAACATGCATAAATGTAATTAACACAAAGGCAAGTGCAACCGCTACCGTGTGTGTTGCAATGGTATTTGAAACGTAGGGCAAAAAATCAAACAGCGGATGTATGAGCCTTGCCAGTGTAGCCTCTCCCACCCAGCCAAGTCCGATACTTGCAATTGTGATTCCCAGCTGGGTAGCCGCAATATACTTGTCCAGCTCCTTAAGTGCGTTAGATGTCATTTTTGCCGTATTATTGCCTTCATTTGCAAGCTGGTTTATTCTTGTCTGTCTCACGCTTACAAGCGCAAACTCTGACGCAACAAAAAATCCGTTTGCCAGTAACAAAAAGAGAATCAAAAACAAATTTAATAATATCATACTACCTCTTAATTCTGTTTGAAATGATTATTTAATTATACAGGTTATTATAAAGTTTTCAAACAGTTTATCTAATCCGCAGCAACAGATACCTCCGGCAGAGTCCAAAATGTCAGACCCGGTGCAACTCGCACTCCGTGTACCACTTCCGGAAGCGAGGTCACTCTCAGACATTTAAAACAGTAATTTTCCGGCATTATACACAAGAAATGCAGCAATCCACGCAATCGAACACTGCACAAGTATCACCAGCAGTGCGTAAAAACGCCCCAGCTCTCGTTTGACGGTTGCAATTGTTGCAACACACGGCGTGTACAAAAGTGAAAACACAAGAAACACAAACGCCGTAAGGTTAGTAAACAGCATAGGGAGCTTGTCTGTGCTTCCGCCGAGCAAAACACTGAGCGTGCTTACAACGCTCTCTTTTGCCATAAATCCGGTAATAAATGCTGTTGAAACACGCCAGTCTGTTATTCCGAGCGGTTTAAATACAGGTACTATAAAGTTTCCGAGTATTGCAAGCAAGCTTTGAGAAGCGTCTGTGACAAGGTTCAGCCTTGAGTCAAACGTCTGTAAAAACCATACAAGAATTGTTGCCCAGAATATTATGGTGAATGCTTTTGTTATAAATCCCTTTGATTTTGCGTATATAAGCCTGTAAACATTCAGCGGGCTCGGCATTCTGTAATTCGGAAGCTCCATAACAAACGGTACCGGCTCGCCTTTAAAAACAAAAAACTTCATAAAATATGCAAATATTATGCCGACAATTATCCCGATTAAATATAAACTTAAAATGACCACAACCTGATGTTTTGCAAAAAATGCGGCAGTAAAAAGGGCATAAATGGGGAGTTTCGCAGAGCAGCTCATAAAAGGAGTAAGAAAAATCGTCATTTTTCTGTCTCTTTCAGACGGAAGTGTACGTGTTGCCATAATCGCAGGCACCGAACATCCGAAGCCTATCAGCATCGGCACAAAACTCCTTCCGGAAAGTCCTATTTTTCTCAATAATTTGTCCATAACAAAAGCGACACGCGCCATATATCCCGTATCTTCAAGAATTGATAAGAAGAAAAACAGCACAACAATCACCGGCAAAAAGCTTAAAACACTTCCCACGCCGGCAAAAATACCGTCAATAATCAAAGAGTGCACTACTTTGTTCAAGCCGTAGGCGCTCAATGCGCTGTCTGTAACTCCCGTAAACCAGCCAATGCCATACTCCATCACATCTGACAGGAATATGCCGGCATGTCCGAACGTTATATAGAAAATAAACGCCATTATCAGGATAAATGCCGGTATTGCCGTAAATTTTCCGGTTAAAATTCTGTCTATATTTTTTGACAGCTTGTAGCCCGCCGACTCGGTAGGCTTTTGAACAAACCGCTGCGACAGCTTTTCAATAAAAGAAAAACGCATATCTGCTAACGCCGCCTCTCTGTCCAGTCCCCGTTCTTCTTCCATTGTTTTTATTATCTGCTCGCAGTTATTTTTTTCCTGTTCATCAAGCCCGAGAGCCTGTTGTATAAGCTTATCACCCTCTGTGAGTTTTGTTGCCGCAAAACGCACGGGAATCCTTGCTGCTTTAGCGTGGTCTTCAATGAGGTGGATAATGGAATGAATACACCTGTGCACTGCCCCTTCTTTACCGTCATCCGATTCACAGAAGTCAAGCCTTCCGGGGTGTTCTTCAAATTTTGCGACGTTTAAGGCATGCTCCACAAGCTCCTGTATTCCCTGATTTTTTGAAGCACTGACAGGAATAACGGGAACCCCGAGTTCCGCTTCAAGTCCGTTTACATCTATACTTCCGCCGCTTTCGTTCACTTCATCCATCATATTGAGCGCAATAACCATCGGCACATCCAGCTCTATGAGCTGCATTGTCAAAAACATGTTTCTTTCAATATTTGTTGCATCAATAATATTTATTATGCCGTCAGGTTTTTCGTTAAGTATAAAATTTCTTGTGACAATCTCCTCGCTGCTGTACGGAGAGAGTGAATAAATCCCTGGAAGGTCTGTTATTGTAACATCCTTAACCCCTTTTAGCATACCGTCAGTCCTGTCCACTGTAACACCCGGAAAATTCCCGACATGCTGGTGAGAGCCGGTGAGTTTGTTGAAAAGCGTTGTCTTTCCGCTGTTCTGGTTTCCTGCAAGTGCAAAGAGCAATTTTGTCTTGGGCTGTGCTTTATTCGCCTTGCGGGTTTTGTAGTGATTTTTTTCACCGATTTTTGAATGTTCCGTATCAGAAAATACCGCATTTTTTCTGGGACAATTGTGAGCGTCATGTACGTCTGTCACCGTTATTTTAGAGGCATCGTCTTTTCTGAGCGTAAGTTCATACCCCCTCAGTCTTATCTCGAGCGGGTCTCCCATCGGGGCAGTTTTTATCAGCGTAACCTCAACTCCGGGCGTCAGACCCA
The DNA here is from genome assembly GCA_944326475.1 of Candidatus Gastranaerophilales bacterium. Taxonomy (GTDB): domain Bacteria; phylum Cyanobacteriota; class Vampirovibrionia; order Gastranaerophilales; family Gastranaerophilaceae; genus CALUPY01. The sequence goes on from CALVEC010000023.1 coordinate 4,855, forward strand.
TATCGAGTATGTGGTGTCTTAGTGCTCTGTCATCGCAGTTTATTGAGTCTATAATTGCGTCTTTTCCGACTTCTATTTTGTCCAGGGTAATATTTTCCGTTACTTTTGTCATATAATTTATTCCTTATCGAATACAATTATATCTCCATCTTCGGGAATTAGAACTGACTCAAACAGATTATTTTTTTAAATATAACGGACGGTGTTTGCTGCCGTCCGTATAAAAATTTCAAAATAAAATTTGTTTTATTGTTTTTTTATCATCTACAATACCTCTTTCATATCATTAACAATAAGCTCTTTAGTCAGATGGTAGCGGTTGTAGAGTTCTTCAAGCGGCACTCTGTCCGTGAACTCTTTCTTTGCGCCGAAATTCAAAACCTTCATACAGGAATTGCCGTAGAATCTTGTGACTTTTTCGCCAAAACCGCCGTCAAGCTCACCGTCTTCAAGCGTTATAACAAGAGAGTGGTCTTTTTTAAGTTCATTGAGCAATTCTTCATCAACACCGGTTAAGTAACACGGGTTAATTAGTGTTGCGTCAATACCTGTCTTCGTTTTCAGCTCTTGCTTAACCTGCTCACCGAGTGCAAAGAATGTTCCGGCAGCAATGATTGCGGCCTTTTCCCCTTTTTTAACAAGCTTGTATTTGTTCAGTTTTGAATAATCCGTGTTATCTTCAATACCGGTTGAAACAAGCTCTGTTGCCGGTACTCTGATGAACACCGGATGTTCGTTTTGACTGTATGACCATTCAAGCATTGCCAGATATTCTTCTTTGCTGGTCGGAGCGAGATAGACAATGTTTGGAATATTGCTTATAAGCGGTATATCAAACGTGCAAAGATGTGTCATGTCTGCGCCTGAAATTCCGCCCCAGTAAATCAAAACAGTTGCCGGAGAATTGTTCAGCGCCAAATCCTGGGACATCTGGTCATAAGTTCTCTGTACAAACGAACTCATAAGACAAAGCACCGGTTTTGCACCGTTTTTTGCAAGTCCTGATGCATAAGCAATTGCATGTTCTTCTGCAATACCGACATCCGTATAGTTTTTACCCATTTTTTCACGGAATGCGGGATTAAATTCAAAAACCCCGGGAGTTGCCGCAGTAATAGCAATAACAGGCTCTCCGGACTGTTTTTTCTTTAACAAAAAGTCTTTCGTGATTGAGTTGTAAGATTCTGACTCAACAACAGTGTCTCCGGCTTTTTTGTCCAAAAATCCGGGAATATGCCAGTGATAAGTCTCCTTATCCAAAACAGCCGGCTCGTAGCCTTTGCCCTTCAAAGTGTGTATATGAACAACTGTCGGGCGGTTTGTGTCTTTAACTTTTTCAAAAGCTGAAATCAGTGCTTCTACATTGTTGCCGTCTTCCACATAGTAATAATCAAAGCCGATTGCCTTAAATACGTTATTTACAGCCTGTCCGTTTGTGTTTCTAAGCTCTGCAAGATTTTTATACAATCCGCCTTCATTTGGCGCAATCGACATTTCGTTATCATTTATAATTATTATCATATTGCTGTCAAGTTCAGCCGCATTGTTAAACCCTTCGTAGGCTTCGCCGCCGCTTAAGGAGCCGTCGCCTATCAAAGCAATAACGTTGTATTTTTCATTTTTTAAATCTCTCGCTTTAGCAAGCCCCGTCGCAAGGCTTACGGAAGTCGAAGTGTGTCCGATTACAAAATGGTCGTGTTCACTTTCCTGCGGGTTTGAATAGCCGGATATTTCAAGAAAACGCGAGGGGTCAACAAATCCGTGTTTTCTTCCCGTGAGCATTTTGTGCGGATAAACCTGATGGGATACATCAAAAATAAATTTGTCCTCAGGGGAATTAAAAACATAGTGCATTGCAATAGCAGCCTCTGCAATACCTAAATCCGGTCCGAGGTGCCCGCCGATTGTGTTTACTCTGGTGATAATTGCGTTTCTTATGTCTTGCGCAAGAGTGTTCATTTCATCTGTTGAAAGTTTTTTCACGTCTTGCGGGCTGTTTATTTTTTCTAATACTGTCATAGTTTTTCTCCTTGTATTACTGTCCTCTGAAATGCCGCAGCAGCCTTTTTCTTCTTTAAATATGCGGCGGCAATATTGGTTATCAGGGATTATTCTGATAACTAATATTATTGTACAACCTGACAGCAGCTATCAAGCAAGTTTTTTGTTTGAAGTTACGGATGGAGGCAGGCTAAGAGAGAAACAAAGTTTCTCCGTGCCGTATAAAAATTAAAAGAGAACTCCTTCCCCGGCTTGGGGAGCGGATTTCCGGACGGACGACACGACCAAAGGGAGTTAGTCCGGGGAGCCGGATTTTCTGTAGGGCGGAGTCGTAGGTTAGAGCTTGTTAGAACACTCGTAGCCGGTTGCCCCCTTACGGGTCACTCCCCATCCCAACCTTCCCCAAGTCGGGGAAGGAGTTCTACAAGCCTGTTTTGTTCCCTCCCCGGCTTGGGGAGGGGTAGGGTGGGGAACGGCATGATGTTAAATAAAATTTATCCGGTCTTGTGCCGGAAAATTTCAAGCTGTGATTTGGTCTTTCTGACCGGTTGCCGGGAGTGTTGCTGCCGTCGGTGTTTGTACAGATCCTGAGACAAGTGTCTTGGCTTATTGGCAGCTCGGAATTTTTCCACTCGTTCATTTTTGCTATGCAAAAAATTCACTCGTATCAAATTCCTTCGCAGGACGTGCTCGCTCGTCTGCTTTGCAGACTCGACTCCGCACTTGCGTGTCACTATTTACAGACCATTGCAAATACGCCTGCTTAGCGTAAAGTCGTGACGCCATTTTTCAGGCTTCGCCTCAGCTCAGCCGAAAAAGAAGGCAAATCCGTTTCAGGATGATGTCTGTTGGTTGCCGGTATCCGGCTGGGGGTATTGCCGTTGCGTCAATCGATGCAACCTGCTTGCTTCTTTAAATAGCCCATGCCCTTATATCCTCTATTAACATGATGTAAAAAGTTTTAAAAAATATAAAAATGTAATTAACAAGACAAGGTGAGGAGAGACTATAATGGTTTCAGGTATAGGCAGTTTGACTGACTATTCTGTCGTGGGCAGTTTAAATATTTTACCCGGGGCAGACGGTTCAAATTCCGTAAACTCTGCTGATGATACATTTCTGGATATTTTATCAGATACAGAGAGTGATGATAAAGATACGGAAACAGTTGATATATCAGAGAAAGCGGCTGAAAAATCTGACCTTTACGAATACATCAAAGACTCAATGGGAATGCCCCCCGGTGTAAATGTTGAGGGATTTGAATATTCTAAGAGTGCTGATTCTCCGGCGCAGGCTTCTTCCGGTTCCTCAAGCGCCTCCGGCTCCGGCGGAAAAAACGAGATGGACTTGAACAATGACGGAGTTGTCACGGCGGATGAGGTAATGCGCTATATTCAAAATCAACAAAAAAATGGGCTTTCTGATACTTTGCAAAACTCACTTAACAAATATTCTTCTGAAAATATTACGGGAGGTTTGAACACTATAAACGCATCTAATGCTTACAATTCCTTATCTTCTGCATCAGGCAGTGCAATGACGCTAAACATTGCAATTTAGACGCTATTCTTACACTAATTCATACTTAACATTCCAAATTATATTTCCCTTCTATTTAGCAAAAAAATTCTCCTTTGGTTTTATAATAAACAAAAGGAGATTTCTTTTTATGAATGTAAGTTTTTCAGGACTCAAAAATGCAACCAGTACTTTTATCATAAACGAGCAGCCCTACAATATCTTAAGAAGCGGATTTTCGTTTTATGTGCCTGAGGGCAAAGATATTTTGTTAAACGTTCAGTTGGACAATAACGGGGATAAAGATTTAGAAAATTTTAAAGAAATTTTAAAGAAATTTCCGCCAAAAATCGGAAAGGACTTTGTTTCTTTTTCTTTTGAAGAACAACAAGTGCCGGGAAGAAAAAGAGATTTCAAATATTTTCTCAACGGACGGATACTCGAGATAAACGATGAAAATCTTCCTATTTTTTCAAAGCTTTCAAAGTTGATGGAAAAAGTGCAAAACCCCTTGTCTTTTCATCAGGAAAGTTCTTATCTTGAGGGTGAAAACTGTTCAAAAGCTTTGTATTCAATAATGCTTGCTTTTTCAAAATATGTTAACCAGATTAATATAGGCAGTATGATTGATTATGCTTTCGACCCTTCAAGAATAGCAAACACTGCTTCAAAAATGAGAGAGCAGATACAAAATGATATGATGGATTATTTTGTCTGATATGTCCCGGCTTGCTTTGGGATGCTGTCTGAGATTGTCCCGGCTTGCAGAAGTTGTGCGCTCTCTGCCGAACAAAAGAAAAAACGTATTATTTTTACATAATACGTTTAAGTAACGAATCGAATAAACTAAGGATTAAACAGTATGATTAACTGCACAATTTTAACTGTCTGTTAACGATACATTGCTTGTCTTTTACAAAATCACTCTCTGACATGTAAAAGTTTATATATTTGTCCATTTTCATAATGAAAAATAATACATACAAGTCTGCATTTACATTGTAAAACGATAATTCACCTTTCTTTATATTCTTTTTAATAAACTCCAAAAATTCTAAACTTACTCTTTCCACTTTGCTGAAATCGATTCCGATTCTGCTGCTTTTTGATTTGTCTATTGCTTCTTTTAATTTCTGCGTGTCTGATAAAATTTCCTTTCCTATGTCTGCTATTGTGCTGTTTTGTACTTCCTTGATTTTCATAATACTTTCATCCCTGTCTTGCCTATCGAAACTTATTTTTTGTTTTTATATGAAATTAATATCCCTTACATTATTTATACTATCAGTTTTTTTACAAATTCAAATTATTAAAAAGTTGGAATTTTTTCCAACTTTAGATTGAACTTTTTTTATATTTCTTATATTTTTAAAAAAATTTGTTAATTTAGTTTTCGTATGCTAAAATGCTCTTAAAAAGGGGGAAATAATGCAAAAACCGGAAACAATCGAATACAAAACATTCGGAACTTGCAGCAAACTTATTAGAATGACAATCAGCGACAATAAAATTGAGTCTTCTGAAATCATAGGCGGCTGCAACGGAAACCTGAAAGGGATTCAAAAACTCATCAAAGGAATGGATATAGATGAGGTAATCGAAAAACTCGGAGGAATCTGCTGCGGTGACAAACCGACAAGCTGTCCTGACCAGATTGCGAGATGCCTGACGGCTTATAAAACTTCAAAACAGGATGTAAAAATTTAGTTAATCAATTTTCCGGCGGAAGATATTTTCCGTAGACTTTCACAAAATAATTTTTAAATTCTGTCCAGAATTTTAACTCGGCGTTGTTTTCGGATATACCGAGCGATTTTAGCTGTTCTATTTTTTTGTCAGCATCTTTGATTAATTTTGGTACATATTCGGTTGGTATTGGTATATTCGAGAGAAAATATCCGGCGTTGTTTTCACATTTTGGAAGCAGATGCTTGCCGAGTTTTTCCGGAAATTCCGAAGTGCAAAGCTCCGGATGATATTTTATTGTATCTTTCCAAAAGTCATGATGTTTGTATCGCAAACCAAGAGGCGGAGAAAACATGTCCTTGAGATAAGAGAATACATCAAAAACTTCGCGTGTATTTTTGTCTTTAGCCAGACCTGCAATCTGGTAAAACAGCATATATCCGTTCGGTAAATAACCGTTATTCTGCAGGTCATCAAGACAAAATTCAGTATTAATTACATCGTCATAAAAGATTTCCGGGTTTCCTTTCCGGGTGTGTATATAGTTATATTTTATACCGGTATTCCTGTAAACATTCATATAGTCATAGGGTTTAACATTGAATTTGTCTATATATATTTTGCTCATTAAGGGTTTGTCGTGCAATAAACTTTTGCTATATTCTTCAAATTTTGTAAACAAATTGCGCAAAAAATATAATGTTCCCGTTTTACATAAACAGGAGAACAAAATATGATTCTTTATAATAACTTCCAAACAAACAGATATAACCCGAATTTTTGTGCAAATAAAATCGCTTTAAGCAAAATCAGTCAGGATATTTACTCAGGGGTAAAAGTAGCTGAAATTGCGCAAAAATACAATATGAGCGAACGAACTGTTTATTATATTATAAAGAAATTTAATCTGCCGTGTAAAAAAGAAATTGTAAACGAAAAATTGAATGATATACTTGGCGGTTTGGTTAATGAGGTTGTGTCGTTGAAAAAGTTGAGCGAGCAAACAGGATTCAGTGTTTATGCAATAAAAAAATGGATAATTGAACACATCGGAGTTTTGCCCAGAACAGAAAAAAGAAAAAAAGTGCTTGAGGCTATACAAACAACAAAATTAAACAGAGAGATAGCGGAAGAATTTAATATCCCGATAAACAGTGTCAAAAGTTTGCGCTACGAACATAATGCGGGAAATATGAAAAAGAAAAAACAGGAAAAATTGAAAAATATTCTTGCACTTAAAGAACAGGGATTGAGCGGTAAGAAGATAGCAAAGCGATTGAATATTGACTCCCATACTGTTTACAGATTGTTGAAAGAATACGAAAACGGTGTCCTTCAGCCGGGTTTGTAACAGATGCAGTATGCGCTAAATCGCAGGTTGGGTTTGTCTGCATTGGTTTGAAAGTGCTACAAAAGAGTTTTTGTTCAGACTGTAAATACTATTTACATATATTAACATATTGTAGGTTATACCCTACAATAATATTAGGTAAGTTTACTGTCTGAACTAAGATTTTTTGTAGGCAAGGGTTACAGAGTTTATTATAAAGACCTTAACAATGTAATTATACTAATTGTCGCAGGCAGTAACAAAGATAATCAAGCAAGAACAATAAAACAAGCAGAAAATTACTTAAAAGATTTCATTGAAAGGAACTCAAAATGACAGATTTTGCAGAAGAATTCAATTTAGATATGAATAAAGTTATGGCAAATTCATTAAGTCATGATGATTATATGCAGGAATATTTACAGGATAAAGAATCTCAAAGAATTTATCTTGAAACTTCATTGGAAGAATTTGCACAAGACGGAAATATCAACGCTTTTATCCGTTCTCTGGGTCATGTTGTAAAAGCACGTGGTCGTGGTACCATTTCTTCTCTGGCAAAAGAATTGAATATGGATAGAAGTAATCTCTCTGATATTTTAAACGGTAAAGTTCAGCCTAAAATTAGTACAACGTTAAAATTATTGAATGGATTAGGTTATAAAATAGAACTAAAAACTGCTTAACTGTTATTTCTTATCATAAAGTAATTCTTGAAGTCCGTATGTTTTTGCCATCTTTGATTACATAAACATTTTTGTTGCGGTAAATTAAAATTTACCGGGGTGAAGAATCCCATTATTCAAACAACTAAAAAAAGTAAAAAACGTGCCTAAGGACTCCGTGCAAAACCTGACTAAATGTCAGGTTTTGGATGGAGGAATGCTAAGTCAGAAGCGAAGCTTCTGCGTGCAGTATAATAATACCCCCGTAAATTTCGACAAGGGAGAAATTTACCGGGGTGAAGAATCCCATTATTCAAACAACAAAAAAAGTAAAAAACGTGCCTGGAGGGATTCGAACCCCCGACCTTTTGGTTCGTAGAAATTGTCCCTCTTAGAGCTATTTTGAGCAATTACTGCTATTCTCGCATTCTATACTGTTTTTGAATATAAGTCAACAATAATATAACTACTTCAAAATCAGCCTTACTACACAAATATTACACAAAATATTTCGCTTGCCGATTGACCTGTAGTATACATTGCTATAATATAAATTTCCTCAATGTAATATTAGAAAGGATGTAACATGGAGGAAAATAATATCTTTATGGATATAAAATCTGTAGCAGAGTTGCTTCAAGTCAAAAAAGCAACAATTTATTCTTGGCTGTATTACAATCAACTGCCAAAAAATTTGTACAGAAAATTAGGTCGAAAGCCTATTTTTATACGTGAAGAACTAATAAAATGGTTTTATAACGGTGCTGAAATTGCAAAGAGAAAAGTTAATACCACTGCTGATATCTAGATTATCTGTAGAATACAAATCTTAAACAAATATGCGTAGATACTCCGGCAGGCAGGAGGCTGTAATTAAAAATTACAGCAACAAAAGCTATTGATTACAGAAATATACTAATCTCTCTGATGCCTATGCTATAGTTATACCGTTTCAATATTTATTAAAAACTTATACAAATTCGTTGTAGTTGTGCTGTATTGTCTTGCAATAACAGTTTTTGGTACATGTAATTCAACCAGTTTTAAAATTTCATCTTTGTAATTATCCAGTTTTGATTTACCTTTGCCTTTTGGTCTGCCGAGTTTTAGCCCCTGTGCTTTCTTTGCCTGCATTGCTTCTTTGGTTCTTAAACTGATTAAATCTCTCTCAATCTGTGCTACCAGTGCAAATATCGTTGTTGCAACTGTTGAAGTTATGCTTTTATCACTGCTGCAAAAATTCTCTTTCAACGAATACAACACAATATTTTTTTCTTTGACAATTTCTATTACTTCAAAAATCTGGGTTATTGACCTTGCTATACGAGAAAGCTCGGGGACAATTAAAACATCTCCGTCATTCATTTTATCAAGCAATGTTCCGAGTTTACGGTTTTTAAAATTTGATTTTCCGCTGATTTGTTCCTCTACAAACTCAACACTGCCGAGCTTTTTGTCGTTTGCAAACTTTAATACTTCAAGTTTGTTCTTTTCTGTGTTTTGTTCCAGTGTGCTTACTCTTAAATAACAATAATTTGCCATGGGCTTAATCCTTTCTAGTATTCGTTTGGTAACAGTAACGTAAAAATAACAGGTTCAACGTTTGTCAATATCAGATAAAACTTATAATCATAAGGTATTAAATCTATGTCGGGTATTATTTGCTTAAACACTGTTATATGCTCACTGTACTTGTTATTAACATAACCTTCCCGATATATTTCAAGCATTCCGTTGTTTTTCTTTTTGTTAACCTTAATTTTGACAATAAAAAAGCCGTCATCAACGGCTTTTGCAGTAAATATGATTTGCGGAAGATTTGAAATTATACAATCGACAAACCAAAACGCATTCAGGGATTTTTGAAAATCGAGTATACCTTCTGTGTATATCAGATGTTCGCAATAACTCCGCCTGTAAAATTGTTCTGAACCTGTGTGCCTGTTATAGATTTCTGTAATAAGTTCTTTGTTCAAAATTAACCTCATTTTTTATGTTTTATCGGCTGAAATTCACTTACATTAACAGAAAAGCGATTTTCTATATTTTTATTTTATACATCCATTAATCAAAAACCAAGCCCTTTCGATTAATAGATTTACCTAAGGTAAAGGTTCGGTTTTGATTGATAATTTTTATTAAAATAAAGGAGTGTAACATGGACACAAACTACATTGACATTAGGATTGCACAAGAAAATATAAGGCATGAACACGAAATTTCACGTCTTGATAAAGCAAAAAATCAAGAAAACGAAATGCACAAAAGAAAAATAGATGATTTCAAAGCTCAAAAAGAGCGTATAAAACAAAACTCAAAGCATGAAACGCTTGATGAAGTCATAGACAAAACTCGCAGATTGATTAAGCAAGCATTGGATGATTAAAAATAAAGCATTAAAAGCAGTGTTCTGAAGTTCCTCATGTTGCATTCATATCCTAAATGTACAAGTGAACCGATTGTACCAAACCCCTGCTGTTCATATACTTTGTAATAATCTTCAACCTCTTTAAGCCACTTTAATTCACTTGTTATAAGTTGTTTAAAATCCTCAGGCGTGATTTTTGCTTTTACTGCTTGATATGTTTCGTTTAATAATGTATCAACTGCTTCATATTCATTTGAAGCAAATGCATTCATATCACTTTGTGATATTCCTGTATTGACGGCATACCGTTCTTTAATTTCATAATATTTTTGTAAATAATAGTTGTCCTTATCAATTTTCTTTTCGACTTCCTTAAAAAGATTGTTTAAATCTTTCATATCCTGCTGGTATTCGTCACTGTCCTGTATTTGAAGCAAAACATCATTTCTTTTTACAATATTAAAGTACCTTGCCTGCAATTCATCAATCTGCTGTAAAGTTTGTGCGGGTGTCTTTATTGACTGTTCTTGTTTCGTTTCGGCATGTGTTGTATTTTGAGCTTTGTTAAGGTTCAATATTGCAAATGTAATTAAACCTAAGCCCAATATAATAAGTATAGTTATTAAGATTATTTGTATTGAATTTTCATTTTTTGTGTTAATTTTTACACCACAGTTGGAGCAAAATTTTTGATTTTCTTTAATTTCTTTTCCACAATTTGGACAGTACATATATGCCTCACTGATTTTTTGTATTATATTCTTGCATTATCATAATCCTATTTATTAGTCTGTTTTAGCTTTTGTATAACATTTAAAACCGCTGTTTTATTACTTGCATTATAGTTATTCCCATAGCATGATTTATATATCTATCAAAACATAGCATTAAATAGCATTAGTCCCCCTAGAGCATCAAGAGCATCAGCGGCTTCTTTTGCTCTCTTTTGTTCTTCTTTTCTTTCATAGTAGGCTCGTTTGAGTTTAAGTCTTTTTTGATTATCCATTTCTAGAGGTTGAGAATATGAAATAGTCACTTCACCTTGTAATAGTGATTTTATCATTACAAAATCTTTTAATGTTGCATTTTCCTCTGTATATCTACCTTTGATTTTTTCTCCAGAGTTTAATGTTATGTCTTTAAAATTAAATTCTTTTTTCAATCCGTCATACGTTTTACAAATTATTTTTATCTCTGTAATATTACTTCCAATTTCCTCTATTTGCCAAGATTCAATAATTTCATCTATTGTTAAATCTATATTAATAACATCATAATCATCATTATATGAAGCACTAATGTGTGTGTTTGTATCTGCAAATAACCATGTTGTGCTATATGGTTCTTTACTGATTTGTATATTTTTATAATGTAAAAAACCTAATAACAGCCCTAAAAATATTAAAGTGAAAAGAATTACTATTAATAACGGTTTCAGGGGATTATCATTGTCTTTTTTTACACCTTTCTTTTTATCTAAGCAAGCTCCACATTTAAAGCAAAATATATTATTTTTATCATTTTCGTTTCCGCAATTTGGGCAATATATTACATTTGAAACAGTATGTTCATCATTTGCATTGCTATCATCAGCTTGGGAAGAAGTGTTTATTGGCTCCGTATTTGTAAATAACTGACCGCAATTTTCACAATATTGACTATCTAACTCATTTTTTGCACCGCATTTATCGCATATTTTTCTATCTGACATTGATTTCTCCGTCATTTATAACTTCCTGTTTTATTTCCGTATTTATCGTATGTTGTTGTTCTTCCGTAACTATCAGTTTTATATGAGCCTGTTTTATTGCCATATCTGTCATATTGCACAGTCACCCCATTACTGTTTCTTTTAAAAGAACCGACTTTATTACCGTATCGGTCATATTCAGTTGTTACTCCGCTTGAATTTGTTTTATAACTTCCGGTTTTATTTCCATACCTGTCATAAGAAGTAGTGCCGTAATTATTTGTTTTGTATGTACCTGTTTTATTTCCATAGCGGTCATATTGCGTAGTAATATTTCCTCTTGTTTTGTACGAACCTGTTTTATTACCATATTGGTCATAAGAAGTAACGGCTAAAACAGGTAAACTTATAATGAATGTTAATATTAAAATCAAACATTTGTTCATTTTGTTTTGTCCATTCTTACTTTTTGCCATACATATAGAAATTGTATGCTTTAGTATCTATTTTTGCTCCACTCTTATTCAAAGTATTACCAAACTCAATAAGAGTAACAGGAAACATTGTCGACATAAATTTCATTACTGCCGGATCGTGATGATTGAAATTATTGAAGTCTTGCATTACTGCTGCAAAAATAAATGGTAATGTCCCTTGTTGATACCCTATATCCATATAGTTGTATGGATTTCTTAAATTTTGTGCCAAGCAATATACCATCTCAGAAACAGGCAAACCGACTTTTATTTTACTTTCACAGCTCTTTGCTGCTTTATAATAATACAGAGGATAATTATTCGTTCTTTTGACTTTGGAAGGGTCAATCTTGGAATTAAATATATTATTGCTTTTAGCTGTTGATGTATTTGGCTTTTTATTACTTGCCTTTTTCATAGCTTGCTGTTTTTCTGCTTGTTTTTGAGCAGCTATTTTTTCATCATTTATTTTTTTTACAATAGGATGATTATTCGGATTGTATCCTTTTTCTTGTGCAAGAAGTACAATTTGCTTATCTTCTGCCCATTTTACATTTGGAACTGTTCCTGCATTAATTTGCTCTCTGTTGGACAAAGGACCCGGTTTATTAATTTTTATCTTATTTTTACTAAGCAAGTTGCAAAGTTCGTTATATTTACCGTTGTAGATAGTATTTTGATTTTTTAATTCATTTTCCCAGTTATCGCTTAAATTAGCATTAATAGTATTTTTTACTAAAAATACACCAAGCTCTCTGTTTGCATAACTGTATAAGTTTGCGACAATTCGTGTATTATAAGTTAATTGTGCAAATTGTTTTTTTTGTAGAGAATTAAATTCAGATATTTGTCTGTTTATTAACTCGATATTTTCTTCATTGTATATTGAAAGTTCTAAAAATTGTCGAAAAGCTTCACCATATATATCATGTTTTTTATTAGTTTGATATATAGAATTGTAAATTTCTACATAAGGATTGTCTTTATTATTTGAGCTTTCTTTTAATGCAGATTTTACATTTTCATTTGTTACTTTGAATAAATTGACATACAGTTTTGAGTTTTCAATTGAAATTGCATCGGCATAATTCAAATAAGCATTAGTATATTTTGCATGTTTGTTTCCCAGTTGTCTTGCTAAAATAATTTTTTCAGTTTTATAATCATTGACTTTATATTTCGTATTTTCATTATATGTTTCTTGTATTTTATTATATGAACGTAATAATGTAATATTCTCCGGTTTTAATATATGTTTCTTATTGTCGTCAGTCACGATTTTTAAAGTTTTGTACAAATCTATATCTTTAATGTCTGACTCTTTAATTTTATTTGTTTTCTTCCCGTTGAATTTAATTATTTTTTGTCCAACTTTTAATCCTGATTTGTCAGCCGCAGAGTTTGGAATTACCTCTTGAACAATAACATCATCCACTGTTTTATTAAGAGAAAAGCCATAACCCGATTCTATTGCTGCAAAAACACAAGAATATGTTAGAAAAAACATTAATAGCCCACAAAATAACTTTTTTTTCATATAACCTCACATGTTGTTAATTTTATACCTAAACAAGAATATTTCCGTTTGAATCCGCAGGAATAAATAAGGCTGCAATAAATTCAATAAGAGCAACTATACAAGGAATAAATGTCCAAGCGAACAAAAAGAATAAAATACCTGTACCTATTTTCCCGCCATAGAATTTATGAATGCCTATTCCGCCAAGGAAAAGAGCTAGTAGACAATAAACAATTTTGTTTACTGATTTTTTGCATGTAACATATACAGGCGGAGTATTATTTGCGTTATTTGAAACATTTACATTGATACCCTTGTTAGATGTATTTTCTTTTTTTACAACTATTACATCTTTATCTGTTTCATATATTTCAACTTCATCGCCAACATTGGGTGTAAAATTGCAATTTGTCAATAATAGTTCTCTTATACCACCGTCATTGTTGCCTATCATGACAGTGTCGTTTTCTATTTTTAAAATCTTTGCCATACCTTACACAACCTTTCTCTAATAAATATTTTCAATTCTAACATGAAACCAAAAATTTTTCTACATGTACTACAAATTTTTATATCTATATAAATCGACATTTTACGGTGTAATAATCACTTACTTTTACTAAAAATTAAAAAAGAGGTGATAATGTTACAGAATAATTTAGGTATAAAAATTCGAGAAATCAGAAAATCAAAAGGACTTACACAAGAGCAGTTAGCAGAACTAATAGGCATTGATAACAAACACCTGTCAAGAATTGAAAAAGGCAGACACATGCCAACGTATAATATCATCAAAAAACTCGCTAAAGTTCTTGATTTTGATATCTATTCAATTGACGACATGCCAGTAACAGATATTGTTCAACCGGATAAAACCTTTTTAAAATCCGTAAAAATTTTAAACTCCGCTAAAACACCCGAAGAAAAGAAGTATTATCTTGAAGCATTACAGCATGCTCAAAAAGGCTTGAAACTGGGGAAATCTTTATAAAGTTTCGTTTTTTATGTTGAAAATAAAATACAAAGCACAATTTTATCTTATTCTGTTAGCCTATTTTTGATTTGTTAAAACTCTAAAATTCATCTTTTTACTTAATAACAAAACTAATTAATCAATACAATGTGTTGATATATGCAATACAATAAGTATTTACTATATACCAGACTTACTTAAAAATGACTTTAAAGCAAGCCATGGACAACTATGAAAAGAAATTTATGTAAACTGGCGGTAATATAACCTGAAATAACCGGCATTATGCCGATTATTTCAGTAATAAAATATTAGGTCAGATAAAATACACTTACATTGATATTAAATCCTGCTCCTGCTACTGACAATTATTTTATTTTTACTACATGACTATAAATTTTACAACAAGTTTTACAGTATAGCAGGTGCTTGCCTAAAATTTTATTTTTTTTGTTGTTGTTTTTGCAGTTTTTTTAACTGTGTAATCGCTTTATCTTTGGTAACAGCAAGTTTTTTAGGGTGTAATTGCCTTATATATCCTATTTTAGCTATCAGGCTCTGTAATTCTCCTACTGTCATCATAGACAAATCTTTTTCTTGCAATGTTTTTATAACAGAATGTCCAATCTTGAACGGAGCTAATAATCTGCCGCATTGAGAAATATGTACCCCCGTTACTACTGCATATTTATAACCAAATCGTTTAACTTTTGATTTCTTGAGCCAAAGCCCATGGGTTTTTAAAGCGTTGTTAATGTATTTAATAACCCAGTTCCCTATGTGTTTATTGGTAGAAAGTGTTATATCGTCGACATAAATAGTCATGTCAATGTTCAGAGCCTGCATTTTTCGATAAATACTGTCAAAAATATTTTTATGTGCAAAACAACTTAACAGTGTACTTGTTGCACCGCCTGTGGGTAAGTACCCGTTGTACGTTGTTATGTCCATGAGTAAATTTAATAATTTACCTGTCGCACCAAACGTTGTAACGAAAAAATCTTCAACATACTTCGTTTTTGTATTCGGGAAGTAATGCGAAATATCCATAGTTATAACTTCTCTTTTCTTTATATGTTTTTGTGCATTTTTTATGTTGTTCTGCGTTTTAAATCCAGCCATACAATACGGCGGACAATCTAAATAAACCTGCAAATACTCGTGCAATTTTTGTTGTATTTCTTTTAACCGAGTATTAGGTTCTTCTATCCAGCGATACTTACCGTTTTTGTATTTTTTATATCGTCTGTAGCCCTTACTAATTGCTTGTAAGCAGTCTTTTTCCGTAATATCTAGTATGCTTAATAGTTCCGTCACAGAGTTTAATCTGTGCGGAAATGTTATATTCTCTTGCATGTTTCGCCCCTTCAATATTGTGAAACTTTATAAAATGAGAGAGTCTACTGCAAAACCGGCAGTTTTGGTGGTTCAGTAAATTATAATTACCCGTATCTCTCACATTGGGCGAAGCGACCGCTAGGGTAGCGGAGCCTGAAAAAAAAGAAAAGGTGTTTTTTTTTATTAGTAACCTTATAAGGTATACACCTATACAAGGTAACATCTTTTCGAGTCCTTTTTAAAAGACTTTATTATCGGTCACGCAAACCGATTAATTTTTACCACTTTAATAGGTAATTATAATTATATTTAGTATTCAATGTTCAATGTGTCATTAGATATGACATAGTTGTATTTATTAGCTTGTAAAATCAAACTTTAGTTAGTACAGATTAAGTTCTTTAATCCTGTCAAATTTTATTTTTTCTCCTTTTTTTCTTGTTTACAACCCAGCCAATTCATCAGCCAAATCGCAACCTTGCTGTCTTTAGGGATTGTTTTTAACTTTAGCCAAAATTTTGTCATTTAACTCATCCTTTCTTTTACTTTTCTTTTTTTTAATTCTGCTCCTGCAAGAAACCATTTTATTAGTTCTTCACGAATAAAAATAGGTTTTCGACCTAATTTTCTGTACAAATTCTTTGGTAGTTGATTGTAATACAGCCAAGAATAAATTGTTGCACACTCGACTTTTAGAAAATTTGCTGTTTCGTTGCAGTTCATTAATTCTATATTTTTGTTTTCTGTTTTTATTTCCTTTTCCATAATTGCAGTATAGGTTAAATGCAAAGCCTTGTCTAGCTTTTCGCCTGTTTTTTGTGCTTGCAGAAAATCTATATTTTTTTGATTTTTTTTGCATAAAAATATTTATTTTTATTAGCCTTAATTCATTGTGAACATTAATTTTGAGATTTTACTTACAAAAATAAGAGAATTTTTCTTAAAAATTTTGATGAGTTATAAAATGCGTATTTGAATATTGTTCAAACATAGTAATAACATAGCTTACAGTTGATGAAAGCCATGTTATTTTAACTATGCATAAAAAAATATCTTGTGATAATTTGTTACAAAATCACTCTGATTTTGCACACAAAAAACTATTGAAAACTCTCTTGTATCAAGGATTTTATACGTTTCTTTAAATTTTTATCAGAAACCTTTGTTTCTTTTAATATATTGAACAAAAATTCTGCTCTTAGTTGTCGTAACTGATATAAATTATCACCTGTAATTTTGGTTAATTCCTTGTTTAAATCAAATTTTGATAACTTATTATTACCGTCTTTTTGTTTTAATTCGTCAAAAGCACTTTGTAACTCTCTGCAATTTAAGCATTTTTTATGTGAGGTTGATTTTTTATCAGGGTAACACCAGTTACAATACACATGCTTATGTGATAATGCTTTTGTTATTGCAGAATTCATTTTATTGAAAGCATTAAAATTCATCACAGATCTGCATTCTAGCAGACGTTTTGATATTGGGGTCTTTATACGGATATTATCATAGGGATTGACCAGACAAACATATCTATTAACTTCTTCAATATGATATCTTGTAATAGTTTCATATTCTTCTTCATCTTCTTCGTCGTTATCATAAATAATTTGTAAAACTTCTTCTGTATTTTGCGGAGTAATTTGTATTTTATTTATATAATTATGATCTATAGCATAGTAAAACTGAAATCTTGCATAATTTTCTATCAGGATATGCAAGATTTCAGGAATATTGTTTGAAATTTTGTACATATCTTTCATTTCGTCTATAGGAAAATCCCAATCACTCTTGATTTTATTGTTAGTTAACCTGTCAAAATCTATCGGCAAAATACTATAATAGCTGTATGCCAATGCACTTATGTGTCTTATAACCGTCCAAATAAGCGATAATTTAATTAAATGGTTGCCTGTTTCTTTTGTAAATTTAAGCAATGTACAGTGTTTAATAAGTGCTTGACTTACAATATATATTAAAAATTCTTTATTTGTTAATGTGTCCTCTTTATACGATAAAATATCTTTTGAACAGTTTGCAAGAAACTGTCCGATATCCTCATCATTTGCTTTTTGCAGTAACAATACTATAAATTCGCATATTTGGTGCGTATTTTCATCTATCATACAGATATTTTATAATTTTTCCACTGTTAAATCAATAAAAGCAGTTACTCATTAACAGCATTAATATTTATAAACTCTTAAAAATGTAACAATATTGCGAACTTTACTGTATTTTATTTAGATTTGCTCAACTTTACTCATATTGACTGAATATTACCTAAAATACACCTTAAACTTAACAATGGCTTGTGTTTTTACCTTT
Source organism: Candidatus Gastranaerophilales bacterium (assembly GCA_944326475.1). Lineage (GTDB taxonomy): Bacteria > Cyanobacteriota > Vampirovibrionia > Gastranaerophilales > Gastranaerophilaceae > CALUPY01. The sequence goes on from CALVEC010000023.1 coordinate 22,750, forward strand.
TAAATTTATAATCCAAATATGCGTGTATACAAAAAGAATAATCGTTGGTATTTGGAAGGCATGATACGTAAAAAGCGTTATCATAAAGCAATTCCCGAAGCTACAAACGAAAAAGAAGCGATTACATATATGCAGGCATTCAAAACAGACCTCTTGCGAGGTCGTCTTGATATGGTTGATAATGTCGGCTGTATGTTATTTAAAGAACTTGCTGATGAATATTTAAAATATTCAAAATTAAATAATCGTTCTTACAAATCACGTGTCGGCAGAGTGAATAAATTTGTTGCATTATGGGGTAACAAACAGCTTAAAGACATATCTGCCATGGATATTGAAAAATACAAAAGAAACAGAAAGGAAGATATTGTAAGACCCGAAAAAATCGTTAACGGGGTTAAACTTCCTGCAAAATACGTTACAAACACCACTGTAAACAGGGATATAGAAATTTTGAGAAAAATGTTTAATATTGCCATTGAAAATGAATGGCTTAACAAAAATCCCTGTAAGTATGTTAAAAAATTAAGAGTAAATAACAAAATTGAGCGATATTTAACCCCCGAAGAAGAAATCAGGCTCATGGATGCCTGTGATAATAGCTATTCATATATGAAACCTATTATAAAATTCGCACTTAATACAGGTATGAGAAAAGGTGAAATCTTAAATTTAACTTGGAACTGTGTTAATTTTAACAGTAAAAAAATTACTCTGTTAGAAACTAAAAACGGTAAAAAAAGAGATGTACCTATTAATTCTACAGTTTTATCCATATTAAAAGCCATAAAACAAGAACAATGCTGTGAGTATGTTTTTGCAAATCCAATAACAAAAACAAAATATTATGATTTAAAACGGGTATTTAGTAACATCTGTAAAATTGCAGGGATTGAAAACTTTAGATTCCACGATTTAAGACATACCGCAGCAACAAGAATGGTCGGTTCGGGTGTTCCTATTACTATAGCAAAAGATATTCTGGGTCATAGCGATATTCGTACGACCATGAGATATGCACACGCAATTACAGAACAATCTCTTAGTGCTGTTGAATGTTTATCTGATTATGCAGAAAGAAATAATAAAGTTGTGCCGTTAAGGCTTGTGTAATTTTTATTTGCTATTTACAGAATACAAAAACAAACTATTTAATTGATTTTTAAATAGTTTTATTATTTTTGACTGATTACACAAATTAGCCGATTATGTAAAGAAACACCGTAAATGATTATTTGTAACAGTTAAAATGACTATCAGAAGATTTTTAGGCAAATTTTAATTATTACTATAAAAATATTTCTTACATCTTGAATAAATCAAACGTTTGTTTTATAATAAAAGTATGAAACAGAAATTTGATGAAAATTCAAAAGAAAAAATTTTAAATACCGCGATTAAACTCTTTGCTCAAAAAGGCTTTGACGGTACAAGTATAAGAGAAATTTGCAAAAGTGCAAATATAAACATTTGTATGATTTCTTATTATTTTGGTGGCAAACAAGAATTGTATCAAGAAATAATTAGCAACTTGATAGAATCACAAAAAAC
>CALVEC010000024.1 GCA_944326475.1 Candidatus Gastranaerophilales bacterium
GCACAAGCCGGCTCAATCTGTTCGCTACCCGGACTAACTCCCTTCTGTCGTGTCGTCCGTCCGTAAATCCGCTCCCCCGGGAGAGGGAGTTTTGTTTATATTTGTTTTTCAGGATTTCTTTTCATCCCTTATATTATCATTCTATCTCTTTTTCCTCTCATGACCATTCTTATTTAGTTGGATTTTTTTCATACTTTAGTTGGAAAAATTTAAAAAATTTCAATATATTACAACTTTTTAATCATACAAAAGATTTGATTCACTCAAAAATAAAGAAGATTTGAATTTTCAAACATCAGGATATTTTCGTTTTATACGACAGGGGAATGGAACATGCAGCAATACATGTTAGTATCTCCCGTAAAGACTAATGAAAGATTTTCAGTCAATAAGAAAAGGAGAATTTTATGTATGTACTTTTAAGATGGATAGCGTTTGCGCTTGTGATAATGTTTACCGCCTGGGTTATTCCCGGAATAACAGTCGAAAACTTTTGGGCGGCACTGATTGTTGCTGTCGTACTCGGAATAATCAACGCTTTTATAAAGCCGGCTCTACAGTTAATTACTTTGCCTATTAACATACTGACTCTCGGGATTTTCGGACTTATCCTGAATGCACTGCTTTTGATGTTTGCGGGATGGGTTTCGCCGGGATTTGAAGTTGACGGATTTTTGAGTGCATTTATCGGCTCTATAGTTATATCACTCTTAAGTCTCGGTATAAACCTTATAGACAAACAAAACGCATAATCCGGTATCGCAAGTGCCGCCCGCTTTCTTGAAATCTGTCCGACACCTGGGCTTCGCCGCGTCAGGTCAGCCCGATTTCACTAAACGCAGACGGCACTGCACACCTTTTCTATAATAAAAAACCGGCTTTATGAAAGCCGGTTTTTAAATCTTATTCAACGATATAACCGTTTGTTAAGTCAACTTTTATGGGTTTTAAAAGTTTTACATTAACGACCATGCCTTTGTCGTAGTAACGTTTTGCACCTTTAATTCTTGTTTTTTCAACGAACTCTTTCTTCCAGAAGCCGTGTTTTGCCGGCGGATCAATAACTATACCGGCAAATGTAGTGCCAGGATTGTGAGGTGCGTCAAGTGTGCACGTTCTGAGACAAATCTCACCGTGACGGATGAAAAATCTCTGAGGTTTTACATCCTGAACATCACCATAAACCATACATCCTTCGGGGAACAAGAGATAATGTTCCGGAGTGATAAGGTTTTTCGGGAATTTAGCTTTATAAGGCTCGCCGATAAAATCTTTTCTGCTGACGGAGCTGTCAAGCAGCATAATCGGAATTATTGCCCCCGCAGGGATAGTTGCAATATAACCTTGCAAAGTAGTATCTTCAATTACAATACCATCATATGTCGGCGGTCTCATAGCTTCTCTCAGTTTTTCGTTAGGATTGAGTTTTGCCTGTTCAATCATATTTACGAGGAAAGAAGCAAGTTCTGCTCTGTTTGCCGGTCTTTCGGCTTCCAGTTTTCCTTCATGTCCGGGAGGAGTAACTACCATACCGAGAATTTCTGCTTTACCCGCCATAACTATAAGCCACGGAGGAAGCTGAGTGTAGTCAGTGTACTGGCTTTCAAGAATTTCTCTTGCTTTGCTTTCTGAAATCTGCTCTGTAGTAAGTGCGTTTGTAATAACAGAAATAGCGTGTCCTCTCTCGACTGTTCCGTAAGGATAGAATTTCCCGTCAGGATAACCTTTTACAAGGTCAAACATAACAGCTCTCTGCACCATATCATAGAACCAGTCTTTTTCCGACATATCAGAAAAATTGACAGGGTTCGTTACAGCAGCATTAGCCTGTCCGAGAGCTTTTACAACCATTGTGGAAAACTCGCCTCTTGTAACATTCTGATCCGGTCTGTAGTTTCCGTCGGGATAACCGACTACAACACCCCAGTCTGTCAACTGCTGGATGTTTTTATACGCCCAGTGATCCGGAGTCATGTCTTTATATTCTTTTGCAAACGCGCCGCCTGTACTGAGACATACGGCTGAGAAAAGAACAATAAGACTTGCTAAAAATTTTCTCATATAAATCTCCTTGTTCAATTAAAACCGCTATTCAGCTAATATTCTATCGGATATTTAAACATTATGCAAGTATTTATTACAAAATTGCAGGTTGCAAAGTAACTGCAATTCAATTAAACTTATAACAAACAAAAAGGAGGAGTTTTTATGGCACACACGCACGACCACGAATGTATTTTTGATATGCTTCCGCCCATTTTTCACAATGAATTTTTTATGGTGCTTCTTCATCTTCTCCTGTTTTGGGGATTTATTACCCTGTCTAACTTTTTGATTGATAAATTCACGAACAAAATAGTTTCATACAAAAATGATACGGAATTTGAAAAACAAATAAACACGCTAAAACTGCTTTTCAAATCGATTGTAGACACTATATGGATTGTGTTCGCCGTAATCTACATACTAAATATGCTGGGCGTAGACATACGACCGTTGTTAACCGCAGCCGGAATCGTCGGAGTTGCTGTTGGTTTCGGCGCAAAACGTTTTGTTGAAGATTTAATAACGGGTCTTTTGATAATGCTTGAAGGGCAAATAAGGGTCGGCGATGTTGTTGAAATCAACGGAATGAAAGGTACTGTTGAAAAATTAAATATAAAACTCGTTGTATTAAGGGATTTGAAAGGACGTGTATACTACATAAGAAACGGAATGATTGATGTAGTAACAAACCTGACACGTGATTTTTCTTATGCAATGTTCGACATAGGAGTCGCATACAAAGAAGATATTGCCAAAGTTCTGGATGTATTAAAAGAGCTTGGTGATGAGTTTATGAACAGCAGCGAATACAAAGACGATATTCTTGAACCGATTGAAATATTCGGTCTTGATAAGTTCGACGACTCTGCCGTTATAATACAAGCCAGAATTAAAACAAAACCAATGAGACAGTGGGCTGTTTTGAGAGGTTTCAATCTCAGAATTAAAGAGCGCTTTGACGAACTCGGAATAGAATTCCCGTTCCCGCAGCTTACTATCCACAAAGAGGATTAACCACAGACACTATCGTTCTAAAACTCATAACGCTGTATGCAGCAATAAAATTGCAGCAAAAATTCTATAAATTATATTTTGAAATATCTTCAAAATAACGCTGCAAAGCCATATATCCGTTATAAATTTCATTTGTAATCATTGTGTATCTGTTGGCTTCAAGAAACCTGAGTTCTTTGCCCCTAATCTGGATAATATTATCAGCGTCAGCTTTCAAAGCCTTATCCAAAGACATTGACCACTTTTTCAACAGTGCAAGTTCTTCATTTATCTGTTTTATTGTGGAATATTCAAGAGTGTTAAAATCGTATTTTGCAAGAAGCGCCTTCTCTTGCAGTGTAATCGGACTTTTTATAACAGGGGTTCCGTAGATTTTTTTTATGACCATGTAATTGTCAGCAACAAGAGTATGAGACAGAGGAACTTCGCCTTTTGCAAGCATAGCCGACGTACTCAGACTGCTGAATTTTTCGTGCTCGTCAGAAAGCGCACTCAACGTCGTCTGCTGTGTGTACAAATTATCTGTTCCCATAAAATTAAACTTCTCGTTAATTTTCCTGTCCCCCATCAGTCATATTGTTTATATTAATAATATATTAGTACAAAAATTTTGTCATGTAACTATATAGATTTGTAAAGTTGACTTTTGCAAATACATAATTATCCTATAAAAGCACTTGCAGTAATCATCATACAGGAACAATGCACCCGTATAAACCCTCGTTTGTACAAAATTACAAGGTTAGTTTGTAACAATTTCTTAATATTTAATCTAAAATCCTAAAGTTTTCTTCTACAAGTGTCGATATATAAAACAGATATGCAAAAACAAGGAGTATTAAACTATGGGATTGGCAGCATCTCAAGCAAGATTTCTAGGACTGACCGCGAGAAAAACGAACGTTGAATACGAAGGTCAACAGGTTAACCAGCAGCGTACTGCGCTGGCAAACCAGAGTGCAAATCTTTTTAATGAAATGCTGACCCTTGAAGTTCCGACTCCTCCTATGGCAAACGACTATTCTAAGAGCGAATATGTCTTCACCAACCAGGCAACATCCGAACAGGTTACAATCAGCAAGATTTTGAAAAACCCTGTTGAAGAAGGTCAGCCGCAAACTTACACAATAGACGGTACTATTGACAGAGCAGACTATGCATCTTCTGCAATAAATCTTGTCTACAACGGAACCGGCAACAACGGATACAATATAAAAGCAGACGGAGATCCCGTTAAATATTCTATCAGTATCGGCGGCAGAGACTATCTTGAATTGACAGGTCCCGCTATGTGTGCAGCACTCGTTGACAAATTTAACAGTGCACCTAATTCAAACGGAAACAACAGTGCAGACGACTTGTTCTATCAGTACACAAATACCCAAACCGGTATCACATACTATATCAATGCCACAACAACAGGCTTTGACCCCTCTATGGATTCATTCCCTGCAGAGCTTCAGGTTTACTCATCCGAAAGCTACACAAGAGAAGACACATTCCACGTTGACAATGCACAACTCACCAATGCAGCCGACGGAACCGGAAGATTTACAACCATCACATTCACGGATCCCGACACAGGCGAACAAATAACTTGCTCTATGACAATGCAAACAACTCAGGATGACGATGCATTCGACGAAGCAATGGATGAATATAACGCTAAAAAAGCTGAATACGACAAACGTATTGCAGAAATAGACGCACAGACTGTAATTATACAACAGCAGGATAAAAACCTTGAACTTCACCTCAACCAGCTCGATACAGAACAGCAGGCAATCCAGACCGAGTTGGATGCGGTTAAGAAGGTCATAGATAAAAACATCGAAGAAACGTTCAAAACTTTTGCATAAATAATACTCCGATTCTTCCGGCTCTTTTTCACACTAGCTATAGAGCCGGTTTTTCTTTTTATAGGGGGATTTTAAACAAAAAAGTTTAACAAAATTTAACCTAAAGAATTTGCAGATTGTGCCGATATAGAATTTATGGGCAGATTTTTAGACAGGTTAAAATCAGGTACGGATAAAGTTACGGCACTGACCGCAACTGACGTTAATGCAGCAAAATCAGATACGATAACAGCGAACAGTATGTTTGATAAAGAACAGGTGGATTTTCAGAATGCAGATACGCTGCAAAAACGTACGGAAGACTTTATTGAAGAAGATTTAATAAGACAATTTTCAATGCAAGCCCCGAAAAATCCGAACAATCCAAAACTCAAGGATTTGCAGGCAGATATTTTAAAAGCAACAGGCAGAGAGTTTGAACCTGAAAATCTTGAAGGGTTTCTGGAGTTGACACCCGAGCAGATGGAATTTGCTAAAAAAATAGCAATTATTGATGAAAATAAAATATTTGATGCACAAGATATCGCTATTATTGCAAAAGAAGTCAAAAACAGGAATATTGAAAAACTTAAAAAACTAATGGAAATTGACGAAAAAACTCTTGCTTTTGCAGCAGAAGACTACAAAAATCTGTCAAAACTCACTGATTCACAAATTGACAGAGCGGCAGAGCTTGCGTCTATAGAAAGAAATTGCGGTTTTAACGGAGAACAACTGTTTCTGCTTGCGCAAATTCCAAAAGCCGAACTTGACGAATACTTTAAGAAAAATCCGGATTTTGACGTTCAAAAACTTAATGCGGAAAGCATTGCCATAGAAGCATACAGCGATGATAAGAAAAGAATATACAATGTTTTCAGCACACGTGACAAAGCTTTTGTTGAAACAAGAACAATTGAGGAAGGAGATGAATTTTTAATTGAAACAATTGAAAATTCAAAAAACAACATAAAACAGGTAGTAAAAACCTCCTTGTACTCTAATGAAGTACTGGAAGAAACTATTTACAGGTATAATGACAAAAAACAACTTGTTTCCGTTCAGACACAAAAAACAAGCGCAGATTTAATGACGCAAAATGTTAGTATTAGTAAAGACGGAAAACACATTCCGATACAACATGCCGTCCATAACCAAGAAACAGGAGTATTTACAGTTGAAAAGAATTTTGTATCCCCTGACGGAACCAAGACCGGGTATTTTTATGAAGAAACTCCGGATGGGCTAAAAGTCAGCAACTACAAAATAACAGACAAAAACGGCAATGTTTTAATGGATAACCGCACAACATTTCAACCGGTAAAAGGCAGCAGCAACAAGTTTATATCCTCCGTAAACGGACGTGTATACGAAATAGAACACACAAAAGATGAAATATCGGTAACAGACAAATCAACCGGCGAACAGGCTTTCATCAGGCTCGACAAACTTTTAAACGGCAAACCCGAAAATATTATGCGTATATTGAAAGAAATACCGGGTAATTATCTTATAAAAATGGCGAATAGTTCTATAACACTTGAAAATACACAATTCGATGTAGGCTTATGGGGAAATGAAACAAAAACTCTTTCTCTCGGAGTCTCATCACTTTTTACCGGAAAAAGCGAAGAACTTGCAGTATTTATGCATGAATTTGGGCATTTTCTGGATACTCCGGAAAACTCCGATGAGTATGGCATTATCTCGAAAGACCCGGAACTTGCAAAGATATACAAGCAAGAACTTGAAAATTTCAAGAACAACACTACAATAAAACAGCAGGAATATATCGACTATTTTGTCGGAGATAATATAGAAACCGGCAGAGGAGAAGCAATTGCGGAATCTGCAATGCTCCTGTCCGTACCGTATTCCTGGCAGCGCTCAATGTATTTACAACAGTATTTCCCCAAAACTATTGCAAAAATTTCACAAATGATTTCACAAACAGTCAACGAACACCATTAACTTAATAATAAATTAAATGGTTGAGCAAAAAATAAAAATATAGTATATAATAATGTAGAGTGGCGCACATAAGGAGAAGCTCATTGCTACCAATTATTACAGAAGAACAAGCCAGCCTTGCATTTGCTGAAATTTTTCAGGACGTGCATGCGTGGCGCAAAAAGATGATTCACTACATCAAAGATGAGAATCCTGAAATAAATTCAGCTATTATTGAAGCTGCAAATAACACTGATTTGGATCCAAAAGCTGTTGCACTGGGCGCTTACATGACCTATATACTAATTGAAATGGCAGCAAAAGAAGACGGCGGTTTTGACGCGGATTACAGCGAATAGTAAACCGTGCTTTTATTCAACAATTTTTATCTTGTAGTTCCGGACAGCTTTACCGGTCATTAGTTTTTCCTGATTATCCAGTGTATTTTTTATTGCAAAAATCCAGCCTGTCTTTGGATTAACGAACAAATAGAACGCAGCCTGACTTTCCAACAAGCGCTGACGACTGTCAATCAGAAGTTCGCCTTTATCAGAAAGTTCAAAAATCGTAAAGGACAAAGGACGAGACGCGGAACTTTCAACAAAAGCGTCAAATTTTGTATTACTAAGCCCGGTTGTGTCTTTTATAACATCCTGGTTTCTGTATGTACGGCACCATTGATAGAGTTTAGTAATAATTTCATCAATTTTTTCGCTTGGTCGCATTAATCATCCCCACAAATTCGTCCACAAGCTCTTTTTTCCACTTTCTGCCGGAATCCTGTTGAATAGACTCAAGCGCCTTATCCTCACTCAAAGCAGGTCTGTATGCACGTTCATGAGTCATTGCCGTATAAGCATCAACAAGAAGAATTATTTGAGATAACAATGGAATTTCCTGCCCGCTTAAGTTCCTCGGATACCCGCTTCCATCCCAGTTCTCATGGTGGTTTTCAATTATCGGAATTATATCCGTCACGGAGGATATCGGCTCCAATATCTCTTTTGCCGCAAGAAGGGGATGCTGATGGATTTTAGACTTTTCTTCATCTGAAAGCGGAGTAGTTTTTGTCATGATGTCTTCCGGAATCAAAGCATTACCTATGTCATACAGGAGAATCGAGACTTTAAGCTTGTCTATATCATCTTTCGGCAGTGCCAGTTTCTGCGCCAGTCTGGTTGCAAGCTCTATTTTTTGTCTGGTCAACCCCGCAACTGCATTGGGATTATAAAGAGTAGATATCATATCAACAACGGAATAGAGTGAATCTTTGGACATCGACTCTCTGGTTGCATTAATCTTTTCATTTATCTCGCCAATCATATTATCGGGAACAGGTATTCGTTTTTTATTAACTATATCGGCAAAAGCACCGATTGCCACCTCCTGCCAGCCGTTATCATCCGCCGTAGAAACAAGCGTTACCCGGTTTCTTCCGTTTATTTTTGACTTATACATCGCCTGGTCTGTAAGTTCCAGCAGTTCATCAAGATTTTTTGAATGTTCAGGGTATGTGCCCACTCCGATACTTGCAGTAATATGCCCGACAGTCTCAATCGGACACGCCTCAATTGAAGCCCGGATTCTTTCCGCGGCAATCATTGCACCCGCAGAATCAATACCCGGCAGCAATATACAAAACTCCTCTCCTCCGAGTCTTGCCGGAATATCAATAGAACGTGCATTTTTTTTCATAATATCGGCGACTGTGCTTATTGCCATATCACCAAAAGAATGCCCGTACATATCATTTATTTTCTTCAAAAAGTCCAAATCCAGACTTATTACAGAAAAAGACTGTCTCAAACGCTGTGCACGTTCTAGCTCTTTATTAATTGATTCATTAAAATAACGTCTGTTATATAATCCTGTCAAAGCGTCCGTAACAGCCTCTTTTCGTATAGTTTCAAAGAGGTTTGCAATAGTAATAGCCATCTCTACCTGATTTGCAAACAGACTCAAAAAGTTTATTTCCTTATCTGATATATCTTCACGAGGCGAAAATACAAGCATTACACCAAAGACAGTCTGTGTGGTAATAAGAGGAATTATAATAAGATTCTTACTTATTCCGAGTTTGTTTATTTCAGTGAGCTGTTCGGGTGAAAGATCGTTCAAAAGACTGTTTATAACCCCTAGATAATCTTTGGTGCAAATAATTTTTTTCTCAGAAATAGCCCTTACCATAGGCGATGCACTATCATACGGAAGTTTATACTCAGACAGAGGACGGTGAAGATAATTGTTCAAGAGCCTGTATATACGACTGTCAGAATACGCGCGAATCTGAAAATACTTCAAATTTTCAACTTCATGCAGCTGCAGAATTGTACTGTTAATATATCCCATTTCTCCATGCAGAGAGTTTACAAGAGTTTCAAGAACATTTGCCAGCGGCTCTGACGAGTTCATCAAATCCCAAACGTGTTTCAGAGTCAAAAAAGCTTTATTTGCCTGATCAAGCTCCTGTGTCCGTTCCACTATTTCCTGTTCAAGAGCGAGATTACGTTCATATATTTCCAAAAATTCTTTTTTATTGCTGGAAATACTGTACTCTATTTCATTTATTTGACGTGCGTATTCTTTTAGTTTTTTGAATATATCCATTGGAATTGTTTGCTTGCCTGATATTTATGCCATTATACAACTTTTTTATTCATAATGTAAGATATTTTTAAGAATTTTGACAATTTTTTCAGCCGATACAGACTTACAGCAAAGATTCTTTTCCTTTTTTCGTCTGCATTTTCGTTTCATGCAAGGATAGCAAGATATTTCAGGATAAAAAACAGCACAATTTTCACCAAAAGGCGCATTTCTTTTTGCCGCGGTAGCGGTAAAAATTGTTATAACAAAAGGTTTTTCAACAGCCCAGGCAATATGTGCACTTCCTGAATCCGGAGATATTACCGCATCTGAACATCGAAACACCTCAGCAAGCTCATCAAGATTAGTCTTTCCGGCAAGAATGACAGGATTTTCGACATCTGCAGCTATTCTTTCTATCAGCGGCAAATCGTTTTCCATACCTGTAAAAACAAGATTCACACGACCGCTCAGGCAAGCTGCAACTTTTTTCCACTCTGCTTCATCCCAATGTTTGTTTGCCCAGGTGGTTGCAGGAGAAATTGTGACAGTCTTTTTATTTTTGTCGAGAATTTTCAGGAGAGATTCAACTTTATTAATAACCGTTATGTCAGGCAAAGCAAGGTTAAATTCAATTTTATCCGTATATGCTCCAAGATATTGAGCAAGTTCGAGATTTCTATTCACAACGTGATACTCAGGGTCAAAAAGTTTGTGTTTTGCCGGTACAATTTCGTTTGAAAACAAACTTGAAAATTCACGTCCGCCCGAAAGTGTAATTTTTCTTTTAATTTTCAAAAACGGCAAAATCAGAGAGCTTTTTAAAAGCTGCTGGGTATCAAGCACAATATCATAGTGCTCATCGTTTATTGTTTTTATAATTTTGAAAAAATCTCTGACATTTTCAAATGAACATCCGCGCTGTTTCCAGAGTTTTTTAGGCAGAACATAACAGTTATCAACATTTGGATGATTTTTCACAAAAAGCGCAGCCTTATCCTCCACAACCCAGCCGACAGTGCAATCCGGGTAACGGGTTTTAAGTGCATTAAGCAAAGGAAGTGTATGGATAGTATCTCCGATAGCGCTGAGCCTAAGAATCAGTATTTTCATAAAATAATTATATCACAGCAAAAATTTTGTTTTTTATACAGACGGCACAATGAAATTGACTACAGAATTTTTGTAGTAAAATGGTTTATATAACAGTCTTAGAGGAAATAATTATGTCTGAAATAACAAAAGAAAATGTACTTACAGGCGCACAAATCAGAGAAGCGTTTTTGAAATTTTTTGAAGAAAAGCACCAATCAACAAGAGTTGCAAGCTCAAGTCTTGTACCTGACAACCCTACAGTACTTTTGACAACAGCAGGAATGCTCCAGTTTGTTCCGTATTTTCTCGGATACGAAGAATGCCCTTACGACCCGAAAAGAATAACGACATGCCAGAAATGTGCAAGAGCAGGCGGAAAAGATTCAGACATAGAAAATGTAGGCAGAACACCGCGTCACCACACTTTTTTTGAAATGCTCGGAAATTTCAGTTTCGGAGACTATTACAAAAAAGATGTTATACCATGGGCGTGGGATTTTGTTACAAATTATCTAAAACTCGACAAAAACAGACTTTATGTAACAATTTACGAAACAGATGACGAAGCATTTGACATTTGGACAAAAGACGTAGGAGTGCCGCCTGAGAGAATTTTCAGAAAGGGAAAGAAAGACAATTTCTGGGGACCTGTATCTGATGTAGGTTCATGCGGTCCTTGTTCTGAAATTCACTATGACCTCGGAGAAGAATTAAAATGCTGCGACAACTGTTCTGTTGCCACTTGCGAATGCGACAGATGGGTTGAAATCTGGAACCTTGTATTCACGGAACTTTTCAAGGATAAAGAAGGCAATTACACACCGCTTGAAAAGAAAAATGTAGATACAGGCATGGGGCTTGAACGTATTACCATGGTAGTTCAGGGTAAAACCTCAACTTTTGAAACAGATTTGCTTATGCCTATCCTCTCTCAAGTGTGTGAGATGACGGGTAAAAAATATAAAGACAATGAAAAAACTGATATTTCTCTGAGAATTATAACAGACCACGCACGCTGCGTAACATTTATGATTTCAGACGGTATCATACCGGGTAATGAAGGAAGAAACTACGTTTTAAGAATGATTTTAAGGCGTGCACTGCGCCACGGAAAAATGCTCGGTCTTGAACTGCCGTTTTTGTATAAACTCGCAGATGTTGTTATTGACAACTACAAAGAAGCATACCCTGAACTTGAAGTTAACCGTGCAAAAATAAAAGATGTTATTAAAAAAGAAGAAGAAAAATTCAAACAGACACTGGACAGGGGGCAAAAACTCCTTGATGACGTGATGGAAGCAGCAAAATCAGGTTCTAAAACAATTTCAGGAGAAGATGCTTTTAAACTTTATGACACATACGGCTTTCCGCTTGAACTTACGGTTGAAATTGCGGAAGAAAACGGCATTACCGTAGATAAAGACGGATTTCAGGAGCAGATGAAAGAGCAAAAAGAACGCGCAAAAGCTGCTGCACAAAAAATTATTTTAACAGATGATCTTGTTTATATTGATATTGAAAAACACCACGGAGAGACCGATTTTACAGGTTATACAGACAGTGCTGCCGATACAAAAGTCGTTGCAATGGTCTCGGATACAAAAATAATTGACAATGCAGAAGAAGGTGAAACAGTAGATATAATACTTGAAAAGACACCGTTTTACGCTGAATCCGGCGGTCAGGTCGGAGATACAGGCATTATCGAAGGAAAAAATTTCAAAGCAGAAGTATTGAATACATTTAAAGTTGACAAGCTCTGGGCACACAGAACAAAAATTACGGAAGGTTCCGTAAAAACCGGTGACACGGTCAGCGCAAAAATTGATACTGAAAGAAGAAAACAAATCACTGCACATCACACAAATGCACACCTTTTGCAAGCTGCATTAATAAAAGTACTCGGAAATGATGTTAAACAGGCAGGTTCGCAGGTTGAGCCGGATAAAACACGTTTTGACTTTTCCTTTAATCGAGCTATGACTAAATCGGAGATTGAACAAGTCGAAGAAATTATGAACACTTGGATTGCGCAGGGAATTGAACGCAAAACAGAGGTTATGGATATTGAAGAAGCTCAAAAGACCGGAGCAATGGCATTGTTTGGCGAAAAATACGGCGACAAAGTCCGCGTTGTTTCAGTCGGAAATATTTCAAAAGAACTCTGCGGCGGTACACATGTAAACAACACTGCAGAAATAAGACTTACAAAAATAGTTTCGGAATCAGCAATATCTGCAGGCTCAAGACGTATAGAAGCAGTTTGTTCAGATGCAGCGTTCAAATATTTAAATGATAAGGCAGAAGAAATCGACAGACTTGCACATAAATTCAAATCAAAACCGGCAGAAGTTGAAGAACGTGTCGAAAAGCTTGTTGAAGAAAACAAAGCACTAAACAAAAAAATTGAAGAACTGCAGCAAGTTGCAGCAAAAGCAAAATACGCAAGCTTTTTAAGCAAGGCGCAGGATATAGAAGGCGGAAAATTCTTTATTTCCAAAATTGAAGATTTTGAACCGGCAATGGTAAAAACTGCAGTGGAAATGCTTTCAGACAAACTTAAAGACTGCGTCGTAGTGCTTGTTTCAGTCAAAAAAGACGGACTTTTTGTTATGGTTAAAGCTTCAGATAACTTTGTAAAAAAAGGAGTCAATGCCGGAAAAATCGTTGGACAAATCACAGCGGCTTGCGGCGGCAAAGGCGGCGGAAGACCAAACTTTGCGCAAGGGGCAGCAAAAGACCCGTCAAAACTTGATGAAATACTTGCTAAAGTCGAAGAAGAAATAAAAAGCTTATAATATACAAAAAAATGGGGGGATATTACCCCCCGTTTTTTGATACATAAGCTCATCAATAACCGGACAAATACAAAGAATGCTGTATTTACAGACACTTTCAAAACCTATATTATTTATAATATACATAGAGAAAGGTGTATTATGAAAGATACTGAAAAAACACTTATTTGTCCTGCTTGCGGCAAAGAAATGAAAAAAGTTTGGTTTGAAGAAAAAGGATTTTTTGCAGACATATGCACTGACGGATGCGGCGGTGTATGGCTTGATAACAGAGAATTAGACAAGATTGATGAAAGCGATGAAAACGCAGATGTAATTCTTGATGCACTAAATGAAAAAACCTTTGAACCTGTTGACAAAACAAAAGAAAGAATCTGCCCTGTTTGCGGTGCAAAAATGGTGAAAAACAAATACACAGACGATGTTGTTCCCGTTGAAATAGACGCTTGCTATTCTTGCGGCGGAAAATTTTTGGACAATGATGAACTGGCTTTGATTCGTAAGCAATACGAAGAAGAACAGGATCTCGTCGATGATGCGCTGAAAGTACGCAAATATAAACCCAAAGGGCATACTGGTATTGTTAGATTATTTCAAGCAATGTCAAATAAAGCTTTAATGCATACAGAATATGATGAATAAGTAAAATTATAAACAGATTATACGGGTCGTGTTGAAAAATAATCAACACGACCTTTTGTTTTGCAAAACAGAATAATAGCCTGAGTTGCTAATATAACCGGTCTCGTATTTTGTACAACAGAGCAATTTATTTTACGCACGTTTAAATCTAAAATTTTATCAAAGGATTCAAGAAGGGATTAGAGCTTTATACAAGAATCAAAGGAGGAAAAATGTATAATTCTATTGTACAGGCGCAGTGCGTAACGCTTGAAGAACTTAACCATCTTTTTTTAAACCTGGAATACAACAAGTCTGTAAGTAAAAACATTTCAATATACAGAAGCAGAAGCTTCAACCATAAAAACAAAAATTATTTGCAAATTGAAGAAATAAAAGAAACACTGAAGAATATTGACCAAAATGTACTGAAATATATTTACATCACCGGACGAGACTGTATATCCCATCCTGATTTTAACAGTATACTCAGGCTCTGCCTGCAATATGCCCCTGTGACCATCTATTCTGACGGTTCATGTTTAAATGATAAAAAATCCAGATTCTTAAAACGTGTAGAAGATGAAGGAACAAATGAAATTGTATTTAAAATATTCATAAATCATTACGAAGAAAAGACTAATGATGAAAAAGCCGGCAGAGGCGCCTTTAGAAAGGCAATACATGCAATAACCTCGCTCAACAAGTACGGATTTAATCCGATTCTTGTTATAAAAAACAGCAACCAAACACAAGAACTCCTTGAAGGTTTTCGCAAACTCGGAGAAAAGTTCAAATTTGACACGGAAGATATCAACCTGCAGCCAATACCTGATTTTAGCGATAAAGCCGGAACTTGCCTGAATACTGAGAACAATTTTTCACCGGACTGCAAAACCGGCAGACTGCTTACAAAAAACGGAATCTATACATGCCCGGTACTAGCCAATGATTACAGAGGGCGCTGCGGTTCAAATATAACAAATTTCAGCAAAAAATGTTATTTAGAAACCGAAGAATGCAAGCACTGCATTGCATTCGGGAAAAAAGTTTTCACCAACTCCTGGCTCTAAATTGTAACAATAAGTTAATTTCTGAGTTTTTGCAGGCAATTATAGAAATTGAGAGAATTTAGTACGCGTGTAAGAAAGATAAAAGGCGTGCAAATATGAATGTAAGTTTTCATGGAGTAAAAAATGTAGGATCCTATCATCACACAAGAAAGTCAACGGAAACAATCCCCTCCGGCGGTTATGTTTTGGAACTGCCCAAAGGCAGATATACAAATATACACGTTGAATTAAACAACAAAAACGGAAATGACCTTGACGCATTCAAAGAAATTCTTGAAAAATATCCTAATTTCTACAATAAATCTGCCCTAAATTTCTCTTATGACTATTTTGAAAACGAACAAACAGGAAAAATCCGTCCGTTTTTCACAATAAACGGCAAACAAATTGAGCTTAATGATGAAAATCTTCCTGTTATAAATAAGATTTTCAAACTGATGAAAAAAATATCGAAAATGGATAAAGAAGAACTCAAAGTCGAAAATAGCTATATAATGTCGCCTGAGGCAGATGCTGCATTTGAAGCTTACAAACTGTACGCCCCTGAAAAGAATTATGAAAAAATTCTCGATATTGCCCACACAAGATACTATGCACAGACAGGAGCAAGTTATCTGGCGAAAAAGCTTGAGCACGAGCTTACAGAGTTTGTATTAAGTTAATAAGGGATAAAATATGAAGATAAGCTTTCACGGCATAAAAAATTCTGCCGCTATTTACACTGAAATCGGAAACAAACGCATGACAAAAAACGGATTGCAGCCGGAATGCAAGTGCAACACTCTGCATATCACAGCAACAAATAATAAAGGGCGCGATCTTGATTATATTGAACCTGTATTAAAAATACTCCCTAATCGAATCAACAAAAACTCACTCAATATCTCACTGGATGAATACTATCAGGAAGCTGCTATACACCCCTATCGGGTATACACAATAAATGAAGACACGCTAGACATTAACAGGGCAACGCTGCCTATTTTTGAGAAAATCTGTAAATTTTTGGAGAGAATAAGCAACATCCCTGCAAAAAATGTAATTATTGATAAAAATTACAGCAATTCAAAAGAAGCTCTGTACGCTTTTCGACGCCATTATGATTCTGATAATGATTCAGAATTAAAAAATATTTTAAATGCTGCTTTTTCTGACGGAGAGTCAGCCTGCTCAAGCGCACAATACTTTGCAAGAAGCATAAAACAAGACATAGAAAAATTCAAACTTGAACAAAAACAACTCGATGATTATTCAAAACAATTTGTCTGAATTTTCCATATCAAAAAGTAAAAAGAAAGGGAAGCTTTCGCATCCCCCCAAAAAACCTACCATACCTATTAAAAAACCGAGGAATAATATATTAGAATATCTTTTTTATGACGCTGCAGTTGTATCAGCGTTTGTGTCCATTATGATTCTTTGATTTTTGGTGCCTTCAATCTCTCGCAGCCAATCTTTAAATTCTTCAAATGTATATTTAATTGCGTCTTCATCTTTATGACTCTTAGCTTCCGTATATTCCTTGACTGCATCTTTAAAAGCTGTGACTCTGGGGTCTTCGATAACATTACCGTCTTTGTCTTTCTTATCTGTCAAAGCTTTAGCACGTTCAATCAATGCATTGCCGATATATGATATATTCTTGTTAAGAGCTTCACCGCTGAAATCATCGACTATCGAGTCAATAAGGTTATAGTCTTTTGAGCCGAAGAAGTTAAAGGATTTCATATGCGGTGCATAGTTTTCTCTGTATGCTTCCATAACCTCGACAACATTATCAGCAGAAATTCTGTGCATTGCGTGGTCAAAATCTTCTACTCTTGTACCGGGACCATGCATTGCATCAAACATCTCTTTTGCAAGCTGTTCATTGTTTTCATCGAAGGTTGACGGATCTTCAAGAGTTCCTCTGTATGACCTGTCTCCACTTTTCGGTGTTTCCGGCGTTTCCGGAGTCTCGGGTGCTTCCGGTGTTTCAGGTGTCTCCGGTGTTTCAGGTGTCTCCGGTGTTTCAGGAGTTTCAGGTGTTTCAGGAGCCTCCGGTGTTTCCGGTGTTTCCGGTGTTTCCGGTGTTTCCGGTGTCTCCGGTGTTTCCGGTGTCTCAGGAACCTCCGGAGTTTCGGGTGTTTCCGGCGTCTCGGGTGTTACCTTATCTTTGTCGTGTGTCGGATCTATATTATCATCTTTTTTCTCAGGCGGAGTCTGTTTTTCCATCTGGCGGCGTCTTGCTTCAAGTGCTTCTTCCATCTGTTTTTGCATCTGCTCAAACATTTTCTTGTAAGCGTCTTGCAACGATGCCTGCATTCTTTGGTACAGACTAAACATATTTGGAATCAAGCTGTAAGTTTGATCAACAAAATTTTTAACCGCCATATCGTTCATAACGCTGAGCTGGTCAACAGGATAAGAGATAGAACTTTTTCCCGGTCCGGCAAAGAAATCATATTGCCAGTTATCACATTGCATTCCGTTGCCCATACCGAAATTGAAATTCATCATCGGCATTGTTGTTAAACCAAAATTGAAACCATATCCCATATTTTATCCCCTATTCTTCAATTTTTCGTGATAAGACATTATCCTCGCTTGTATATTAATAAAATAAAATTGCTAACAAAAATTGCCCAAACAAAAAAGCAATCTTGCTAAACCAAGTCAAAATAAGGGTTTACAGGGTTTACAAAAATTTACAATTTTTTATACTAAAAATTAATTATTATTAGACAAAGCCAGCATTTCTTTCATTCTCATTGCATAATACAATCTGTCTACCTGCTCAATGCACTCATCAAGAACATCCATGAGTTTTTGTAAATCTTCTTCACGCTGTTCATCTGACGGATAATTTTCCATACGCACATGCTCCCTGAATTAATATTACATGTTATATATCGGCATTTTAATTAAAAACTTTAATAAATCAAATTTTTTATTTCAAAAACTTTAGACTTAAACACCTTTTTTCACCCAAATGAATGATTTTTTGATAAAAAACTAATTATTTTGACTTTTTGACCGACATCATTAATGTATAACTGTACAGCTACGTGAGGCAAAAATGAGACTAAACGGCGGAATAAATTTTTTTGAAAACGGAATGACTGTAAATATCCGGGCAATGCATTTACAGACAGAACTTTTCGGAATTTTAAACGAAAACATGACCGGCTTTGACAAAGTCGGATACCAGCGCAAAGATCCCGTAGTTTCATCTTTTTCTGAATATATCGGCGTTCACGGATTATCTACCGCAATAGATGACAGGGTAGGAAGAATTGCTGTTACAAAAAATCCGCTTGATTTAGCAATTGCAGCAAAAGGATATTTTCAGTACAAAAGCGCTGACGGCATCAAACTCACACGTGACGGACGATTTAAACTCGATGGCGACGGAAACCTTTTAACCCTTGAAAACGCTAATGTGCTCGCAAATGACGGCACACCGATAAAATTGCCTTTTACACCGGAAAAACTTTCTGATGTAAAAGTTAATCACAACGGAGATATTCGTGTTTTAAACAAACGAACAGGAAAACTTGAATACGTAGCGACTATTTCGACTGTCACAACAGACGGCGTTGCAGTTCTTGACCCCAACATAAAACAGGGATACAACGAATTTTCAAACGTCTCCCAGTCAGAAGAAGTTTTACAGATGATTCCGATAAGAAGAAATTTTGAAGCAAACAGACAGCTTTTTGTCCTCCAAAACAGTAATCTTTCAAGAGCAATCCAGCAGTTAGGCAACGGATAGGAAGGTAAAATATGGGTTATAACTTACAAGGTTTAATAAGAAGGGGCATAGTAAACACAAACGTTCAGTTTGAACGACTCGGTTACATATCAAACAATATCGGCAACCTCAATACAAATGCCTATAAGTCTGTTCGTTTTGAACAGATTATGGACGAATCCGGCTACCTTGACGGCAGAGTCAGATATGACTATCAGCAGGGACCCGTTATGAGGACAGAAAGAACGCTGGATGTGGCATTAACAGGTCCGGGGTTTATTCCTGTTACCTCTGAAAACGGTGACGTAAAATACACAAGAGACGGTTCGTTCAAAGTTAACAGCGAAGGATACCTTATGACGAACGACGGTTATATGGTCGGCGACGGTATAAAACTCCCCACTGACTTTACAAATATACGAATAAAATCTGACGGAACCGTTGTGCATTTTGTTGCCGGCAAAACAAACGAACAGGTATTGGGAAGAATTCCAGTTGTACAGTTTGACAACCCCGAAGGACTCCAGCAGGCAGAATACAATAAAGTCATTGCAACAGCAGAATCCGGAGAACCAAAGCTCATTAAAGACCATACCTATATATCTCAGGGCTATCTTGAACGTTCAAACACCAGATTCATCGACAATGTCAACGAGGTAATGAGACTCAATGCTTCTATGATTGCCAGTACAAGGCTAATCAAAGTGGTTGATGACATGTATCAAAAATCAATAAATCTGACTCAATAGTAAAGGATAACTAACGCAATGTACACACCCAAAGACCCGATGGTAAAAGTGAATTTGATGATGGATCTTGTGACTCAGAAGCAGCGTGCACTGAGCACAAACCTCGCAAACATCGATACCCCCGGATACGTGAGAAAAGACATAAGTTTTGACCAGTATCTCGGAACAATGAACAGTCCGCTTGAGACAGAGTTGTCTATAAAACTCGGACCCTCCGGGCTTGTGGAAGAACAGGGTGTAGGTGTTGACCCTGTATATGAACTTACAGAAATGCAAAAAATGAACATTATGTACGCTATGGCAACAAGAAGAATGACCAGCATGATTACTGAAATGAGAACAGTTATAAACGTAGGTAAATAATAGAAGGATTTAAAATATGAGTTTGATAGAAGCATTAAACATAGGCGAAAAAAGTTTAGGCGTACACGGAAAAAGAATTAAAATCCACGCAAAAAACATTGCAAACATAGATACACCGAACTATGTAAGAAAAATCCCCGTGCTGAATGCAACAGACGACATCTCTTTTCATGGACTTTTAAATTCAATGAAAGAAGATGTATTCGGAACAGGCACACTCCCGTTTTTGCAAGGCGGTGTATGTTTCACCGGAGTAGTAGAAGATCCGACTCTCGGTGAAAGAATATACAAACCGGGGCATCCCGACGCTGACGCAAACGGTTACATACGCGCTTCTAACGTGAACCCGATAGTCGACATTGCAGACGCAAATATTGCACAAAGAGCTTACGAAGCAAACCTTGCAGTTATAACAATATCAAAAGCAATGGCGCAAAGAGCTGTTGAAATAGGAAAATAACAGGTAATATCTAATGTTTTCACCCACAATACAGGCATACATAAATGAAGGCGGAAAAGAAGCGGCAATCCAAAGACTTGCCGTTATAAAAGCCCGTGTCAATTCAATTGAACGCCAGCTTAACCCGGAAGCCGCGCAAAATGCCGAGAAAAGCACATTTGCAGAGGTATTAAAAAGCAGTAAAGCAAATGTTTTCAGGGTTGCAAAACAAGAAAAAACAGAAACAACGAAGCCTGTTCAAAGTACTGCTTCAACAAATAACATAAAAGTTCCTGCTGGTAAAAACCACATCCTCAGTCTTATTTCTCAGATTTGCAAGAAATATGATATGGATGAAAAGCTTGTCAAAGCTGTTATTAAACAGGAGTCAGGCTTTAACCCGAAAGCACTTTCCCATGCCGGAGCTATGGGTTTAATGCAGCTTATGCCGGCAACAGCAAAAGGACTTGGCGTTAAAGATGCCTTCAATCCTTTGCAAAACCTTGACGGCGGAGTACGGCATCTTAAAGGTCTTCTTGCAAGATATAACGGAAATGTCGTACTTGCGCTTGCCGCATACAATGCAGGCGGAGGCAACGTAGATAAATACGGAGGGGTACCGCCATTTAAAGAAACCCAGAACTACGTAAAAAGCATTCTCGCAAACTATTTAGGATAAAAATAGGAAGTTATTATGATAGAAAAGAAATTTGCACCGAATATAAATCTTTTTGAACGTATACAACCAACAAAATTGAACACAGGCACCGGCGTAGCTCCTATGCGTATGGGGCGCATTGAAAAACCTGAAACAAGCGATTTCTCTGCTGTTTTTTCAGGATTAATTGAAAATTTAAACCATGAAATGAACGCACCGGATGAACTGCTGAAAGATGCAATGCAGGAAAATAACAATGTAGACATCCACGATGTTATGACAGCAATGGCAAAAGCCGAACTCGGTGTCACTGTTGCAACTACAGTAACCGGTAAAATTATTCAGGCATACGACAAAATTATGCAAATACAACTCTAATTTTATTACCTGAAGCTGTAAACAATTGTAAAATTTACAGTTTAAATACTAAACTTTGTCCGTGAAAAAGCCGATAGAAATATTGTAGAAAAAGGAAGTAAATAAGTCATGGACAAAGCAGGGATAATTGCACAAATAATTAAGGCAGAAGGTTTAAAGGGACCTGATGCAGAAGCCAGAAAGCGCTCTTTGGACAACAAAGACCTCAATGAACTTGAACAAATGCTCAACAGCGCTCTCTCTAACAGCAAAACCTACAAAGCTGACGGTACCGAAAGCAATTTTAGTTTCCTTGGTGATAACAATTGGGCTGACATGACAGGTGTCGGCTTTGACGGAAATGTCTGGGGAAACAACATTGTAAACAGCGAAAACGAACAGCTCCTTCCTGATATTCCGGAAGAACGACAAAAAAAATATTCCCTTGTGCAGCAAAAAAAACTCGATGAATTTCTCGCACAGTTTTTGTATAACTCCGCTTCTGAAGGGCTTAATGAAATTACTGCCTACAACCAAGGGGTGGGCTGGCTCAATATCACTGACCGTGTTGTTAACGGTTTTAAAGTCTTAACAGGACAGGAAGACAGATTCAGTCTGCAAGAAAAAATGAAAAAAGAACAACAGGCTGCAAATGAGCTTCGCCATACTGCTTCTGCACAACCGGGGGCTTTTGAAGCAAAAATAGAAAGAAAATACGGCATTCCCTTTTCGCATGAAAACGTTGAAAACTTAAAAAAAGCCTCTGAGGAGTTTACCAGAGTAAGTGCCTATCATGAAAAATTTGAAAAATTAAAGAAAGGTTTTAAAGAGGTAAAAAATATCTTAAGACAAGAACAGGAATACGAGCACGCTAAAAAATACGTCAGAGGCGCTGCTGCTGCGGCTTTAACTCCTCCGGAGCAGTCTTCTCATGAAAAGTTCGGTGAAGTTTTGCTGGAATTTTGCGGCGGCGACAAAGAACTTCTTTCCCAATACATGGACTCATTAAGCAAAAAATACACAAGCAGTTCCGAGATTGATAAAAATCTCCCTAAAATTATGGACGAGCTTCAAAAAAATATGGATGCCGAGTATAAAAAAGAGCTTAACGGAAAGTCCTTTGAAAAATACGAGGCGGAATTTAACAAGGCGTGTGAAAAAGTTCTCGGGGAAAAAGATGCAAAGACTATTGCTAAGAATTTTGTAGCCAATGCAAAAACTCAGGCTGCTTTTACGGAAATAGGCATAGTAATTGCGACAACAATACTGCTTCCAGGCTCATCCGTCGTGAAAGGAGC
>CALVEC010000025.1 GCA_944326475.1 Candidatus Gastranaerophilales bacterium
CCGCGTTAGCTCAGTTGGTAGAGCAAGGGACTGAAAATCCCTGTGTCCTTGGTTCGATTCCGAGACGCGGCATATTTTTTCAGGGTTATGATTTTCGTTGTGTGTAATCTGTGTGTAATTTTTTGTCGGCAGAGTGAGTCAAGTTTTTTTGACTGAAAATCCTATTGTGTCCTTGGTTCTCCCCTCTCCTCAAAAGTGACATTTAGTCACTTTTTCGTCGGCAGAGTGAGCTGCGGCATATTTTTTGTTTTTTTTACATTCAGATTCAGGTAATTTTTTTGACTGAAAATCCTATTGTGTCCTTGGTCCTCCCCTCTCCTCAAAAGTGACATTTAGTCACTTTTTCGTCGGCAGAGTGAGACGCGGCATATTTTTTGTTTTTTTACATTCAGATTCAGGTAATTTTTGACTGAAAATCCTATTGTGTCCTTGGTTCTCCCCTCTCCTCAAAAGTGACATTTAGTCACTTTTTCGTCGGCAGAGTGAGACGCGGCATATTTTTTCGGGGTTATGTTTTTCGCCGTGTGTAATCTGTGTGTAATTTTTCGTTGGCAGAGTGAGCTGCGTCATATTTTTTGTTTTTTTACATTCAGATTCAGGTAATTTTTTTGACTGAAAATCCTATTGTGTCCTTGGTTCTCCCCTCTCCTCAAAAGTGACATTTAGTCACTTTTTCGTCGGCAGAGTGAGACGCGGCATATTTTTTCAGGTGATGCTGAACTTTGTTAAAATTATCTAAAATTGAATTTGAAATTTTATCTGTTTTCATAATTTTCCCCTAAAGAATACTATATATTTGTATATCATAAAGGGAGTTTCTGTACTATACCACATCCTACGGACTTGTGTAAAAGCTGTAAATCTGAAATGGTTATCAAAAATTTATGTAGCTTAATATTATCGGTTTTTTAAATTCCGTATTCCAGGCATTTTTGTATATTTTCTTCCGGCAAAAACATCATGCCTGTGACAAACGGAGCATTTGATTTATCCCCGCCTGATTTTAGCCAATTTTCACATTCATCATTAGACAGTCTATTTACAAACCGAAACCCGAGCTTGTAATAAAACCCGCCAGGGGCTGTTTTTCCGTCGATACAAGAGGCGTCCACAGTAACTCTGCCCGCAGTCTGTGCATCTGCAAGACTCTTTCTTACAACATCTTGTATTGCTTTTGTCCCGCTGCCTTCACCGTTCGACCACAATTTGTCTATATGATAATGGGGTAAAAGCACGTATGTTTCTTCAAAATGAGCAGGTCTTTCTTTTATTATTCTTGGATTTCCGTTTCTTATGACGGTTTTTTGAGGCTGATAGTCAACAAACACTCTTTCTGCCAGTTTTAAATAATCCTTCGGATAATTGCCAAAAACTATAGTGCCCCCTATGTCTTTACGGTACTGTATAAAAGCATTTCCGGGCGCCTTTTGGGGATTGCTGCCGAAAGAGATTTGTGAACCCGCATAATTGTTAACCCCCTGCTTTTCTAAAGGTTTCTGCAGGGTAAAAATATTTTTGAAATAATAAGAATTACTTACGTTCACTAGCGGAGTTTTCTCATTTTACTTAATTTCTACAATTAAATAAAACAGCCGGAATTAAAAAATTGCTGCAAAAGTTATTCAATCGAATTTTGGGACGCATTTTTTGCCATTTCTTTCATTTTTTGAAAGCAAATATTTGTAACAATACAGTCCTTAAGCCCTCTGTGCATGCCTGTTGTATCGAGATTAAAGAATGAAGCTATTGTTCCGAGCTTTCTGTTAGGCAGCGTTTTTAAATAAATTCTCGCAAGTCTTAATGTGTCCACATAGTCGTTTGAAAAATGTGTATTGTGATGTTTTTCGAGGTTTGTATTGATAAAACTTATGTCAAATTTTACATTATGCCCCATTATTATGCTGTCTGAACAGAAATCGGAAAAAAGTTTTATAGCGCTTTTTATATCAGGTGCATTTTCGGTCATTGACTGTGTTATTCCTGTAAGGCTTGTAATATAGGAGCTTATTCTGCCTTCGGGTTTCACAAGTGTGCTGAACTGTTTTACAACACGATTATTTTCAACTTTCAGCGCGGAAAGTTCTATTATTTCATTTTCTCTCGGATTTAGACCTGTTGTTTCAATATCCAGTACGACGTAATTGTCCGGAAAAGCTTTCAGGCTTTTGGGCTTATGGGGATGTTTTATTTCACAGGTTGATAGCTGAAATAATGAATGCTGCACAAAACCTCCTCTTTTAATTATTTTATAATATTTAGCTTTCAAAATCCAGCCGGAGTTGTTTGAATTTTCTTATAACAATAGAAATAAAAATAACGCTTAAGAACAAGAATGAAACGGCTAAACCTATCCAAAAACCTAGAAGGGACATGTGAAAATGATAAGCAAGCACAAATCCAAACGGAAGTCCGAACAGCCAATATCCGGAAATCAGACATATTGACGCAATTTTTGTGAGCTTTAGTCCTTTTAAAATCCCGCTCAAACAAACCTGAAATCCGTCAAACATCAAATATAGCGCTGCAATATGCATAATCGGAATTCCGAGCTTCATCATAGCCGGTTCGGAGGTAAATATACCGAATATTTTTGAGGGGATAAAAAACAGAAACAATCCGAATATACCCATAAACAAAACGGACATTGCCGTTCCGGAGACAGAATATTTTTTGATTTCCGAAAAAAGTCTTGCACCGTTGTAGTATCCTACTTTTATTGCAATTGCTGCTGATACTGACATTGGAATCATATATGCAGTTGAGGTTATTGTTACCGCAATGTTATGCGTTGCAGCAAGTATGCCGGCTTCTTTACCCACAAGAATGGTTATAAGGTTGAATCCTAAAAATTCCAGAAGCATTGCTGCGCCAATCGGAGAACCTATCTTTAAAAGCTGTTTTATGTATTGGGTATCAAAAAGATTCTCAAATCTGATAAACCGGAATGTATATATAAAAAGTACAACACCCATAAATGTCCTGACAGTAAGCGCCGCAAGTGCCAAACCGACAACGCCTAAAGCCGGTATAGGACCACATCCGAATACAAGAGAATATGCCAGAACCGCGTTCAAAACAAGTCCCAAAACAAGTATAAGGTTCGGGAAATTCACTATCTCATGTGCAAGTAAAAATTCTTTCAGGCATTGATATATGTACATCCCGAAAAGAGAGAATGAACAGATAAAAATATACTCTTTTATCATGGGAACAAGCTTTGCTTCAAACCCCATTTTCCCGACAAGAGGAACAACGCTCAGCGTTATTAAACAGAATATTACCGCAAGTATGAGAGAATAGTTTATAGATGAGATTAAAAATTTTTTAGTCGGTTTTCTGTTACCGCGATAGTTGGATAAAACAATAGATATTGCAGACATAAGCCCTAACCCGATTACTAAAATGCAAAATATAATAGAGTTGGCTATACTTATTGCCGCAAGCGTGTCTGTCGCGTGTTTTGCCGCAATAAAAACATCTGTTGCGCCAATAAGTATCTGTCCGATGTTTCCGACAATAAGCGGTATTGATAACGTGACAATATCAGTTACGTATTTTTTGTTTGTTTGTATTTTTTTTATAATATTCATGCTTTTGTGTTTCGACTCTTTATAAAGAATAGCACAAGCATGAATTTATTGCATTCCTTAACGGTTGTATCGGACAAAGACTAATAAGCCTTCGCAAGAGCTTCTTTAATACGCGGCTCAATCGCTTTTACCATTGCGTTGTATTCTTCGCTTGAGATTTGCCCTATCTCAAGTTTGCCGAATCCGGAAGGCGCTGCCATAACTATTTTTCCGTCTTTGCCGACTGTGTAATCAAATGATATATTTTTTACGTCAAATCCCGGCGCATCAAATGCTACATTTTTCAATGTTCCGTCATTATTAATTGAGGCGTAGAGTGAAATTCTTGTGCCGTCATTGTTTATTATCCTAAAAACAACTGCAGACGGTTTAAGAGGATTTACAGAAAACGACTTTTCCGTTATTAAATTTTTGTTATTTTTAAACTGTTCTGTCCAATAGTTGAACCCTGCGTGTCCGTGTGCCTCAAAAACTTCCGGAGGAACTGCCTGTAATTTATTGTATTTTGTAAGTGTTTTTTGAGTATACGTTGCATAGGGTGAATCCGGAGCAGTCAGTTCGTTCAATTGTCTTATGGCTTTCTCAAGTTTTTCTGCGTTAGAAAGTTTCGGTTCTTGTTTTGCTTCTGCGTGATTTTTGCGGCTGTTGGAGGGGGTAGCCTTGTTTTTTGCCGCGGCAGACTCATTTGCTGATACTTCGGGAATATATAATGTATCGTTTATATCAAGTGTGTTAAAGTCTTCAATTGTTTCTTTATTATTCAATTTCGCTATTTTGTACATAAAATCCTGAATCTCTGCATTGGTCGGTTTTGACTTTCCAAGATATTTTGCGGCAATAGTCCAAAGGTTTTCACCCTTTTCTACTCTGTGAATCCCGCCTTTTTCTGTTTGCGGAGTTTCGGATAAACGTTTGTCTATATAAGCTTGAATGTCTTTTGCGGAATAAAGACTATTACTCCCTATGTTTTGCACATAACCTGTTGTCATAAATAACTCCTTAACCTATACCTAACAATTTATATATTTATAAAAACAACCTGCTTAAAAAAATTGCCTGTAAAAAAATGAAAAGCTGAAGATGTTTGGAGTGCTCCCATGTGCTTTCCTTCATTAAAAACTTGACATTTAGTTAACTTTTGAACGGAGTCCTCGTGTGCCGGTTTTGCAATACAAAGATTGAACTTGTTTTATGCACACGTTCAATAGGTTATCTGGTTCAGTTGACTATATGAAAATTCAGGCAAAGTATTTTTCCAGTGCAGTCTTGTCGAATACTTCGATGCTGTCTTTACTGTGAATGAAGACAAGACAATTCAGTAACGATTTAAACATTGAAAACTCGGGCAAAGACATTTTTTTCATGAGGTCAGCCATATTTTCAGCCATAAACTCAGTGATTATAATTTTGTTTTTCAAAACGAGCGACGTGAAGAAGTCAAGTCCCTCTTTGGTGTTTACACCTTCAAAATAAAGGATATCCGGCGCTTGAAACTCAATGAATCGCATTGCTTTATCGAGATTGAACCCGACATTTTCGTTCAATTCACACTGATTCACGTTGGCAAGATCATATTTTGTTATTGATTCAATTGTCATAACGTTCTTATTTTCAGAACCTATATCTGAGAGTACAGAGTAAACCATATGGGTTTTGCCGCTTAATGACGAGCCGCAAACTACAAGAATACCCGGAGTTTTTAATGCGTTTTCTATTATTCCGACTTGTTTTTCGTCAAGACCGGTATCTTTGAGCTTTTTAGGCGGTTTGTATATTTTTACGGATATTCTTTCGCCATGTATGGTTGGAAATGCTGATATACTGGCAATCAGAGGTATATTATCAACTTTAAAACACAATTTGCCGAGCTGCGGAAGTTCTGAAACTGTCGGGTCAAGGTTTGAAAGAGTTTTGAGTCTTGAGATAAAAGAAGAAATAAGAATTGCCGGTATTTCACCTGTTGAATAGATTTGAGAATTTTTCTTGAAATTGACGCTTAAGCCGTTTGGTATATGTTCAAGAAAAAGTTCGTGTATATCTTCTGAAATTGCCTGTTTTAATATTGCCCGTATGAGTTTTTGTATATGTTCATCAGACAAATCTTCATTGTGCAATTCATCACGCCAGTCGTACTTTGGTTGGTCATCACTTATAAAAATCTGCCCGACTGAATTTTCGCTTCGGTAATATTCTTCTATCTTCTTTAATACCGCACTTTCAGAGGAAATGACCGGTTCAATTTCACATTTTGCATCTTCTACAATTTTATCAATTGCAAATAAATCCAGAGGATCAGACATTGCGACCGTAAGAATGCCCTCTATTTCAAAAAGAGGAATGACCTTATATTTTTGGGCGTTATTGAAATTTATATAACTCAGGCACTTTTTGTCCAGCGAATAATCATCAAGGTTTACATAAGGGATGTGCAGCTTTGATTCCAAAAACTTTAAAAGCACATTTTCCCGGATAATGCCGGAATTTATAAGCACCTGCCCGAGGTTTGTATTCTGGGCTTTTGCTACCTGTTCCGCCGTTTCTAAATCTTCATATTTTATGAGATTATCCCGGACAAGGTCGTATTTTAGTTTTTCCAGTGTTTTGTTTCTAGTAAATTCCATTATGCTTCAAGATACACTTTCACTTTTTCTATAATTTCATCAAGTTCAAACGGTTTTGTTATATATTCATTTACGCCGGTTTCCTGACCGATTAACTTGTCTTCCTCCTGCGAACGGGCTGTCACCATTATAATCGGGATTTCTTTGTATTTTGTGTCATATTTCAATAGACGGCTGATTTTGTACCCGTTAATTTTAGGCATCATAACATCAAGTATCATCAAATCCGGCATAATTTCTTTTGCAAGGCTGAGTCCCGTTTCTCCGTCATAAGCGCAAAAGCATTCATATCCTTCTGCTTCGAGCATAAATTTCAATGTTTCTACTATATCCTGTTCATCATCTACAATGAGAATTTTTTTTGCCTCGCTCATTTTATCTTAATCCCCTTTTTTTGTGCATTTATTAGCTCATTACACCTGTCAAGCAAAACTTTTGCATTTTCTCCGTCTGCCGGGAAAAGAACTGTTGAATATACTATATCATATTTTTCCGTCCCGGTCTCGCCCTCAACATAACTCTCTGCTTTCTTTTCAATAAAATTCTGCGCAAATTTGTCTGCCTCCGGAATAAAAATCATTATACATTTTTTGTCGTCTTCTTCGTAAAAAACCTCTTTTGTATTTGTTGTCTTGCGAATTATTGATATTTTATTTTCTTTAAGGTCGTCAGACATAGACGGATGTGCATTATTGGGTTCTTCTATTTTTAACAGCAAAAGGTTATGATTTGCGGTTTTGCTCTTTTGAAGGGCTTGTTCAAAATCCTGCTCGAATTTTTCTTTTTCGGAAAGCACCGGAATCACAAAACTAAATGTCGTACCGCAATTTATCTCACTATCCACCCATATAAAACCGGAATGTGCTTCTATAAGCTGTTTTGCAATAGGAAGCCCCAGCCCTGTGCCTCCGTTTTTTCTGCTGAGGGAATTTTCTATCTGCTGAAACTTGTCAAACACTTTCGGAATGTCTTCTTCGGCAATTCCTATACCGCTGTCTTTTACTGAAACTTTTACGTATTTATCGTAAAAAACAGGATTCATTACGTCAAAAAGCCGCTCTTTTTCAATGTCATCTGCTTTTATTGTCTCGGTTTTTATTAAAATGGTACCGTTGTCATTCGTAAATTTTACGGCGTTAGACACAAGATTTGTTATAACCTGTTCCAGCCGCTGCGCATCTATGTATGTCAGCGGCAGATTTTTTTCTGTTTGGGCGGTAAGCAGTATATTTTTTTCTTTTGCAAGGTTTTCAAACGTATTTTTGACAAACTCAACAGATGAATTTATATTGCCTTTCTCAAACCGGAAATCCATTTTGCCTGCTTCAACTTTTGTCAAATCCAGAAGATCGTTTATTATGCCGGAGAGTCTTACTACATTGCGTTTTGCCATATCGAGAAATTTGTTCATGGCAGCAGTTGTCTCGCCTGTTTTTCCGCTAAGCATTATGTCAAGTGAATTTTTTATTGCAGTAAGCGGGGTTCTCAATTCGTGCGAAACAATAGATGTAAACTCGGATTTTAAACGTTCCAGTTTTTCAAGTTTTGTATTCGTGTTTTTTATCTCCTCGTATAACGCTGCATTTTCAAGCGGCAGCGAAACCTGACGTGCAAGCGTCTGAAAGCAGGTTGTGTCTTCCTGTGAAAATTCAGTATCCCTGAAAACTTCAATAAGCCCGAAAAATTTTTCACCGACTTTGATTGGTGCAAAAAGATTGTCAAATTTAAGAATGTTAAGGTCATATACTTCAAGAGGGTGCTTTATATTTTTGATTACATTAATATCATCGACATTTATTTCATAGGGAATTTCTTTTTTGTCAAACAATGCCTTATAGCTGAGTATTGCGCGCATTTTTAGAGAATGCAAAAGTCTTTCGGAGATATCGTTTAAGGAATTTATCAAAAGTTCTGCTTTATCTTCGCTATTAAACACAAGAGTATACGACAGAGAAAAACTTAAGCTCTTGTCCAGACCGTCAATCAATATATTAATTAATTTCTTCTTATCCAATGAACCGGCAAACTGTGCACTTGTGTTGTACAGCACATCAAGCTGATAAAGACTCTTTGCGAGTTCGCTGTTGTTTTGCGAAAGAATATCAAGAGATTTTTTGAGTTTTAAATTAGAATTTACTGTCGCCAGCAGTATTTTTTCATTCACCGGTTTTGTGATACAAGAATTAGTCGTTTTTAGAATATCAAGATTGTCTTTAGCAGGGTCTATAACAGCAATGACAAGAATGTTTTCCAGATGTGTGTAACTTTTGAGCTTTCTGCTAAACATCGCGGCATCAAAACTTTTCGACCCGGCATCAAGAATGATAAGGCTGATTTGCTCATTCTCCAGTCTGCTCAGTATTGCGTTTTCATCCTGAAAAATTTCTGATATTATTGAATTTTTAGTCAGCGCGGATTCAATGATTTTGTTGAGTTCTGAATCATCACCTGCAATTAAAACATTAGACATATATCTATTCTATCATATCAATATTTTTGGTGCCAAAATGTATTTTTTTGTAATGAGGTATTGATTTTTGTTTTTTAGCGTTTAATAATGGGGTGTAAGAGAATATTGTTTGACCGGCTGTAAACTTTAAAGAGGTTTTTTGGACGGTGACAATTGAAAATTCAATAACGCGGGATACTCTGCCGAGAAAAACAAGACTAAATGTCTTGTTTTGCGAGAGGAAAGTCTGGTAACCAGACTGCGGCAAGTATCGATGGTTGAAAATTTAATAGCGCGGGATGGAGCAGTCTGGTAGCTCGTCGGGCTCATAACCCGAAGGTCGTTGGTTCAAATCCAGCTCCCGCAACCAATTCACCGGAAGTATCAGTGTTTGATACTTCCGGTTTTTTAGTCTTTTTAGGTTTTTCCAAAGACGTCCAAAACGGGTTAATAAACTTCACATTTATCGCTTTTTACAATTAATTTATCAAGTTCTGATACTATATCTGTGTGTCCGGGAGTTTGTTTTTGTTTTTGTTTTTGTTTTTGTAATTCATCTGCTTTCTTAGTCATTTTTTTTAAGAATGAATTTGTAGATTGAAAAATACCCTGCAAATAGTCTTTGGGACCGATTTCAGTATACAATCTGTCAGTAAAATGCCGAACGAAAAAAATGTCAATGTTTCTGCGGGCTCTATCGCCGGTTTCTTCCAGTTCACATAACTCTTTGAATTTCTTAAACTTAGCCGGTGTATTAATCTTGCTTAAAACAACTTCCTTAGCGTTATTACTAAACCTAAAACGCCCAAATGACGGCTGACGATAATTTGTTTGATTATTAACTAACATGGTACCTCCTATTTGTAATATGTGCAGAATAAAGTATGAAAATATTCTTTTTTGCTACTTCATAAAATAGATTGTCTCTTTAAGTTAATAATAATTAACATTTTTGTAATCCGGTCTTTATAATATATGTAAACAATTTTATCAGTAGTGATTATAACATCATTTCAATCCACTGTTCAAGAGAGGCTTCATTCGAATACATATCTTAAACTGGATTATATTTTATTTTTTATTTTTAATTTTTGGGCAAATTTTTAGCCAAATATTCGTTAGCAATACGCTCTGCATAGAGCTTAAGGTCTTGCATGATGTCTTTTTTTGCCGCTTCTTTTAAAATTTCTCTATCTTCTTTTGATAGTTCTTTTTTCCCTTTTGAAAAAGCGTCTTTAACAATCTGAAGGTTAATGTCCTTGTCAAGATTTTGTAAATTTTTTACTAACTCCGGGTTAATTTTACCTTTAAATGTTCCCGTATTTGATAATGTATAGTTGTTAGTAATTTTCATAAGTACTTTCCTTTCGCTTAATTTTCATCAATTATATAACCTATGAAATATATTTATTGCCTAAAATGCATATTTTATTACAATTTTGTAATAAAAAAATACCAATAGCAATATAGTCGGATTAGTAAGTCAGACCTACGTTACTAAAAAAGAGCCTACTAATGAGACTCTTTTTGTTAATGGGGCGGACAGTGGGATTCGAACCCACGCATAATGGAACCACAATCCATGGTCTTAACCGCTTGACGATGCCCGCCATTAGTCATATTTGATTATCAGCCCGGATGTCGGGTTGCCGGGTTTTATCTGCCAAATTCGTCAGCAGTCCGACTCTATTCTTTATATCAATAAAACAATTCTTTTTCAAGTATTATTTTTAAGGAATTTGACTAAACAGAGTATATACGGTAAATTTTTCAGCAATGAATGTTTTTTATATATAATAAAGGACGGGAAAATGACAAAATTTATAAAACGCCTGACAGAATTGGTTTTGAGACGAAAAAAATCGCGTCTCCATTGTGAATATAAAAAAATAACCAGAAAAACCAGGTCAGGCGGAAGTAAATTCTATGCTCACGGAGATTTAACGCTTGAAATTTCTGCAAAAACTGAGCAGGAACTTGAAAAACGTGATTTTTATACAAAAAATATAGTAAAAAAATATTTAAAAAATCCGGAGGGCATGCTTGATTATATTGAGCAGCACGGAACTCCGGTCTATCGCATAGACAATGCCGATGTGCTTCTTGATTTTATAAAAGAAGAAGAAGGTCTTATTTTGCCCAAAAAAGGCTTTAAGGCGTTGTATTTAAATGTCCTCCTGGCGGTTTTCGGAAAGAAAAAACTTACTTTGAAAATGTCCACGGGCGATATGTTTATTCTGCGAAACATGCCCGTAAATGTTTACTCAATGCTTCATCAGTTCCATAAGTGGATGAGTTTTAAAATGAATCTTCCCGGCTGTGAGGATGAAACGCAGTCGCTTATGCGTGATATGATGTACAACAGAACCGGCAGCGGGGAGTTGTCCATAGATGAAATAATGGCGTTGAAAGACGCAATTGCCAGAGACAGAGAGGCGATTGATTTTGTTATAAATCTTGCAAAAGAAACCGAGGGCGCCAAAAACGCCATGAAAAAGCTTAAAGATGACGGTTCTGCTAATATTTAAAGACGTTCATCGGAATCATTTAGCCCGTAAAAATGTTTGTAGCCGGCATTATAAGCATTTACAATACTTTTGGCGAATTTTTTCCCGCTGCTCCAGTATGCAAGGTGTGCAGAGAAGAACAGCGTGTGATTTTTAACTTTTGAATCGTCGTAGATAAAACCGCCTTTGGGTTCAATATCGGAAAGAAGGTCTTTTTCTTTTAATGAATCCAGAGTAGGAATACCCGGGAGCGGCATGCCGATAAAATCATTTGCATAGTTTACTGTTAAAAAGAACATGTCATTTTCGACAAGGTGTTTCATAACAAGCTGTGACAGCGTGTTTTCTGCTGAACCTGACTTTGATATGCCTGAATCAAAGGTTGTGAGCGGCGCGCCGAAAACGACAAAACCTTTTACCGTATTTTTAGGTGCACAGAATTTTTCTGTATAGGAATTTAGCTGCGGCAGAGTGTTTTTCAAGTATTCCGTGTTTGGATTTGCAACAAATTCATCGCTGTCTGTGTAAAATATCAACTTGCTTTCTTTCAGGGCGTCAAGGCAAGTCGGTTCAAATTTTGTTGTTTTTACTAAGTTTGCAAGGTATTTGCCCGTATAAGAGGTGTCGTTGTCATTGTACAATTCATTGAGGTCAAGTATCGGGAGGCGGTTTGTCATGTACTGGACTGTGAGCAAACTGCCTGCGCTGTATCCGTAGAGGATAACTTCCTGACCTTTTTCGCTTTCAGTCTTTACATAATTATTCAGATTGTTTAAGAGTTCACGGGAGTTTGAGCTTTTGCTAATCCAGATTGCATCATGCAGTGTATGCGATAGAGTTTCGCGTCCGAATTGTGCAATTTTTGAACTGAAATTCTTTGCATAAGCCAGTGCTTTATCAATAACCTTGAGACTTTCTGTTGTTTTATCAGCCCAGAAAAATATGACCGGCTCCTCTCCTATTTTTTTGTTCCCGTTGTCCAAAAGTTTTTTATACATAAGAGGGTCTGAGCTGAATTGTTTTACCATATCGCCATGAACATTGTTAACGGATTTGTCGAATGCTTCTTTTGTCTCATAGGCGCCGTGTATATAAATTATATCAATCTGTTTTGCATCGGGTTTTACGGGAAAGTCCTCCTCTTTTGCGCAAACGGCGCTGCATAACATAAAACAAACAAGCCAGCTCATTATAAACCTTTTCATACAAAACTCCTTTACTCGATAGTATTATTTTTATATAGCCTTTTTTTTCGGGTGTCAACCCAAGAGGGTAATATATTGCCGTGGTCAGTTGACTATATGAAAATATTAATTTTTGTAAATTATATATTCCATAATCGCAAATTTAATTATTTTCGAGTTTAAATGTATATACCCGAAATAAATAATTTTATAGATAAAGGAGACAAAAATGAGAATTCCGTCATTAAAAGCAGAAAATGTACAGAGCTTGAGAAGATTAGTTAAACAAGTTCCTGTAGAACTCAGAGATACAGCACGTGCAGAAAGAAAAAGACTTATACAAATGGACAAGGAAATTGAAGGTTCATCAGCTTACGCAGTAGCCAGAGGTGCCTTGAACGCAAACGCCAGACTTGCTGAATTTGTAGACAAATTAAAAACAAAATCAGCTGTAGACTTTTATCAGAGACAACCTATGGGAAAAGTTGTTAATCCTGTACCGGTAGCTCAGGAAAAACGTGCACTTCAGTACGTTTCAGCTTCAATGGCTGAAGATACAGCAAATTCACAGCTTGCACATGATTATTTAGCTAACAAGCTTTTAAAATAATTCATGACTGTATAATATCGGAGTCAGTTGACTATATGAAAAATAAAAATATTGACACCGATTCATTTAATTTTTAAGATAGGTCTATATAACGAAAGTTATAAGACCTATTTTTTACGGAGTATTGATGAAACCCTACCAGCCAAATTTAAAAATAAGAGAAATAAAAATCGGAAATATGAAAGCGGGCGGTGATACTTCATATCCGTTTATGAAAGAGAATGAAAATTCAGCAAAGGCGCTTGTGGCTCTGGAGATACCTTATGTGATTGATTCTTCTTATCCTGCGGTTTTAAAAGAGTTTTACGGGGATTGTGATTTTGAAGGCAGACTGAAAAAAGTATCGGAGATTGAAGCTGACCTTGTTTCTGTCAAATTTAATATAGAGCGGATTGATGAGGAGGAAATCAAAAATGCCGTTCAAACGGCAGAGAAGTTAATTAAAAAGCCACTGATTCTTCGCGGCGCAAATAATACAAAAACAGACAAAGAACTTGTCCCGCTTCTTGCAAAATCAGCAGCGCGTCCATCTATAATCGCCTTCGGCGAGGAAGAAACTTATGAAAGTATTATACCTGCTGTTATGCAGGGTAATCATATTCTGTCGCTGCGCTCTCCTATTGATATTAATTTGGCTAAGGAATTGAATATACTTTCTGTTGATATGGGGCTTCCCGGAGACAGGATACTGATTGACCCGGACACTGGCGGACTCGGATACGGTCTGGAGTATGGATATAGTATAATTGAAAGGATTAAACAGGCTGCATTTGAGGGCGACAAAATGCTGAATATGCCGATTATTGTGTTTATCGGAGAAGAAACCTACCGTGCTAAAGAGGCAAAAAATGCAAACTATCCGGAGGCATGGGGTGATTATGAAACACGGGCGCAGCTTTGGGAATCTGCCGCTGCTGCTGCAATGATTTCTGCCGGAACAAATATAATAGTGTTGTGGCATCCGGAGAATATTAATGTTATTAGGGAGCTTGTAAAATAATGAGCGGAGAACTCAGCGGACTTCAAATTTTTAAATATCTGCCTGCTGCAAAAAAGCAGGAGTGTGCAAACTGTAAAAAATGCGGCTGCCCGACTTGTATGGCGTTTTCATTAAAACTTGCTAAAAATCAGATAGAGATTGAAAAATGCCCGTATGCACCGGAGGAGTTACGCTCAATAATTCTCGATGCTGTTAAGGTAAAACAGCATGAGTATACAATCGGCTCAAAAAATATTGTTAAAACCGGCGGAGAAACTGTCCTGTTCAGACATGACAAAACTTTTGTAAACAAAACCGTGTTTGCAATATCATTAAATAGCGGAGATAGCGATTTTGATGAAAAACTGCGGCGTGTAGGAAATTTTCAGATAGAAAGAATAGGGGATGTTTTTAAGGTTGATGCAGTGTATTTAAAAGATACCGGAAATTTTATTCAAGCAGCGAAGAAAGTTGATGCAGAAGGATTTGTTCTTATTTTAGAGTCTGATGATGCAGAGTCGCTTGAAAAACTCAAAGAGGTTAATCCGGTAATTATTACAAAAGACCCGGAGGCTTTTAAAGAAAATCTGATTGTAATATCGTCAGACAATCCGGACAATTTAGAGCGTTTATCTTCGCAAAGAATCAAAGACGGGTACAAAAAAATTATTTTGAATCCCAAAATGAAAAATATCTCAGAAACCGTGGAAATGCTGACATATATACGAAGAATGGCAATACAGGAAAAATTTGAACCATTTACGTTCCCTGTTATGGTAAAAATTCCGCAAAGTGATAATATTGCCAAAACGACTGCAGAAGCTGCACTTTTGATATGCCGTTATGCAAATATTATTGTGTTTGAAGATTTTGATGAGGCAATGCTTGCTTCTCTTTGTACACTGCGGCAAAATATTTATACAAACCCGCAAAAGCCTTTGCAAGTCGAGTCAAAGGTGTATGAAATCAATGAACCTGATAAAAATTCACCTGTAGTATTGACGACAAATTTTGCACTCACGTATTTTGCAGTTGCAAATGAGCTTGAGTCACTGCCGTTCGGGTCGTATCTTGTTGTAACACCGTCTGACGGAATGAGTGTGTTGACTGCGTGGTCTGCGGATAAATTTACGGCGGAGATTGTAGCCAAAACAGTTAAAAAATATAATCTCGAAGAAAAAGTTAATAAAAAATCCATCATAATACCGGGATTGTTGTCTCACATGAAAGAAGAACTTGAAAACGCTTTGGAGGGATGGGAGATTGTGGTTGGGACAATTGAGGCTTGTGAGATTCCGGAGTTTATACAGAGCCTTGGCTACGGGAAAAACAGTTAGTCGGTTACTCTTTGAAAAGATGGCATTTTGCCTTGTGTGTGGCTGAAAATCTTGTGTATTCCGGTGCAATTTCAGAACATATTTTCATGGCAAACGGGCATCTTGTGTGAAATTTACAAGCTTTGGGCGGATTTTTGGGAGAAGGCAAATCACCTTCTATTTTTACTGTATCAGTGTATTTTTTTGAACCGACAGTCGGAACTGCAGAAAGGAGAGCTTTTGTATACGGGTGTTTCGGGTTTTTGAAAAGTTCGTCGGAAGCCGCAATTTCAACGATTTCACCAAGATACATAACAGCAACTCTGTCTGAGATATATTTAACAACCCCGAGGTCATGAGAAACAAACAAAATGGTAAGCTGCATTTTATCTTTAAGTTCCATAAGAAGTTTTATGATTTGAGCCTGAATACTTACATCGAGGGCGCTTACCGGCTCATCCGCAACCAAAAAAACGGGTCTTAGTATTAGCGCACGTGCTATGGCTATCCTCTGGCGCTGCCCTCCGGAAAACTCATGCGGATACCTTGAGAGCGTTTCTTCATCAAGACCTGTAAGTTTCAGAATGTTCAAAATCTTTTCATTTATTACTGTTTTGCCTCTCACACCGTGTATAATAAGAGGCTCTTGCAATATTTCCCTGACAGTCATGCGGGGGTTTAGACTTGAAAACGGGTTTTGGAAAATAAGTTGGGCATTTTTTCTGAAGGTTTTTATTTCTTTTTTGTTAAAATCTTTTATATTTTTTTCGTTAAAAAGAATATTTCCTTCAGACGATATAAGCCGGAGTGCTGCCTTTCCCAGGGTCGATTTTCCGCAGCCTGACTCGCCTACAAGCCCCAAAACTTCGCCCTTGTAAATATCAAGGCTTACGTTGTTGAGGGCGTGTATATATTCCTTAGTCGTTCCGAAAAGTTCCGATGAGACAGGATAATTTACTGAAAGATTTTTGATTTCTAAAATTTTTTGCATATTCGCATTATACATTCTTGTTTTTATGTTTTAAACTACCGATATTTACAGCCCGAAAGACGAGGTTTCTAAACGATTTGTCGAATATTGGCAGGCATGCACACAGTAAAAATGTTAAAAACGCAGTGCCTCTGAATGCGTCAACCGGGTTTATAAAACCAAAGGCGTTGGCAACAATTACAGTGCCGCCCATAAATGTTAATGTTGTAAGTCCGAGCTGCAAACCAAAAATTTTGCCTCGATGTTTGTCCGGCAGAATTTTTAAAAGGAGAGCATCAAGGGTTGCGGTCATTATGGAGACTGCAATTCCAGCAGGTAAAAGCCATATCCACGCTGTGTTTACAGTAGTGCAGAGGGGCGCGGTTAAAAACACTGCTGAAAGTGTCAGAAAAGTGTAAGCAATGAGCCGCGAAACGCTTAAAAATCTTACAATGACAAATCCTGCGGCTATGCCGAGAATTATGCCGAGCGCGAGCAGCGTTCTTATGTAAGTTAAATCGATAACCGAAAGCTCGTAAACGTCAGTTATCAGTGAATTTAATCCGTTTAGAAAAACAGAGAGGGTGAATTGAAGAAACAATGCGACAGATGTGAGATATAAAATTTTTCCGTGTTTCGCAAAGTATTTTGCCGTATCGGAAAGAATGCCGACACTGTTTGACGGTTTTTGCGGAATACGGAATTTTATAAATTGCATCAAGACTAACGCGGCGAGATACATTGCACAAACTGTCCCGAATGCGATTTTTATTCCCGTCATAAAAAGAACGTTTGCCGCAAATGCTCCTAATAGTATGGAGATTGCGCCTGTCGGAGATATGAAAATGTTTCCGGTTTTTAAATCTCCGCTTTTTACCGTGTTAGAAAAAGCGGCGGCTTTTGCCGGATAAAAGAATGCAGCTCCGGTGCCGATTGCAAACAAATATGCGTAAATAACCGGGACGGACGGTTTTTCCGGAGTAAAAATCAACATTAATAATACAACAAATCGCAGCAAAAAACTTAGTGACAGCACTGCTTTTCTCGGTAACTTGTCGCAAATTGTGCCGGTGATTACACCTAACAAAAGCTGAGGTAAAAGAAATGCGCAAAATGCTATTGCGATTGATTTTCCGGCACCGCCTGTGATTTGTATAAGCATTGTACCGAAAAGAAATAAAATTATTGCATCGGCAAAATGCGACAGGAGCTGCACTAAAAACAGCTTATCAAAATCAAAATTTGCAATCGGACCTAAAATCCTTATTAAACGTTTCATTTAAACTCTCTCCCCTGTGTGCACGTATGGGAATTATAACATTGCTTTAGAATGTGTGCAATTTTTTTCTTTGGGAATTTTGTAAAGCAGTAAAAAAGAGCGGCTTTTCAACCGCTCTTTCAAAGGTTATTTTGCGAAAATTATAATTTGTCAGCAACCATTTTTGTTGTTTCAGCCAATCTTGTAGAGTAACCCATTTCATTGTCGTACCAAGAAATGATTTTAACTTGATTGCCGCCCATTACACGTGTTAACAAAGCGTCAACCGTAGAAGATTGAGATGTTCCAACATAGTCAGAAGATACGAGCGGTTCTTCTGTGTAGCAAAGAACGTGTCCGTCAGCGCCTTCTTTTAATGCTGCGTTAACTTCTTCAACCGTAACGTCTTTTGAAAGTTCAAATACAACGTCAACCAAAGAAACGTCCGGTGTAGGAACACGCATAGCGAAACCGTCCAATTTGCCTTTGAGTTGAGGTAATACAAGAGCAACAGCTTTTGCGGCACCTGTTTTTGTAGGAACAATGTTCAAAGCGCCTGCTCTTGCACGACGGGGATCTTTGTGACCTGCGTCTAAGATTCTCTGGTCGCCTGTGTAAGAGTGAACAGTAGTCATCAAGCCTTTAACAATACCGAATTTTTCGTCGATAACTTTAGCAACAGGTGCTAAGCAGTTAGTTGTGCAAGATGCCATAGAAATAACATTGTGTTTAGCAGGATCGTATTCTTTGTCGTTTACGCCCAATACAATTGTTTTGTCTTCGTTTGTAGCAGGAGCTGAAATGATAACTTTTTTAGCACCGGCTGCAATGTGAGCTTTTGCTTTTTCTGCATCTGTGAAGAAACCTGTAGATTCAACTACAACTTCTACACCCAAATCTTTCCAGGGCAATTGTGCAGGATCTTTTTCTGCAAAGAATTTAATTTTTTTGCCGTTTACTATGATACCTTCGTCGTAAGCTTCTACTTCGCCGTCAAATTTACCCATTACAGAGTCATATTTGAAAAGTCTTGCAGCGTCAGCAGGTTTCAAACCGGGGTCGTTGATAGCAACGTAATCGATTTGATCAAAAATACCTTCTCTGATTGCTGCTCTTAATGTGTTACGGCCGATTCTTCCGAAGCCGTTAATTGCAACTTTTTTAGCCATTTTTTAGCTCCTCTTATGTACTTAGTTATTTTTACTACATGTCAGTTATAAATTAAACATGCACAATAATCAAGATGTATTATTTCAGATTTTTTTAATCTAAGTTTTAGCAGCTCCCTCTCCGGCGGGAGAGGGAATAAAGCGCAGACCAAACGGGGGTAACAGGGGGTGTCCCTCTGTCGGGCGGAGCCGTCGGTTAGAGCTTGTCAGGATTTTAATGAAAATTTATCCGGTCTTTTGGTCTTTCTGACCGTTTGCGGGGATTATTGCTGCCGTCGGTGTTTGTACAGATCCTGAAACAAGTTCAGGATGACGTACTATTCTATGCTTTATACGTAAACCAAACTGTCATGCTGGCGGATTTTGGCAAGTGCGCCGTGTGCCCGAAGGGCACCCAGCACGTCCTGCGAAGGAATTTGATACTTTGCATAGCAAAAAAGAACGAGTGGAAAAATTCCGAGCTGCCAATAATCCAAGAAGCGGATTTCAGCATCTTACCGGCGCGGCGTTCAGCACAAAACGCGAAGTGTGTAAGATCCTGAACACACACGATTGTCGCTGCGCACCCGATTTGCCGCTTCAGGATGACAGAAGTTTTTTGCAAAAAATACGATTATTGAC
Source organism: Candidatus Gastranaerophilales bacterium (assembly GCA_944326475.1). Taxonomy (GTDB): domain Bacteria; phylum Cyanobacteriota; class Vampirovibrionia; order Gastranaerophilales; family Gastranaerophilaceae; genus CALUPY01. The sequence continues at coordinate 19,275 of CALVEC010000025.1, forward strand.
ATTTAAACACTCCCCACCCTAACCCTCCCC
>CALVEC010000026.1 GCA_944326475.1 Candidatus Gastranaerophilales bacterium
AGAGCGGAGGTTTTTCATTTAATACCATTTCGGCACCTTCAATTGAACTTTGAAATCTTTATTTGCCGATGTGGCGAAATGGTAGACGCACACGCTTCAGGTGCGTGCGAGGAAACTCATGGGGGTTCGAGTCCCTTCATCGGCAAATTTTTTTGCAAAATTTTTTTTTGTGATATTATAGTACTGTTGAAAATTGAATATATGTGTCGACGTGGCACTCTGCCGGAGGATTTTTGCAAGAGCGGAGTCGAGGCTTTTCAAAGCCGAGCGAGCTCGTTAAGCGGAAGTGTTCGGTGTGAAGAATATTTTACCAGAGTAAAATATGATGAACAGAAGAACACAGAGCTGCAAATAATCCGAGAGAAATGATAATGTATCGTTTTTCGAGAGGGGAGGTATACGCGGCAATTGAAAATTGAATATATGTGTCGACGTGGCGGAATCGGTATACGCGCACGTTTGAGGGGCGTGTGGGGAAACCCGTGCGGGTTCAAGTCCCGCCGTCGACAAATAAAAAAGACTATAACTTTTGTTATGGTCTTTTTTATTATATGATGGTATTGACGCGAAACGCAAAATAGCGGGTTTAGCGGATTTGCGGACGGACAGAGTGAAACAAGTCCGGATAGCGAAGAAATTGAGCGGTGTTGAACCGCAGGTTCAAAAGCAAAACTTCCCGAGCATGGAGCAAATCCAAGACAGTCCCGCCATCGACACTTTTAAACAAATAGGATTTGTTTCATGCAAGTACAAAAAATTTCTAATCAGCAATATCAACAAAATTTCAAAGCTAAATTTATTCGAAATAATGCTTTGAGAAATTTAAAAACGAGTATTAGTCATTCAGAAAATACTGTATTAGAAAAACAAATCAAGTTAATAGAAAAGGTTAATGATAACAAAGTTTTTGGTTATGAAACATACCCCAAAGATAGTTTAGGCAATTCTTCTCGTATATTTGAAATAATTAAACATAAAGGAAATGAATATAAGTGTACAAAAGTTGCAGCACCTGAAAACGATTTTCAATTCCTTTTTAATACACTGCATCAAGAATATCGTTCTAAATTTCTTGGTAATATCAACTTAGGTTAATAAATACAGGGTAGACTTCAATCTACTAATACAATTATAAAGATAGATTATCTTGTTTTATGATACAATTATCACATGATTAAATCTTTTAAGTGCAAAGAAACAGAGAAAATATGGAATGAAGATTTTTCGAAGAAACTTCCTCAAGATATTCAAAAACGAGCACTACAGAAACTAAGAATGCTCCATGTTGCTTCTGTTCTTGATGATTTAAAGATTCCGCCCAGTAATCGCCTTGAGGTTTTAACAGGTGACAGACAAGGTCAATATTCTATCCGTATAAATGACCAGTTTAGAATATGTTTCAGGTGGCTGGATAATCATTCTTTTGATGTTGAAATAATTGATTATCACTAGGTTTTAGTTATTTATCTTAATAAACTTTTCTTGCAGGGTTGAAATTACGTGATACGTACTATATAATATAAATAGATAATACTTAAATAGGAGATGTTCTCATGGCTGAATATATTGAATTAACAACTGTAGGAGAAATGCTCAAGGAAGAATTTATTGAGCCGTTTAATCTTACGCAAAATGCATTAGCCAATGCAATTTTTGTACCGCCAAACAGAATACATCAGATTATTAAAGGTCAAAGAAGAATTACAGCAGATACAGATTTGCGTTTGACGACATACTTTGGGCTTTCTCAAGGCTATTTCCTGCGTTATCAGGAAGATTATGAGCTTAGAATTGCAAGACGCAATATTGCTGATGATATAAAAAAGATTAAACCAATCCAAGCATTAGGATAATAATTGGTGAAAAATTACGCATACTCCAGTCCCAGAGATATTCTCATATTATAGTATTCTGTTGTTGACTCTTTCACAATGCAGACAAGTTCGGCGTAAATACTCATGCCTGCGGTCAACACCTATTTATTTTTCATATACAACAACGGATACGGCTTACCTTGTTCATCATTGTCTGTTCTTTTGTATACAAAAAAACCATTCTTTTCATAAAATTTTTTAGCATTTGGATTTTGCTCATTAACGGTCAGTTCATTTATTGAATATTTTTTTATACCATATTGGATTAGCTTTGTACCAATCCCTTTCCCTCTTTCATGAGCCGCAACAAAAAGCATTTCAAGTTTGTGATTTTCTATCCCCATAAAAGCAACCGGATTTTTATTCTCATTCTCAAATACTGTTAAATATCCGACTTCTTTTAATGCCTGCGGAACATACTGTTTAATATTTTCTATTTCCTTTTCTGACAAAAACAAATGCGTTGCTTTAACTGAACATTCCCAGACTTGGAGAAGTTGTTCAATTAATTTTTGTGTTCTTTTATTTTTATTAATATCTACAATGTTCATATCCACAAATTATAGCATAATAAGCAAAATCCAATTTTTGACTGATAAATATTTATGATATAATTTTCATATAAATATAGAGGGTTTTTATATGAAAATAATGTTTGTATCAGCTGAGGTTGCACCGTTTTCTAAAGTCGGAGGATTGGCGGATGTTGTGGGCAGTCTGCCTAAAGTACTTGAAAAAATGGGACATGAGATTGCAATTTTTACCCCTTTGCACGGCTTTATTGATGAAGAAAAGTTCAGGATAAAAGAGATAGAAAATTCTAAGTTAACGATAAACTACAGCTATGGCGAATATTATTTCAGATTAAAAACAACAAAACTTCCCGGTACGAATATAAATGTTTTCTTTCTGGATAACAACAAATATTTTGCACCGTTTAAAGAAGTTTATCCCAGATGTATAGACACGAGATATGAACACGAAAGATTCATAGCTTTTTCGCATGCTGCTATAGAATACGCAAAACTTTTGAATTTTAAACCCGACATTATTCACTCAAATGACTGGCATACGGCAATGATACCGGTCTATATGAAAGTAAATTACAAAGATGACCCGTTCTTCAGCAGCACAAAAAATGTTTTCAGTATTCACAACCTTGCATATCAGGGTCAATGGTTTGATGATTTACTTTATTTTGCACAGATTGACCATAAATATGTATGGAACTGCTGGGGATTAGAGCATTTCGGAATGCTCAACTGGATGAAAGGTGCAATAAACTATTCAGACAAAATTATTGTTGTATCGCCAAACTATGCACGTGAAATAAAAACCTATGAAGGCGGGAACGGTCTCGACTGGACGCTCAATCACAATGCGCACAAACTTGTCGGAATCTTAAACGGAGTAGACTACGATGTTTATAACCCCAAAACAGACAAGTCCATAATAAAAAATTATGATGAAAAACATATTGAATACAAAACTGAAAACAAAAAAGAAGTGCTTAAAGAGTTCGGTCTTGAATACAATCCCGAAAAACCGCTTATTGCAATAATATCCAGACTTGTTGAACAAAAAGGGTTTGATTTAATAGGACCAATCTGCGAACGGTTAAAACAGATTGATGCACAGCTTATTATACTTGGCACCGGTGCTTACAAATACGAAGATATGTTCAGGTACCTGAGCGGAACGAGTTCTAATATCAGAGCACGAATTGAATTTGGTGCAAATTTAAGTCACAAAATTTATGCCGGCTCCGATATGTTCCTTATGCCGTCAGCATTTGAACCTTGCGGATTGGGACAGTTAATTGCCTTAAAATACGGATCTATTCCCATAGTAAGAGCAACAGGCGGACTCGATGACACAATAATCGGATACCCGCTTGAAAATTCTGACGGATTCAAATTCTGGAACTATGATTCTTATGCAATGTTAGATTGTATAAACTACGCTCTCGATGTTTACAAAGACAAAGAAACCTGGAAGGCACTTGTACAAAGTGCAATGAAAAAAGATTTCAGCTGGGACAAAAGCGCAAAACAGTATGTCGAAGAATACAAATCTATTCTGTAACAGGCAGAGTATTTTGACCGATAGATTTTTCTTCTATTTTTGCAAGTATTCTGTCAGTAATATGTTTTCTGAATTTTTTAAATCTGTTTTCAGATGTACTTTTTGGTGCAGATTTTCTGAATAAATTTCTGCCGTAGCCGTTACTCATAACCAATAACCTCGATTCCTAAATAAAATTAACAAACACATTTTTAACTGCTTACATTGTAGCACTTTTTTGTAAAAAAAAATAGACATGGTTCTATTTTAATATTATTATTTAGATAACAAATAATAAGGAGAATTATTTATGAAATTGATGGAAGGCAAAAAAGGGATTATTTTCGGTGTGTCTAATACCAGAGGTATAGCATATTCTATTGCGAAACAAATCCATGAGGCAGGTGCAGAGATTGCTTTTACTTACGCAAACGAAGCAATGGAATCCAGAGTAAGACCGCTCGCAGAGGAAATGGGTTCAAAATTGATTGTTGAATGCGACGTAACCAACGAAGAACAGATGAAATCAGTTTTTGCACAATATGAAAAAACTTACGGAAAACTGGATTTTGTAATCCACGCCGTAGCATTCGCAAACAAAGAAGACCTCTCCGGAGAATTTATCAATACATCAAAAGCCGGATGGGACTTGGCTCTCAGTGTTAGTGCCTATTCGTTAGTTTCTATGGCAAGATGCGCAAGACCGCTTTTCAACGAAGGCGGTGCAATGCTTGCATTAACATATCTCGGATCAGAAAAAGTTGTTGCAAACTACAATGTAATGGGTGTTGCTAAAGCAACTCTCGAAGCTTCCGCAAGATACCTTGCAGAAGATCTCGGAAAAAGCGGTGTAAGAGTAAACTGCCTCTCTGCAGGTGCTGTTAAAACTCTTGCGGCAAAAGGTATTTCCGGATTTGACAAAATGCTCAAAGCTGCAATCTTAAAATCACCTCTCAACAGAAACGTAACTCTTGAAGACGTAGGCAAAACCGGTCTTTACCTTGTTTCTGATTTGTCTTCAGGGGTAACCGGTGAAATTGTTCACGTTGATTGCGGATGTCATGCAATTTATGCTTCTCCGCAAGAAATGGAAGCTACAACTGCATTTATTACAAAATAAAAAAAGATTACACTAGTCGAAATTATTAATAAGGACGTAAGAAAATGATTAACATTAAGAAAAACAAGACAAAAATTGTTGCCACACTTGGTCCTGTCAGCCGCGATGAAAAAATAATCGAAGAAATGATTCTCGCAGGCGCTACGATGTTCAGGATTAACACCTCACACAACACTGCGGAAGAACACCGCCAGACTATAGAAAAAGTGAAAGCAGTAGCAAAAAGGCTGCAAACTTTTATCCCGATTATGATTGACCTTCAAGGTCCGAAAATCAGAGTCGGAAACTTGATTGAACCGGTCAAAATCGAACCGGGTATGGAACTTGTTTTGGAATACGGTCTGGAACAGACCGACCCGAATATCATCCCTGTTGACTACAAAGGGGTTGCAGAAGACGTATTTGAGGGTGAATATATTCTTTTAGACGACGGAAAAATTAAAATTCAGGTTGTTAAAAAAGAAGGAACAAAAGTTCACGTAAAAGTTGTTCACGGCGAACTGCTTAAACCGAGAAAAGGTATAAACATCCCGGGGGGAACAAAAAGTGTTTCAGCAATAACAGAACGAGACGTTGATTTTATTAAATTTGCCGTTGACAATGACGCTGATTATCTTGCACTTTCATTTGTAAGAGACAAAGACGACGTTTTGCTTGCAAGAAAATATTTGAGCCATTTTGGTGCAGATATTCCGATAATTGCAAAAATTGAAAAACCTGAAGCAGTTAAAAATATAAACTCAATTCTTGAAGTTGTTGATGCGGTTATGGTTGCAAGGGGCGACCTCGGTATTGAGCTTTCACCGGAAAAAGTTCCGATAGTACAAAAACAAATCATTGACGCGGCATTTGATTACAGAAAAACCTGCATAGTTGCAACACAAATGCTCGAATCAATGATAGAAGAACCCATCCCTACCAGAGCGGAAGCGTCTGACGTTGCGAACGCAATTCTTGATGGTGCCGATGCTGTTATGCTTTCCGGAGAAACCGCAGCAGGCAAACACCCTGTCGAAGCTGTAAAAATGATGGCAATGATTGCACATGATGTAGAACAGAGTGATTTTTGCTGCTATAACCTTGATTTGGCAATGAATCCTCACTATGAACCGACTCCGCAGGCAATAGCCGCTTCTGCTGTTAAAATGGCAGAAGACCTTGGAGCAAAAGCTATTCTTGCATTCACACATACAGGATACACATCAAAACTGCTTTCAAAATTAAGACCGTCAGTTCCCGTTATTGCAATTTCAGATCAGGAAAAAACATGCAGAAAACTCAATATTTATTGGGACATGCACCCTTATTGCAAGGACTGGGATGTCGTTTTAAATGATGAATTGCTGAAAAAAATCGACAAACTGCTCCTTGAAAAAACAGAATACAAAAAGGATGACAGAGTAATCATTATCGGTTCAATCCCTAACCTTATTACAGGAAGAACAAACTTCGTCAGAGTACACAGAATGTGTGCATTCTAATTGAAGTTTCAAATATTTAAAAAGCGGTCAGATAAAAACTGACCGCTTTTGTTTATGCTGTAAAAATTTATTTTAGTTAAAACCAGCTTAATAATTTATCAATCAGGCTTTTTTTAGGTTCGCCGGCAATACCCCACGCCAGAGATTCTTCTGATGTTACGCCTCCTCCGGCAACATTTGCGTCAACTTTATCTGTCATAAATTCTATGGTATCACCGTGATTTGTCAGTACTTTATTATTTTTGGATTTTCTCTCGCTTGAATCCATTATCAAAACCTGGTCATCAAGAAAATCTTTTTGAACATCTACCGTAGTTCCTTCAGAACCTCTCAAGGCAATTGTGTCCATACCATCAGTTGTACCTGAAACATGACCGCCAATTAAATTGGAAATATCTGTATTTGTTATTTTTTGACCTGAATCAGTTAATTTGTCTCCTGAAGAAACATGAGCAAAATTGTCTGCATCTTGGTTCGGATACTCAATTTTAACCCCGTTATTTAAAACAACAGTGTTCTTTTTTCCGTCATAATTGTACTCTTTAACTTCATTTGAATTGTAGCTTACACCTCCGATTTTTATGTACTCAGTTGGTGCGACCGTGTTTGTTGTTAATCCCATGTTTATATATCACGACATTGTACCTTTACAAAAATTAATATTTAATTTATGAAATATAAATCGTCTCTTATTAGGTTATTTATATTTTATAAATAACCCAATAAGAAATTTGCGAATATAAATATATTACTTCCTGTACATATCAATACTGTCGTATGTCAACTCAGGATTTGTTATATAGTATTTCATTGCTTTTAAGTATGCTCTTGCAGTATCTATAGAAGTAAAACACGGCGTTGAATACATTTCCGCAATCGTTCTTATCAAAAATCCTCTGTTTTCCGAACCGACCCTCGCTGAATTTGCATTAGAAGTCGGAGTGTTTATAACAAAACAGAGTTTTTTCTTTTTCATAGACTCCTGAATTTTTTCCATATCAAAGTTTTCAATCTCTTTTGACCGGATACCCTGTGATTCAAGATAGTTATGAGTTCCTGTTGTCGCAATAATCCTGTACCCGAGTTCAACCAGAGTTCTTGCGATATCCTCCGACTGGGGCTTATTGTGGTTATTCAATGACAAAAGCACATCCCCGCGTCTTTCAGGAAATGTGTATCCGGCAGCAAGAAAACCTTTAACAAGAGCCCTCTCAAAAGAGGTGTCAACTCCCAAGACTTCGCCTGTAGACTTCATTTCAGGTGCAAGAGCCGGGTCTATTCTGTTCAATTTCTGGAACGAGAAAACCGGAACTTTTACACAAACAAGCGAGGTCTTTTCAACAAGTCCGGGTTTGTACCCCTGTTCAATTATCGACTTACCGAGAGCAGCATTTATACCTATTTCTACCATTGGTGTATTTGTAACTTTGCTCATAATAGGCACCGTTCTGGACGCACGGGGATTTACCTCAATGACATAAGCTATATCGTCTTTTAAGACAAACTGTATATTCATCAAGCCCTTAATTTTTAACGCTCTTGCTATTTTGTTCGTATAATCAACAAGATTTTCAATAACCTCGGGCTTAACTTTCTGTGTCGGATAAATAGCCATACTGTCACCGGAATGAACTCCGGCACGCTCGATATGCTCTGTGATACCCGGTATTAAAACATTTTCGCCGTCTGAAATTGCATCAAGTTCAACCTCCTTGCCCTCAATGTACTGGTCAATTAAGACAGGATGTTCATCAGAAAATTTTAAGGCTGAATTGAAGTATGTGAGCATTTCATCTTCGTTGTAAACGACCTGCATGCCACGTCCGCCTATAACATAAGAAGGACGGACAAGAAGCGGAAATCCGAGTTCCTGATGTGCTTTTATGGCGTCTTCGACCTTTCTTACAGCACGACCTTTGGGCTGCGGTATATTCAAATCCCTCAATAATTTTTCAAACAGTTTTCTGTCTTCTGCAATATTTATTGATTCAAGAGAGGTACCGATTATTTCAACCCCTCTCTCTTTGAGCTTCGGCGCAAGATTTATTGCCGTCTGACCGCCAAACTGAACCATTACTCCTTTGGGATTTTCCGAATCAACTATATTCATAATATATTCAATGTTCATTGGCTCGAAAAATAGTTTATCCGCAACGTCAAAGTCCGTGGAAAGTGTTTCGGGGTTTGAGTTTACAATCAACGATTTATATCCGTTATCCCTGACTGCCCAAGCAGCATGTACTGAGCAGTAATCAAATTCAATTCCCTGTCCGATTCTGATGGGACCGGAACCGAGAATCAGTATGCCTTCCCGATCTTTGTCGGTTGTGTTCTCGTCATACTCTCCGTAAGTTGAATAGTAATACGGCGTATACGCTTGAAATTCCGCAGCACACGTATCAACGATTTTAAACGACGCCTTAATACCTGCTTCTTCTTTGATTTTTTCAACATCAGAAAGCTTTTTCTTTGAAAAAACGGCAATTTCAGCATCAAGAAAACCTTTTTCTTTAGCTTCTTTATATAACGCAGGCGTCAAAATCTCGCCTTTGAGCCTTTGTTCAAAATCAACCAGATTTTTAATTTTGTAAATAAACCACTTATCAATTTTTGTTATATGGTTTATTTCATCAACACTTATACGCCTTGTCAAAGCTTCCGCAACCCTGAAAATTCTTCTGTCATCCTGTACATGCAGCAGTGCTTTAAGTTCATCGTCACTAAGCTGCATATATTTTCTTCTGACAAGCCCGGTATTTTTGTCTTCCATCGCAGTTACGGCTTTTTTAAAAGAACTTTCAAACGTGCGACCTATTGCCATAACTTCGCCGGTTGCTTTCATCTTTGTACCCAAAAGTCTGTCACCCTGTGCAAATTTGTCAAAAGGCCACTTCGGAATTTTTGTGACAACATAATCCAGAGCCGGCTCAAATGCAGCCACCGTCTTTTTTGTGATTGCATTCGATATCTCATGCAAATAATAACCTATTGCAATTTTTGTCGTCACTTTCGCAATCGGAAAACCGGTAGCCTTTGACGCAAGCGCTGATGAACGGCTTACTCTGGGATTTACCTCGATAACATAGTACCGGTTGCTCTTTGTATCAAGGGCATATTGAACATTACAGCCGCCTTCAATTTTTAATGCCCTAATGATTTTAAGTGCCGACGTCCTTAACATCTGGTATTCTTTGTTTGTCAATGTCTGCGACGGCGCAACGACAAAACTGTCGCCTGTGTGTATACCAATCGGGTCAATATTTTCCATATTACAGATTGCAATTGCCGTATCGTTTGCGTCACGCATAACCTCGTATTCAATCTCTTTATAACCTGCAATACTCTTTTCAATAAGTACTTGAGAAATAGGACTTCTTAACAACCCCGAATGCACAATATCCTCAAACTCCTGCTGGTTTGAAGCAATACCGCCGCCCGAACCGCCTAAAGTGAAAGCCGGACGAATAATAAGAGGAAACCCGATTTCTCTTGCAAAATCCAACGCTTCCGCCAGAGTTGAAACAGTTTTGCTGGCAGGGATAGGCTCGCCTATTTCAATCATCAACTCTTTAAAAAGCTCTCTGTCCTCTGCGTTTTTTATTGCGTCTATTTTTGTACCAAGAAGTTTAACTCCATACTTGTCCAAAATGCCTTTTTCATAAAGACTGACCGCAAGATTAAGACCGGTTTGCCCGCCAAGACTGGCAATAAGTCCGTCCGGACGTTCTTTATTTATAATATACTCAAATGCCTCTATCGTAAGCGGTTCGATATAGACCTTATCTGCAATATGCTCATCCGTCATAATGGTTGCAGGGTTTGAGTTTACGAGAACAACATTTATCCCCTCCTCTTTAAGTGCTCTGCATGCCTGCACACCCGCATAGTCAAACTCCGCCGCCTGACCTATAACAATCGGTCCCGAGCCTATTACTAAAACTTTTTTTATATCATTATTTTTTGGCATTTTCTTTACCTCTGCTAAGTTTTTCCATGATTTCTTTAATACTGAATTTTGAGAAAAATCCTTTGCTTTTTTTGCGCTCTATTATCTGTTCAACCCACTGGTTAATAATAAGATTTGCATCCGAGGGACCTGGCGCAGCCTCAGGATGGAACTGAACAGCTTCAATCTCAAGCTCCGGACATCTAAATCCTTCAAGCGTGTCATCATTCAGATTTTTGTAGGTGGCAATACAGTTTGACGGCAAAGTCGTCACGTCTGTCGCATAGCCATGATTCTGTGAAGTGATAAAAACCTTGTTTGTTTCAAGGTTAATAACAGGGTGATTTGCGCCTCTGTGACCATATTTCAGTTTATAGGTCTTTGCACCGAGCACAATGGATAAAATCTGATACCCGAGACATATACCGTATAGAGGAACCTTGCCGATAAGTTCTTTAACAGTGTTTATTGTAGTTATGGCATCCTGCGGGTCTCCGGGACCGTTTGAGATAACAACCGCATCAAAGTTTCCTTTCAATATTTCATCAGCCGAAACATCACCCGGATAAATAGTCAAATCACAGTCGTGTATCCTGAAATTGTCGATAATGCTTTTCTTTACACCAACATCTATAAGACCTATCTTAGGACCTTTCCCTGATAAGTGTTCAATATTTTTTCTCGAAACATTAAGCGCAACATCCTTACTCATCGAATATTTTTTAAGCTGCTCTTTAAGTTCCTCGGTAATTTCACCGGTCGTGATAACGCAGTTCATTGCACCTGCTTCTCTTATAACCGTCGTCAATTCTCTTGTGTCAACATCTGAAATTGCAACAACACCGTTCTTTTTCAAGTAATCACTTAAGGTAATCGAGCTTTTATAGTGACTTTCTTTCTCACAGTAATTTTTTATTACAAATCCTGTAGCATTTACTCTCGAACATTCAAAATCGTCCTTATTCAATCCGTAATTGCCGATTTCAGGGTAGGTCATTACAATAACCTGTTCAGCATAAGACGGATCTGTCAATATCTCCTGATAACCCGCCATTGAGGTATTAAAGCAGATTTCCCCAAACGACGTGCCATCTGCACCTATTGACCTTCCTTCAAAAACCCTTCCGTTATCCAGTAATAATTTAGCCATTTACATTACCTTCTCTATTTCATCATATATCTTTTTCATTGCACCTAATCTGTCTTCAGCAGCCGTCACCGCACGCCCGATAACAAGCCAATCCGCACCCTGTTCAATTGCATAAGCAGGTGTTGCCGGTCTTTTCTGGTCGCCTTTCACTGACCACTCGGGACGAATACCCGGACATAAAACCTTGAAATCACTGCCGCATACTTCTTTTATTCTCTTTGCTTCGTTAACGGAAGCCACCACTCCTGTCATGCCGCTGTCTTTAGCAAGTTTAGCCAGCGTTGCGACATAATCAAGCGAATTAAAGGGAATTTTTAACTGATTATTCAAAACATCGTCATTTATACTTGTAAGTACCGTAACAGCCAATATAACCGGCATCTGCGCTCCGATTTCCGCTGCAGCAGCCTGTGCACCTTCAGCAGACTGTCTCATCATTTCAGCACCGCCGAGTGCATGGAGGTTATAAAAGCTTGCACCGCTTCTTACAATGTTTTCTGACGCTTTTTTTACGGTGTTTGGAATATCAAGAAGCTTTACATCAAAGAAAAACTTTGCGCCAATATCTTTCATAAACTCAAATACTTCACCGCCATTAGCCGTATAAAACTGTAATCCCACCTTAAATACACCCACATAGTCTTTGAGTTCCGTTATAAGCTCTTTTGCCTGTCGGACTGTATCAACATCGAGCGCAAGAACAATTTTTTCTTTGATTTCTGGGTTAATTGTCATAAATTTTATCCTTTATTACTGTCTTAATCACTTTTCCTTGCAATTTCATACCTGTATACGGAGATATTTTGCATTTTGTTTTAAATTTCTCAGGGTCGACAACCCACTCATAATCAGGGTCAATCACCGCAAAATAAGCCGGAAACGCCTGCCGGATATGTCCAAAATTATGAAGATTGAGAATTTTAGCCGGATTAACCGACATCTTTTTCACAAGATGAGCAAGGGTCATATAACCTGTTTTCACAAGCTTTGTATAGGCAAGCGAAAATGCCGTCTCAAACCCTGTAATTCCCATAGGCGCCTTGTCAAAAGGCATAGTCTTTTCCGCGAAAGTATGCGGCGCATGGTCTGTTGCTATAACGTCTATTACATCCTCAATAAGCCCGTTTGTCACAGCTTTGACATCATCTTTCGAGCGAAGCGGCGGATTCATTTTGAATCTTGCTTCATTATTCACTATATCGTCCTTTGAAAAGGTAAAATAATGAGGCGCTGTCTCGCATGTCACATTCCAGCCGTCTTCTTTCGCTTCTGCAATTAACTCAAGCGATTCTCTTGTAGATATATGAGCAAAATGGAGCCGCCCGTCTGTTTCTTTTACTGCTTCAAGTTCTCTTTTTACAGCCTCATACTCGGAACCGTTGTCATAAGGAGATTTTAAGCTGTCTTCCGCGTGGGAAATTATAAGAACATCCTTATCTTGTGCCTTTTTCAAAGCTTCTTTTAATACTTCCATATCTTCAATCGGCTTTCCGTCGTTTGAAAAAGCAATTGCCCCAAAAGCCTTAAGTCCGTAAAAATCTGTAAGTTCCTTGGAAGTAAGATTTTTTGTTACTGCGCATATCGGATAAACTCCTATTTTACCGTTTTTATTTTTTATATATTTAAGAATTTCTGTATTATCATTTACCGGCATGGTGTTTGCCATAGGACAAATTGCGGCATAACCGCCAGCTATTGCCGATTCAACACCGGTGTCGATTGTTTCTTTATCCTCAAAACCCGGCTCTCTTAAATGACAGTGCATTTCAACAAATGCCGGCACAATTATTTTTCCGTTCAAATCTATTGTTTCTTCTTTTGCCCTTATTTCAGGCGCAATATCCATTATCAGACCGTCGCTTGTCCTTATATCATAAATACCGTTTAAATCGTTTTCCGGACTAATTACTTTTGCGCCTTTAAAAATCATTCGTCTTTTTCTCCAAACATTTTATTCAACACTGCCATCCTGACAAAAAGCCCGTTTCTTGCCTGTTCAAGAATTGTCACGCCTTTTGTTGAATCCAGCAGCTCCGACGTAATCTCAACCTCTCTGTTCACGGGTCCGGGGTGCATAAGAACTGCATTCGGAGCATATTTATTCAAAATTTCAGAAGATAGTTTGTATTTGTCGGAATAGTTACCGCATTTTTTAACAGTCTCTGAATCCAGTCTTTCATTTTGAACCCTTAACAGCATTACAACATCAGCACCGGATATTGCTTCTTCCAGATTGTCATGCCAGATAACATTAAACTTCTCAGGATTTTCAGGCATAAAGTATTCAGGTGCGCAAAAATGCACCTCCGCCCCAAATCTTTTAAGCAAAGCAAGGTTTGATTTTGCAACACGGGAATGTGCAACATCTCCGGCAATTACAATCTTTTTCCCCTCAACACTTCCGATTTTTTCAAGCATAGTCATGTAATCAAGAAGCGCCTGAGTAGGATGTGCACAGTTTCCATCTCCTGCGTTTACAAATTTCAGAGGATATGAAATATTTTCAAGTATCCTGTCAATGATTTTATTTTCACTGTGTCTTAAAATTACTGCGTCAACACCTATGAAATAAAGATTTTCAAAAGTATCTTTTATACTTTCGCCCTTAGAAAAAGAACTTGTCCCTATGTCAAAATTCAAAACATGCATTTTGAGCTTTTTTGCTGCAAGTTCAAATGAACAGCGCGTTCTTGTAGAATTTTCAAAAAACATAAGACAAACGGTTTTTCCTTTTGCACAGGAGGTAATTGTGTCCTTTTTAAAAGCCTGCGCGGTAGAAATTATATCCGAAATTTCCTCTGTTGAAAGCCTTTCGATATCTATTAAATGATTAAACACCTGCTTTAACCTCACGGCTTCCGGGTTTTACAAGAGGTACACCCTGTTTGCAGAGCGGACAGTTTTCAGGTTCGTATGTGACAGGCTCGATTTGCATAAGAGATTTTATATTCAATCCGGTCTTTCCGCAAGTTCTGTCTACGATACAGCCAACTGCTGCAACTTCAACCCCGTATTCTTTTGTCGCTTCAATAGTTTCTTTAATAGTTTTTGCGGTAGTAATTACATCCTCAATAATTACTATTTTTTCGCCTTTTGAAAGCTGGTAGCCGCGTCTTAGCTGCATTACTCCGTCTTTTCGTTCAACAAATAAATTTCTTTTGCCTGACTGTTTAGCAGTTTCATATCCAATTATCAATGCCCCGATAGCCGGTGCAACAATTGTATCAAACTCCACCTCCTTCAATGTTTCAGCAAGTTTTTTTGCAATTTTTTCAACTATATCCGGATACTGGTACAATTTTGCACACTGAAAATAAATATCAGAGTGCAGACCTGATGTCAGACAGAAATGTCCGTGCAGCACACCTTCTGTTTTCTCAAGCAATTCCAAAACTTCATTTGACATATTATTCACCTCTTAACTTTTCTTTCAATTCATCTAAAGACAGAAAACCGTTGGCTTCCATAAAACCTTTAAGCTCGTTAACTAGCCGTTCGCTGATATCCGGATGGGTAAAATTCGCAGTTCCTATTTGCACAGCCTCAGCCCCGACGGCAAAAAATTCAAATACATCTTCAAGACTGTAAATCCCGCCTATTCCTATTACAGGAATATCAAGAATTTTCGATATCCGATTCACCACTCCCAGTGCAATTGGTTTCACTGCCTTACCGGACAACCCGCCCTGCATCGTTTCTTTTTGAAACTCTCCGTTAATATATCGGACTTTTATACTCAAGCCTTTTACCGTATTTATTGCAGATACGGCATCTGCTCCTGCCTCTTGTGCAGCAAATGCTATTTTTTCAACTGATGTAACATTGGGAGTAAGCTTGACTATCAAACATCCTGAAAAAACAGCCCTCACCTGAGAAACAAGACTTTGCAAAACTTTTTCATCCGTTCCGAACTCAAGACAGCCTGATTTTACATTGGGACATGAAACATTTAATTCCACTGCATTTATTTTATTTTCTTCACATATTTGTGCAAGTTTTACATACTCGTCAATGCTTGAACCCGCAAGATTTACAATAAAATTCACATTGCCTTTTATCAAAAACGGAAGTTTTTCTTCAATAAATTTTTTAACCCCGACATTTTCAAGTCCGATAGAATTAATCATACCGCCATATGTCTCGCAAATTCTTTGCCAATCATTGCCCGGTCTTGGTTCTATGGATATGGCTTTCGTGACAATACCACCCAAAGACGCAACATCTACAAACCTTGCGTATTCAAAATTGTAGCCAAAAGTGCCGGATGCAGTTAATATAGGATTTTTAAGTTTTAATTTACCTTTATTTACACTCAAATCTACTGCCATAAAACTTCGTCTCCTCTAAATACCGGTCCGTCCTGACAAACAGAAGCGTTAACAGTCGTTCCGTTTTTCTGTAACTTTATTACGCATCCCCGGCAAACACCGATAGAGCACGCCATAACTTTTTCAAGCGCCACAAAAGACGATATGCTATGCCTTTGAGCAATTTCCGTGACTATTTTCAAAACTATATGAGGACCGCAAGAATAAATAACATCAGGCTTGTAAAAGGAAATCTCCTGTTCAACATAGTCCAGTATACTGCCTTTTAGCCCTAAAGACCCGTCGTTTGTTACAATTTCATCGAATGACATATTTGAAGGAATTTCATCTTTTGTCATAAAACCTGCAATTAATTTGCTGTCACCGCCAGCTTTGTCTATCTCGCTTTTTAAATAATAAACAGGAGCAACACCTACGCCCGCACCTATCAACAAAGATTTCTTGTCTTTATCAAATTTAAACCCGTTACCTAAAGCACCGAGAAAATCAATTATATCACCTGTTTTCAAACCCGCCATATATTCCGTACCGCTTCCTTTTTTCTTGAACAAAACCCCTATTTCATTATTTTCAAGACTTGCTATACTAAACGGACGGCGCAAAGTATGATTTGGACACAATATAGAAACAAATTGACCGGGCTTCGACTCGAACACAGATTCCGGTTTAAATTTTATATAATACAGAGTTTTGGACACCTGTGATATTTCTGTAATTTTTGCTTTATGCAACTTTTTCTGTTTTGGTACGACCATTATTTTCTCCATTAATGCTGTAAAACAACTACAAAAAAGGAAAAAGCAAACACTTTTTCCTTATTTTATATATAAATTAAATTTTTTGAATTTCTTCCAAATCATATTAACACCACGTTTTTAAACATTATACATTAAAATAAAAATATTTGCGGTAAAAATTTTTATAATGTTACATGTGTTTAGATTATTAATAAACCAAAATTTAAGAAAGCACCGCGCAAATGCGCGGTGCTTTTATTGTATTTCATATTGTATTTCATACCTGGTTTCAAATAAAGAAACCTATTTAGCTTATCAAGCTTATTGAGCTTGTTTCTTTTGTTGAGCCTGGTCTTGTTCAAAGCGTTTTTGAGCGTTTTTGACGGCGAGGTCGTAGAGTTCTTTTCTGGTAGCCTGTTTTTCTTCGCACCAGACATCGCCTTCGTTTGCTTTTTTGACGAAAATATTTTCGTAGAGCTGTTTAGACTGCTGGCTTGTGAGGTTGCCTTTAGCGTTTGCAATATTAGCGTCACAAGGTAAGTCAATAACAGCACCGACCAAAAATCCTTTATGCTTTTTGCCTTCGCAATCGCTGAAGATTCTGACTTGATCTTTGTTGAGTTCAAGAATTTCTTCAACGGATACACCGTATTTTTTAGCAAGCATAGCCGGAGATTCGTTGTTTTGAACAACAACCTGATAACAAGGACCTTCATCAACCGGTTCAGGCTCTGGTTCCGGAGTCGGAGTAGGAGTAGGAGTCGGAGTCGGTTCCGTTTCATCATCATCTCCTTCAACCGGAGTCGGTGTTATTTCCGGATCATCTTCGTCATCAACCGGAGGAGTATCTACAACCGGAGGTTTAGGCGGTTGTTCGACAGGCTCAGGTCTGCCGTTTTGTTTAAGTTCTTCGAGCATTTTTAATGCCTCAACTTCGTTTAGTACACTGTTTTTACCTGAAGCAACAATCATATCTCTTTTTAATGATTCAGTATCGAGATTGCC
>CALVEC010000027.1 GCA_944326475.1 Candidatus Gastranaerophilales bacterium
AATATGACATTTAGTCATATTTTATTCGGCAGAGTCCTCGTCTCCACCATATATTCATATTGCAAAGATTGAAGAAATAGGTCTGTCGGTTGGGCATACTTCACAAATCCCAACCTGCACACTACATTGTTAATATATGCTCACATATGAATGTATACAAAATTCATCACAGTAACGGAGTGATTCTGCCAGTCCAAACATTTAGATTTTCAAATATTTTCCAGCTATTTTTCAGATACTGAAAAATCATATGATACGTGTAGTTATAATCTTCTTTACATTTTACACTAATACGGTGTGGCTTTTGGTTTTTATAATTTGTTGCTGTATTTTCTATATGTCTTGAGATGCTGTTTCCGGGACCGGGTACAACAACTTTAGACATTAATTCTCCATTATTCGTAAATTTTATGATATTAGTACCGGTTTTAGGTAAAAATTTTACTGTTCTTTGAATTGCACTGTGTTTATTATTTACGAATCTGGAAATTCCATAAATTTTAGCCATATTAACCTCCTTAGTTTGTTATTTAGACTTACTAAAGCATAAAAAATATTTTTGGGGTTAAATATTAATTTTTAGTTACATTTATGCTAACCTGTTTATATGCAGGACAATATTTTATACATAATCGCTGGAGCAAACGGCAGCGGGAAAAGTACCTTAGCAAGTGAACTTTTACCTTCAGAAATGCTTGATTTTTTAAATGCAGATGAAGTTGCAAAAGAAATCTGTCCTGAAAATATTGAAAGTGTAAAAATAAAAGCAGGCAAAATTGTTTTGGAAAGACTTGAAAAATTGCTGAACAATCAAAAATCTTTCGCAATAGAAACGACTTTAGCCGGTAAAAATCATATAAAAACTATACAAAAAGCCAAGAATTTAGGTTATTATACAGTTTTAATTTATTCTTATCTGGATAGTCCGATTTTATGTGAAAACAGAATTAAAATTAGAGTATTAAGCGGCGGACACAATATTCCCCAAAATGACATAATAAGAAGATTTTACAGAAGTAAAGAAAACTTCTGGAATACATATAAAGACCTGGTCGATGAATGGAATTTATTCTATAACGGCACATCAGAGTATATTTTAGTTGCTCAATCCAGCGATAGTAAGATTGAAATATACAACGAAAATTTGTATAATGAATTTACAAAGGATTTTAAATAATGACAAAGTTATCTGAAAAACTGTTAAAACTCGGTAACAGGGCTATAAAAAAAGCCCAGGAAAATAACCGTAAGAAAGGTATCCCAAATGTATATTGCATAAACGGTAAAATCATTTTTGAACTGCCGAACGGGGAAATTACTACAAAATACAGTTTTTCATAAATAGTTAAAACTTTTGTAATTTATCATCAAACCAACTGTTACTTTACAAGAGTCCTCGTCTCTGCTATAAAACGGGAAATTTAAAATTGAAAGTTTTTTCTACAACAAGGTTTTGACCTGTATGCTTATCTTCTTTTACTAAAAATGCTTCATAAATACCTGCTCCATTCATATAATAATCTCTATTATAAACCATAACATCGCAATCATTTTTTTCAGCAAATTTTTTGATTTCTTTTACTTCATTTTTAGGGGATAAATTTTTTGTGCTGCCTGCAAAAAATACTTATCCTTTAAAATTAATACCATTCATTATAAAACCTCCTATTTTATAGTTGCTTTAAAAACTATAATTCTATTTTTTGCCAGAGGTAGAACAAATCTTAATGAATCTTAATAATGAATACTGTGTGAAATCCGGTTCTTTTTTCTGTGCAGTTCGTAGGTTGCGGCAAATTTTAATTTACCGCAACAAAAACTCTTTCGGTGCGTCAAAACGACGCACCCTGCATTGCTAAACCTATTTATAAAAATTTTATTTTTTATATTAAATCCTGTTTAATAAATCAAGAAATTTGTTAACAAAATCTTTTTCATATAAATTATTTACAGATTTAACCGAATTTTCTCTTAGAATTAGGTAATCTGAATACGGGAGTTCAAGAATTTTTAGCATTGCTTCAGCTAAATTCTCAGAAGAATTACCTTCATAAAGGTAACCGTTTACCCCGTTTCTTATGTAATCAGCAGCACCGCAATGACCGGCTGTTATAACAGGACATCCGACACTAAGCGCCTCGGCAGCCACCATTCCAAAAGGCTCAACCAGTGATGGCATAAGAATACAATCTGCTAAATTATAAAACTTGCCCATATCATTTTGCCTGCCGATAAACTCACAAAATTCTTCAATCCCGTATAATTTAACAAGAGTCCGAACCGCAATGTTATTAGAAGGATAAATAAAAATTACCTTGAATTTTATATTTTTCTTTTTTAACTCTTTTATGGCGCGTAAAAGAAGATATCCGCCTTTTCTTGCAAATCCGAGCGCTGAAATACCAAATGTGAATATTCCGTTTTTATGTTTTGTTATTTGATAACGTTCAACCGGCGGCGGGATTATTTCCACCATGTCTTTCTGTACACCGTAATTAATGAGAATATCACGTTTTAAAATTTCTGAAGAAGCAATAACTTTTCGGCATTTGCAAATATTTTCTTTTGTTTTATAAAACTCCGACAGGCGCCTCTTGTGATGTTTGGAACAAAATATTTTATAAAAGAAATACCTGAGCGGGGTTGACATCATTTTTACTCTGTACGTATAACTGTGGTCATGAATGTATGTAATATCTGAGGGAACACAGGCTTTGTCAGAAAGTACAAAATCATAATCAGCACGGAAATTTTCAATCTCACTGAAACAAAATACTTTATCAAAAATTTCCGGATGTTCAATTGATTTTCCGTCTGCAAATAAATCTATACTGTATCCGCTGCATTTTAAACCATTTAATAATATATAGTTAAGTTTCACACCGCCGGATGAAAAATTGTTGTCCATATAAAAGTTTGTAACGAATGCAATTTTTTTATTAGCCATTATACGCCTGTTATAATTTATAAGTTTTATTTTACAACTTATAATATGGTTATATTTATAAATCAATGTTTATAAACTTATAAATTATGGACAAGAAAACACTCCTGAAAAAATTTGGTAAAAATGTGAAAATAGAACGTATTAAGCAAGATTTAACACAGGAAAAACTTGCAGAAATAATGGATGTATCCCAGAATTATATTGCGAATATTGAGTGCGGAAAAGCAAACATGTCACTTGCAAAAGTGTTGGAACTTGCTAATTATCTTAATATACGAATTGAAAAACTGCTTGATTTCAGCGACTGATGAACTTGTTTTGGCATAATTTAGGCATATCAATTAACAAACAAATCGGAACCGATAAAAAGCAATTCCTGTAAATATATGATTTACTGCAGCTTATCTTCTAATAATTTTTTACTATTCCTGTAAAAAATTCTGCTGATAATTTTATTTGCATCTTCGCCAAAATTTTTCTTTATTGCAGTCTTAATATTTATAATATTTTTTTCGTATGCACCTTGTTGTTTTAACGCCTTTTCTCCAAAAACACCTAGAGGCGCATCGGTTCCGAACAAAAGACGTTCTGTCATATCGCCTTTAGATGAATGCAGAAGTTTGTCAATTACTTCAATTATGTGCGGTTTTTCAGGATTGTTCCAATCAACCCAAGAAAGGTCTGCGTACAACTTGGCATCATTCTTGTCAATAGACTTAAGAAGTGTGTTAATTCCGACTTCATGTGCCTTATCTCCGCCAAGCCCCATATGACCTAGGATTACAGGAACTTTAGGAAACTTTGCGGCTGTTTCGTAAATAAAATCAGGATCCGAAACCCCGTTTCTCAGAATTTTTCCTGTATCATCAGATAAAACTTCGCTATGAAAAAGACAGGGTTTATGATATTTTTCGGCAAGTCTCATGTAAGGTATATATTGCCGGTCGTTAGCAGCTAAATTTAGGCAGGCAGGATGAAATTTTAATCCTTTAATGAGTTTTGAATATTTCTTCAGCAAAGATTCAATATTTTCAGCAGAACCATGTCCGGGCTGGCATACAACAAACGGAAGAAATATTTTGTTCTTTTGTGAAGCTTTCAGCAACATTAAATTTCCGGAAATCTCATCTTTAAGCGGCTTATTATTTTTATTATTCTTTATGCAATCCAGATTTGAAATAATTACTCTATCTATATAATCTTTTCCGTTATTGAATTTTTTACTGAAAAATTGGGCAACATCCCGACAGGGAAACCTGTCAAAATTCCATTGACCGCAGTGTACATGTGCATCAATAATTTTACCTCTAAAATTAATGCTTTTACGGTTTATATTTTCATAACCTGAATTTAATGAAATCATTTATATTACCTTTTAGGTGAATTAAAAACCGTAAATATTTTTTTTGCTTTTTGTATATAGTCAGCAGACCCCGATAAAATTTTTACAATACACTTTCTGTATTAATGTATTAAATCATGAATTTTACATCCGAGATGTTTTACATATCCCATAACTTTAAAAACTTCAAGTACTTCAAAACCCTTTTTGCCGAAAAAGTTTTGAACTTGGCTGTCGTTAATGGTTTCATTGTTCAAGAGATATTTCATCATAATTTTCTTTAGCGAATCACCGCTTTCGTAGTTATATTTAGGTTTGTCTATTCCAAAAAGTACTTTGATAGTATTCATAAATTTATCGTCTTTAATGTAGTTTTTGTCATTAACCAGACAAACATTTTTTTTACCGTCAAAAATATCAGCACCTGTTTGTCCGTACTCGCATTTTATTACTTCTCTTGAAACACCTTTTTTCTTGTGCAATTCAATAATACTTTCCAGCGGTTCGTAAATTCCGCTTTTGATACCGGCATTTGATAATTTCATAGCTACTCCTTATACAAGGTACAATAAAATAAAAAACAGTTTTCTCTTATTTTATAATAACGAAGATGATATCTCTGTTATAAATTTAATATACCAAAAAATATTTTTGTTGTCGGGCAGGTTTGCAGGTTGACCGGGTAAAGTTGTTGATTTTTTTACAAAAACAAAAGAAAATGAATAGCAAAAAATTTTATGTCTTGTTTTATACATAAATATGTTAATCAGCGGAATAAACTCATATAAGACAAATACTGCTCGTCCGGTTTTTAGAAGCAGTTCAAGAGAGTATTTTGACCCGAAACTTATGCAAACAAACAGAACCTGGGGAAATATTGCAACGACAACCTGGATGTTTCGCCAGGATTTAGATTGGGAAAAATTCACAAAATTTGCGTATAAGAACTTTATAAACTGTAAATATGTAAATACTTGCAGTCTTGCGTGTTCGGATGGTTCGGAGGCATATTCTTTTATTATTTCTGCACTTGAGAAACTGCCAAAAGGTGCATACCGTAAATTTATACCCCTTACTGCAATAGACAGGGATTTTGAAATCATCCACTCTGCCCGCCAGGGGAAAATAAACCTTTCTACCGGCGATATCGGCAGAATAAATATGATTTCAGGATTTCGGCATAATAAATATTTTATAAATAAACAGCCGGCTTTAAACGTTAGCAACGACAGGTTTTTGGAACAATGCAATGCATATGAAGTAAATCCTGATTTACGAAACAAAGTTATTTTCAAACGTGCGAATCTGTTGAATTATCTTGCAAGTCTAAAAGATAGCGGAAATTCAATAGTCTTTTGCAGAAATGTCACGCCGTATTTATCAATGGATAATCTTTTTGATCTGGCAAATACTGCAGGTCGGGTATTGAAAAAGGGAAGTCTTATCGTGTTCGGTGAATTTGATAAACACTCGGGAATCCTTGATTTTATTGATGTTAAAGGCTTTGAACAGTGCATGGACTATGTGTTTCGCAAAATGTAATTTCATAAAGCAAGATACTTGTCTAATTTTTCATATAGTCAACTGACCCCGATGAAATAACTATACGGTACGGAGAAACTTCGTTTCTCACTCAGCCTCCCTCTAAAACAATACTTAATTGTTCCTTCGGCAGAGTGTAAAATGCAAGACCCGATGCCGCTCGCACTTAGTGTACCACTTCTACAAGCGAGGCACTCTCAGACAATATGGATGGTATTTTTCTTTAAGCTTTCTTGTTAAAATTAAGGATTTTTAAAGATGGTTCGTCGATAAATTTATCTCTGGGATATATTTTCTGCCCTATTTTATTGTTTTCCTTATTATATGCCTCTACCCGGTAGGCTTTTCTTGGGTATGCATCTCTATCATGTCTGTATAAATTATAATCATATTCTGTTATAAAATAATCCTCATTACGGGATTGTCCAAATTCCATTAAGTCTCTTATCTTTGCTTTCACATCCCAATCTTCACTTTTTGTGAAATTTTGTGCATATACATGACCAAAACTAATTTTCATATTTAAAATACTCCTTTCTCTATTTTTTTGATTTAAAAACAGAAAAAAATTTTTTTGCTTATAATAATGTTTACAAATACATTAATGTTTTATATTTAGTAATTTTACAAAAATTACACTAAGCTCTGTTATCGGATAAACTATATATTCCCCATTGTCAGTATGCAATAAATCATCAAACAAAACAGCCGCATATTTATACAATTTCATCAAGTTTATTGATTTTTACTTTATCAAATCCAAAATTTAAAAGTTTTTCCGGGTCAGTTATTCCGCTTTTTAAAAGACTATCTATATCAAAATTTGAGATAAGCCATTCGTCTTTAGTACTGTTATATGCTATTTCATGAATACTGTCTCCGCCTTTTAGTTCTGAATAAGGAATTTTGTTTTCTTTTAAAAATCTTGCAAAATTGTTGTATCCGATAACGCTTTCTCTGCTGTAGTTCTTAGAACCTACAAGCAGTGCTTGCAGATACTTGCTTGTCATATCTACAAAATTTTTGATTTTGTTTACAACAGACGAAAAAAATGCTTTGTTTGAGCTTAATTCAGGAATTATATGCATGAGAAAAACAGTTTGTCCGTCAGTTATTCCGATAGCCGTACAATCCATAATTCTGTCAGTTTTTGCTGCAATTCCTTTTTTTGCACCATTGATAGTCCATTCAGTTACATTGTTCGCTATAGATTTTGTCTCACGGTTGAATGTTTCTGAAGAAACAGGTCTTATTAAAGATTTGAATGAGATATCCGTCATAATTCACCTTTCTAAAAACGTAACGTTGGGGAATAATGAAAATTGCCATGGACAAATTATAAATTGATGATTATTTTGTATTTTCGCTCTGTATATATGTTAGCGATGTTACAATTTGTAAAAACAAATAGCAAAAAAATTTTTTAGCGGGTTTATATGATCAAAGGAGAAAGCTGATGTTCAGAATAAAACCAAAAACCGTAACCGGCGCAATTCGTACAATAGAACAAGAAATGGCTCAAACCGGTGCCAGATATGAAAAATATCTCCGGGAAACAACAAATGATTTTGCTGCCAAACGCAGTAACGTTGAAATTAGAGACCCCCATACGATGGCAGGCGGCTCGTATTGGGAATTAAGAAAAGAAATTAATACCTTAAACAGCGCTGCAAAAGATTCCAATAAAGACGTTTTGTTTCAGGATGCAAGAGTCCTTATGCAAGATGATGAGTTTGTTTCTCCGGTAACCGAAAATGTACTTTCTTCACAAATCCTTGTTAAAACCAGAGACAGATTAAGCGGACATACCGATATGACGCTCATAGACAGATTTAAAATGACTGCTTCTGAATTTATGAAAGAAGTTATTGATTTCATAAACAAACCTATCGTCAAGCCTTAGTCTATACATTTAACTGATGCAATGTTTGTATTTGTTCCGCTGAAATGTTAAATTTTGATAAATATTAGACAAAATGATATAGAAAATATAACTTTTTGATGTATAATATTTGTATCATTTGTCACCGTATTTATTAAAAAAGGAGAAAGTATGGCTAGAATATTGGTATCAATGCCCGATGAATTTTTGAACAAAATCGATCAGGTTGCCGATAATGAACAAAGGACAAGAAGCGAACTTGTCAGAGAAGCCTTAAGAAGTTATATTAAACGTACAAAGCTGCCTAATCCTCAAAAAGCATCGAATAACGCAAAATTGTTAGAAGAAATTTTGAACTAATGGAAGTTTTATCCATAATACCGGTTAGAGGCGGTTCAAAAGGTATACCCGGTAAGAATATAAAACTGTTGGCGGGAAAACCTCTTGTCGCTTATACCATAGAAGCCTCACTAAAGTCCAAATATATCACACGGACGGTTGTTTCAACAGAGGATACCAAAATTAAATCAGTTTCTGAATCTTTTGGTGCAGAAGTTATTGACCGACCGGCAGAACTTGCGCAGGACGAGACAAAGACTGCGCCTGTAATGCTTCAGGTTTTAGATGCACTGGAAAAACAGGGCTATAACCCTGAAGTGACTATACTGTTACAGGCAACTTGCCCATTACGTGATGAACAGCAGATAGATGAAGCATTTGAGTTATATATGAAATCTGATTGTGATTCAGTGTTTGCTGCATTTCAGGCGGGAACAACTCATGCCAGATGGCGCAAATCTCCGTTTACCGGAGAATACGAATGTCTGTATGACTACAGAAATCGACCGCGGCGTCAGGATAAGGAGCTTCATTATCCGTTATTTGTGGAAAGCGGTGCAATTTATATTGTAAAAACTTCTGTAATGAAAGAAGTAAAAGATTTTATCGGTTATAAACCAGAAATTTATTTACAAAAAAATCCTATAGATATAGATACAATTGCGGATTTTGAAAGAGCGGAAAAATTTATACTCGAAAAAACTCTGTCCGCAAAATAAGAACCTTAACACCTATGAAAAAAATATTGTACTCAGGACTTGAAAACATCGGAGATGTCGTTAATTCTTTTGTGAAAACAAGTGATATACAAAACGGCATACAAAAGAGCATGCTGTTTAAATTTTGGGGCAAAATTGTAGGCAAGAAGTTTGCAAAGGTTACACGTCCTGTTTCAATTAACAACAGAGGAGAGCTGATTGTCGCCTGTGCAAATTCTATGGTAACAAGCGAGCTTTTATTGTTTAAGAACGATGTTATGAAAAAAATGGAGCCTTATTCAAAATCTTTGGAAATTGAAATATCTGACATAATTTTTTCACATAAAATCTGGCGTGAGGAAAAGAATGATACTTATGCGGAAGAATTTGCAAAACATCCGTCTCTTGAGCCGTACAAAAACTTTAATCCGGATGAAATAGAGCTGGATGAAAGTGAAGTTTTAGTCATCAGAAAAAGTATAGAAAAGAATACTTTTGCTTCTAAGACACAGCGTGAAAAGATGTTTAATGCGATTATAAATGACTTGAAGTATCAGAAATATCTTACCGCCTGTAAGTTAAAAAACTAAGCTGTTTGATGTTCTGTTTTTTCCATGTTGCTCAGTACAATAGTAATCTGTTCTTGCATATATTCTAAAAACATTTTTAACTCATTATTAAAACTGTAGGCACCCGGCCACATTTGATATTGTTGCATACTCATCTCCTGTATAGACTTTCTAACAATATAGTTATCGGCATTTTCCGCTAAAAACTTTATAGTTTGGGACAAAAAAGTAATATTTTTTTACATTAAAATTTTGAATAAGAAAAAGCGGTCTGAGTAAGACCGCCCAGGTATCGAGTATGCGTTTACCTTGTTGCAACAGATGTTTTGTCGTAGACTGTCAATGCGTTTGAAATCGGTATGCCCCCTTTTTGAGCAGGAGAGTTGACGACTTGCCCTTGTACATACATAACAGTAGAACCACCGCCGTCAAGGTTCATAGCGTTTATACAGCCAAAGCTTTTCATCAAATACGCAAGCTGAGTCAGTGTCATTCCGACAGATGCGTGTTCTCTGCCGTCTATTGTAATCATAATAAATTCGCTGTTTTTTGTGTAACCAATAGCTGTTCTCGGGTTTTTACCTGTAATAGAACCTAATTTTTGGGCTGTTACATCAACAAATACCTCACCGTCTTTTACCAGGTAGGGACCGCCGCTTATAATATGATTAACATCTTCCCAGTTTGGATTTGTTTTTATATCAAGTTCGATTTTTTTTGCATTAAAAAACGGCTCTAACTTTGCCTTTGGTCCGGATATAACATATCCTTGGTTTGGTATAGTAGTAGAGCCGTAATTTAATGATACAATTTTACCATCTTTGCTTATAGCCAGGTTTGCTCCGTACTTTGGCGGCGGTGGTGCGTCAAGCCCCCAGTCTCTTGTGTACATAAGTACATACGTTGAAAGCATTCTCGGCTGGTTGATGTTGTCTATCCTGAGTGTGTTATTCCTGCTCTTTATTTGAGAATCAAACTGTACTTTTGCCATTTTATAACCGTTTTCGCCTATTCCCATTGCTACGCGGTTATGCATTGGACCGGTATAAAGCTTTCGGTCAATCATAAGTGTGCCTAAAGGAACTCCTGTTTGGGGCTTAAAATAGGTGCCGTTTATGGCGGCGATAGAATTATTTTTTTGTGCAATAGTTCTAATAGTTGCCCTGCGTTTTAAATTTTTTGATGCTAATTGTGGTGCTATTTCTAAGTTTGGATTTACTTTTGTGTTTATTTCTATAATATTTATTTTTATGGGTCTTGAGTTGATATACTTCAACATACGAATGTGTTTTACGCCTTCTGCAACGGTTTTTATACTGCCGTTCTTGTAGCGCTGCCTGAGCATTGCTTCCCACCTTTGTTTTTCTTCCGTAAGACTGAATGTCTGGACATCCGGAACCGGTGTTGTTTGCGGAAGAATTGTACTGTTTGCATAAGAAAGTTTCGGGATTTCTGTTGCATGTGCATATAAAGGAGTTTGGGGCATCATGTTTTGTGAAGAAAAGAATGCTAAGAGTACAGTAAAATATAGTGAATTATTAATAATCTTACCTATATTTTTATGATGCTCATATAGCATGGTATTCATGATGTTATTTTTTATCCTTTCTACTATAATTGTAGCATATTTTAAAACACCTTTCAATACTATATTTGTAGTATTTTTATAAAAGCAATCACTATGCTTGTTTGCAGTTTTACATATCTTAATAAATATAAGCATTAATTATAGAAATTTATTGAAAGAAAAACCGGTTTTTTATCAATAAAAAGCGGACCCTTTATGGATCCGCTTTTGGTGTCATTCGACTTACATTATTTTCAGGACTGGTGTCTTATTCTTCTTCTTTTTCTTTTTCTTCGTTAGCTTCTACTTCAGCTTTTTGCTCTTTCAGTTCTGCAAGTTCTTCTTTGTGAGCATCAAGTTCTGCTTCAGCTTCTTCTATTTGAGAATCGTAAGACTGTTCTGTTTCTTTTATTTCAGCTTCAACATCAGCTCGTTGTCCTTCGAGTGTTTCTTTTTCCTGAACTAGACCTTCTTTCTTTTCTTCTAATTCAGCTTTTTCTTGTTCAAGCTGTTCTTTTTGCTGAACGAGCGGTTCTTTCTTTTCTTCTAATTCAGCTTTTTCTTGTTCAAGCTGTTCTTTTTGCTGAACGAGCGGTTCTTTCTTTTCTTCTAACTCAGTTTTTTCTTGTTCAAGCTGAGTTTTCTTTTCTTCTAATTCAGCTTTTTTGCCTTCGAGTTCAGCTTTTTCGCCTTCGAGTTCAGCTTTTTCGCCTTCGAGTTCAGCTTTTTCGCCTTCGAGTTCGGCTTTTTCACCTTCTAAGTCAGCTTTTCTGCCTTCAAGTTCAGCTTTTTCTTGTTCTTTAGCACTCTTTTGCTGCTGCAATTGAGAGATTTGACTTTGTAATGCTGCTCTTTGAGATGCATTTGCTGCGTCTGCTGCTTCATCACCTGTTGATGTCGGAATAGAACTCAACTGGCTCTGGAGTGAGGAGATATTGCTGCTCAAAGATGAAATTTCACTGTTTACGCTGCTAATCTGATTTGTGACGTTTGTAATTTCATTATCTTTTTGAGCAATAGCGCTGTCTTTTTGTGCAATAGCGTTATCTTTTTCTGTAATTGCATTATCTTTTTCTGTGATTTGTTGAGCTGTATCTTGGATTTGTCCGTCAGTTTCCTGAATTTGACCGTCTTTTTCCTGGATTTGTCCGTCAAGTTCTTGAATTTGACCGTCGACTTCCTGAATTTGACCGTCTTTTTCTTGGATTTGACCGTCAATTTCCTGGATTTGACCGTCGACTTCCTGAATTTGACCGTCTTTTTCCTGGATTTGTCCGTCAACTTCAGTAATTTCAGCTTCTTTTGCTTCTATATTTGCTGCAATTTCTTCAAGTTGTGAGTTTAATGTATTTATTGCTGCTTCTTTTTCTGACTTTAATACTTCAATTGCTCTTTCTGCTTCAGGTATTAAAGAACCTTCAAGTTCTGCAATTTGTTCATCAAGTTCTTCTGCTGAAACTTCACTGCTTGGTGCGCCAGATACTGCACCGGCTGATCCCATTGGAGCTGAACCGCTTGCTCCGCCTGCGCCTTCGGCACCGCCCATTTCTCCGGCACCTTCTTCAGCACCTGCTGCGTTATCTTCACCGGTTACTTCTTCAAGACCGTCTTTGCCCATCATTTTTGTAATGAGGTTCATCAAGAAGTCATCCATTGAAATATCTTTTGCGTTTCCGTCAAGACCGGCAACTTTTGCAAGTTCTGCATCACTTAATTTGCCGTCACCGTCTTCATCTAAGACTTCAAATACTTTGTCTGCGCCGCAAGCTTCGATTAATGCCTGGAATGCAGGAGACTGAGAAGCAATTTTTTCAAATTCTTCAAGATCTGCACCGACTAAGTCTTCTGTTTTTAATGTAGAACCGTCAGCGTTTGTCTCATCTTTTTCTTCTGTTTTTTCAGCTTCCTGAGCGTTCAACATTTTGTCTAACAGTTTTTGAATAGCTTCTGCCATTGCTTGTGCTTTTTCATCAACTGCATTTGTATTTGTATTTTCAGTTCCGGAAACATTTTCATTTTCTTCATTTTCTTTATTGTCTACTTCTTTGTTCTGGAATTTTTCAATTAAAGCTGTAAGCAGGGCATTAACTGCGTTTTGGAAATTTACTAATTTGTCAGCAAATGTTGTTTCTGCATCTGCTTTTGTTTGTTCAGCAGTGTCTTCTACAGGTTTTTCTTCTTCTTCTTTTTCTTCAGTTTTGTCGACCTGATTTGCTCCTGCTAAACTTTTAATAAGGCTGATTAAGTTTTCTTTTAATTCTGCAGTGAAGTCTTTGTCTTCTGCTTCAACATCAGCTTTGTCATCAGTTGTTTCTTTGTCAATTGCTCCTGATTCTGTTAAATCTAAGCTGGAGCCGTTTGCTGCAGAGTTGATAGTTAAGAAAACTGCAGTTTCAAACAACTTATCTGCGTTGATTTCTACAGTAGGTTGATTTGTTTCAGCTTTTGAATCCGTCTGGTTCACTGCTGCGCTGAATAAGTGTTTTAAGATTTGTAAGTCGAAATTTGCCATAAGTCTTTTGTCCTTTCTTTATAATTTCTTCTTTTGATTTTCTGCACATAAAATTAGATTAATACAGTAACAAACTGATACGACCTGCCAATATACAGGTTTTGTAGTTGTTTGAGTAAAAATAAGCCGTTTAATACTCCTTCTGTTAAATTGTTCGTGATTTTTTCAAACATAGCTGCTCCATGACTTTTCTATCTTGAGTCGGTAATTTGCATACTTAAATGTTTAGACTTGTTATGCATGTCGGCATATTTTGAGTAAAACTTTAGGATTTTAAATCAAATCTTAACAATTAGTTACAAACTCCGTTAATTTTCTCTTTGGGAAAAGTCCTAAACAACTGTGGTTGCTCTATAATCGTGCTTTTTTGTTTAGAAAACCAAAACACATACTTTCTCATATATATAAAAAATATATATGAGAGTTTATTTCATAATTGCTTTTTTCTGTAACATTGCTTCATAATGATAATTATTTAAAATTGGAGATAGTAAATGAGTATAGAAAAAGTTAAAGAATATATGGCTGCATACGGGTTGGAAAACAAAATTCTTGAATTTGATACATCCAGCGCTACTGTAGAACTTGCCGCAAACGCTCTCGGTGTTGAGCCGGGAAGGATTGCAAAAACACTTTCGTTTAAAATTGATAATCACTGCATCCTTATAGTCTGTGCAGGTGATGTAAAAATTGACAATAAAAAATACAAATCCTTCTTTGGCGCAAAAGCAAAAATGCTGTCTCCGGACGAAGCATTTAATTTCACCGGACATGCTGTCGGCGGAGTCTGTCCTTTTGCGATAGATTACGAAAATGTTGGTGTTTATACTGATATTTCTTTGAAAAAATATTTGACGGTATTTCCGGCATGCGGAAGCTCAAATTCAGCAATAGAATTAACCTGTGATGAGTTGTTTAAACTGTCGCACAGTAAGGATTGGATTGATGTTTGTTGTGCATTTCACTGAACAAAAAACGCTCCGTTTCAGGAGCGTTTTTAAGTTATTAAAATTATTACATGCTTTTTCTGATTTTTTCTTTTGTTTTTTCAAGTGTTTTTATTCTTTTTTCAGTTTCTTTTACTTGCTGCATTTTTGCTTTTCTTTGTGCCTGAATTACTTTGTATTTGTTATCTATCTCAGAATATTCATTTTTGTATTTGATAAGGTTGTTTCTTATCTCTACTTGTGCACTGTCCAATTGAATTAATGCGTTTTGAAGTTTGTCTTCATCAATTGTTGTGTCTGTGGAAGCAGTTGATGAATTGACGACAGGCGTTGAACTTTTCGTTGAAGCCGTTGTTGTTACCGCGGTTGATTCAGTTATCGGTTCTGATTCAAACACCGGTTCGTATGGCATGCCGTCAGCGAGTGAAATGTTTGCTGCACCCAAAACAAGTGAAATTGCTAATATAGAGTAGATTATATTCTTTTTCATGCTTTTCTCCTTAAATAATGACACATGACTATAAATACATAATAATGTATAAAATATTCAATTTCCTCATCTACAAAACGTATCTATTTTTATAAAATATAAAGAAATGTAAAGCTGTAAACACAGTAATAATAAGAAAAAATAAAAAAAACGAAACAAAAACAAAAAAAACTTAAAAAATATGCTTGAAATTAAATTTCCTTTAGGTTACATTAAAAGAGTGGTCAGCGAGCCACACTGAAAAATGCGAAACGATTCACTTGTTTGGAATGGTTAAAGCTAGTCGAAAAGATAAATTTTATAACTTAAATTTTTTAAAAAAGTTTATAAAAAATATGCTTGACAACTAAATTTCTTGGTAGTATGATACCACTTGCGTCACAAAAGGAGGAATGGTTATCCGAATAGGGTTGACTATCTGACTGTGTGACTGGCTGGAATAAATAAAGCAAAATATATTTGCTGTTTTAGTCTGGTCTTAGGATTTGAACTTTGAAAATAGAATAGCTAAAAACGATTATATACCTGTTGATTCAACAATAAATGAAATAACGGACACAGTTAAAATAAAGTCGAGCAGCCGGATTTATCCGGTGATGGACATAAACTTTCTGACAATGGAGAGTTTGATCCTGGCTCAGGACGAACGCTGGCGGCGTGCTTCATACATGC
>CALVEC010000028.1 GCA_944326475.1 Candidatus Gastranaerophilales bacterium
CGTCCGGCTTTGCCGCAACATTCACAAAGGGTTCAAAATGCTCTGGATAAGCAGGCTGCGGCTATGAATCTGCCGTCTTCCGGTCAGGTTTACACAACGCCTTATGTACGTCCGGCTTTGCCGCAACATTCACAAAGGGTTCAAAATGCTCTGGATAAGCAGGCTGCGGCTATGAATCTGCCGTCTTCCGGTCAGGTCTACACAACCCCTTATGTTCGTCCGGCTTTGCCGCAACATTCACAAAAAATTCAGGCAGCTCTTGACAAACAAGAAGCAGCCATGAATCTGCCATCTTCGGGAAAAGTTTATGAAATGCAATAATTCCCCGAGAAAGTGAAAGTATAAAAGTGAAAGTATCTTACATATAACATATAACCTATTAAACTTAACCGAACTATATGCTCGCGGTCTTCCGCGGGCTTTTTTATTGAAACAGCATTTTCATATAATCAACTGACCCCGATGACTTATTGAACTTGTACATAATACAAGTTCAACCTTTGTGTTGAAAAACCGTCACAAGCAACAAGTACATGGGGTCAACCTCTCGGAAACAATACTTAATTGTTTCTTCAGCAGAGCGCAAAATGCAAGACCCGGTGCCGCATGCACTTCTACAAACAATGTTACTCTCAGAGATAATAAAAAATAAAAGCCGTGCCTCTGCCTATCGACAAACAGAAAAGTACTTCGCCGGCATATTTTCCTCCTTTACAGAGTTCAATCACCCAAAAGTTGAATCTTAGTGCTGCTGCATTCCTGCTCTGACACGGTTCGACTGCTTTTGCCGAAAGAATCTGTAATATCAACGGACAATATTCCGTCTCCATACTCCGCTATAAGCCTCACGGCAGGCTCTGCACCCCGCATAAGCGTTCGGGTCGAGAGATCCGCTACGTCCCCGTGGAGCACGGCAATATTATTGTAACGTAAAAGTTTTTATTTGCAAAATTTCTTATTTACTAGGATAATATTATTGTCTGGTAATTTATTATTAGGAGATTATCATGAAAAAATTATTCGGGACAATTCTATTGGCGGGCATATTGCTTGTTCCTGCAGCTGCAAATGCAAACGAAGAAGAATTTTACGAACATTTAAAAACATGCACACCATACAATGCCTATTATCCTAACAACGGCGCCGGAAAAATCATCACAGGAGGAACTGTTGACAGTTGTGAAGTTACTGTTGTCAATTATCCTGATAAATATTACAAGTGTGTAATGACTAAAAATGATATAGAAAGAGCGGTTTCAGCATTTGATGAAGGTCCGTCAAAAAACCGTGCAATTATTATAAAAAGAAAAGACGGAACAATCGGAAAATACAACGGTTGGTCAGGTGCAGGAGTTTTTTGGAATGAACTCACAGAATATGATACAGTATGTAAAAAAGTTGACAAACAGGAGATAACTAATGAATAAAAATTTTTTGTGGCTGCTTGCAACGGCGGTTTTCGTTCTCTCAGCGAACATTGCAAATGCTGATGAAGAAGCCAGATTCTACAGATACTTAAAGAAATGTAAAACTTACAACTCGGTTAAAAAGAATGACGAAAATTTCAAAGCCGGAAGAATCATATACGGCGGCGACGGTCCTAATTGTAAAATCAGAGTTGTCATATCACCCGGCTATGACATGACCTGCAACCTGACAGATGCTGAACGCAAAGTCGGACTTGATGCTTACTACGAAAGAAAATATGAAGGATACCGTTCGGAAGACTATACAAACTGGGCACCAAAACATATTTTCTGGAAAGAACTTTTACATTCTCAGGCATGTACTTATAACTACGAACATACAGGTCTGTAGAAACAAAAAGCTTAGTCTTAACCGGCGAATTATCGCCGGTTTTTTCATGGAACTGACAAAAATAACCGCCTGAAAAATGGATTTCAGGCGATTATTAAAACCAGAAAATATTATTACAAAGTCTTGTGTTTTTGTGCAATCAACGCAGCAAGATCTCTTGCCTTTTGCAAATCCTCCTCTGTCGGTCTGCCTTTTACAACGACATAGTCAAGTTTTTCAGGCTTAATGATAGAAAGCATGCTCTCTATCGTTTCGGTAAGCTTGCCGCCCCATCCGTAAGAACCGACTATTGCATAATATTTAACCTTCGGTCTTATCGCATTAACCAGATATGCGGCAGTAACTGCAGCCGGATGA
Source organism: Candidatus Gastranaerophilales bacterium (assembly GCA_944326475.1). Taxonomy (GTDB): domain Bacteria; phylum Cyanobacteriota; class Vampirovibrionia; order Gastranaerophilales; family Gastranaerophilaceae; genus CALUPY01. Next base: position 2,176 of record CALVEC010000028.1, read on the forward strand.
GGACCTGCAAGAACCATTGAAGCACCGAAAACAACTGTTGCTGCATCAACAAGTTCCATTGTAAGTTCACCCTCGTCGCAATTTACAAGGTCAAAAAGTTTCACATCTATATTGTTGGCTCTAAGGTGAGTTGAAAGCTCATCCACAAGCATTTTTGTGCTTTCATACATTGAAACATAAGGAATAACAACCTTGTTTTCGACCTTATCAGAAGTCCAAAGGTCATAAAGATTTAAAATAAAATCAGGTTTGTCATATACCGGACCGTGACTCGGCATAATAACATCAACTTCCATCCCTTTAACCATCTGCGTATATTTTTTTGCAAAGTTTCTAAACGGCATAATAATTTCAGCATAATATCTTTTTGCAGCTTCAACAAGTTCATCCGTATAGTCAGCAAACAAATCGTTTTTAGTATAATGCGCACCTAAAAAGTCGCAGGTAAAGAGCATTTTGTCTTCTTTAAGATAGCTGAACATTGTATCCGGCCAGTGAACCCACGGGGCAAGTACAAATTTTACGGTTTTATCGCCCAAAGATAATTCATCACCGTCGCCGACAACATGGAACTTTTCTTCGTCAAGATGCAAAAGATTTTGAACAATGTCTTTACATTTTGAATTAGTCACAATTTTTGCTTCCGGATATTTTGAAACAAGGGTCGGCAAAGCACCGGAATGGTCTTGTTCTCCGTGGTTTGCTATTATGTAATCCACCTTTTTTATACCTTCTGCATCAAGTTTTTCTATAAGCTCATGTATTTTTTTCGGATACATTGTATCAACCAATGCTGTTTTCTCGCTGCCGACAACCAAATATGAGTTATAAGTTGTCCCCTGTGGCAGCGGAATAAGCTGGTCAAAAAGCTTTCTGTTTATATCTTTTGAACCGAGATAGTAAACGTTATTTTTTATAGGAAGCATCTTCATATCTTTTTCTCCTTCTTTATATTTATACTATTCTGTTTTCGTAAACTGCTCTTTTGAGGCGCCGCACAGAGGACAAGTCCAATCTTCGGGTAAATCTTCAAATGCAACATTGTCGTGTTCGGCAGGGTCATATACGTACATACATACTAAGCATTCATATTTTTGCATGGCAATTCTCCTTAAAAATTACCTGCATATCATAAACGATTATCTGACAAAAATGAATTAAATACATGTATTAACTCCGTTTTCGGTAAAAATTTAAAAAAAAATTAACAAGAGCAGAGAAATGTATGTTAAAATTTATACCATGCAGAAAAAATTCTATGTTGTCGGGGGCGCAGGCAGCGGAAAAACTGAATATATAAAAAAGATGATAACAGAATACAGCGGAAATAAGCTTGCTGTATCATATTCAGCTTGTGAACATACTCCGGATTTTGAACCGGTTACCTTTGAATGGCTTGCGCAGCGTATTTTTTCAGAAAACGGCTACGAGAAAAAAATTCTGGCAGATTTTTTAGGTATTGATATTATTTTAAATATTTCAAAAGAAATCTTCAAAAAAAATCCGACACTTGCAGCACTGACAAAATCCTCCCGTTTTTCATCAGAATTATATAATCTGTTCGGCGCCCTTAAAAATAATTTATTGACACCGGATGACTTAAAAAAAGCTGTAGAAATTTCTGATATATCAGAAATTGACAGAAACAGACTCGCGCTTGTTTGCGAAGTTTATGAAAAATACAATGAGTTTTTAAAAGAAAATAATTTACTCGATTACAGAGATGCGGCAGGAATTGCAGCAGGTTTTGAAAAACTTCCGGATTATGACTTTATTGCCGTAGACGGTGCTCAGGACATGCCTTTTGCACAGCTTGAACTTTATAAAAAAATCAGCAAAAATCTTCTTATCTGTGCGGACGAAAATGCAAAAATTAGGCTGACTTCAGGCGTAAACCCCTCTTTTCAGGATTTTGAAACACAAACACTAAAGCAATCCGACAAAAATTCAGAAATTTTGTCACAGGCATTTTATCTCTGCGCAAAAGGAGCTAAGCCGGTTGAAAATATACCGGATTGTCTTATTTTTGAAGACTTGCATGACGAACTTTCATTCATAGCTGAGGATATAAAAAATATTATTAAAGACAAAAATGTTTCATACAACGACTTTGCGGTGCTTATCAGAGATAATGCAATAAAACAGAAAATTCTTGATATTTTTAAAGCGGCGGGAATTCCGGCTGGAATAGAAATTTACGATGAAAATTTATATAATTTCAAAATTAAATTAAACAGGTATTTAAATTTATGTACAATTTTTGAGCGATTTAAAATGAACGCTTTTTCAAAACAGGATTTTGAATCAATAGGAGTTATGCCTCGTTCCGAGCAGGAAATTATTTTTGAAGAAATGGATTTGTACGTTGAAAATATACTCTATGATACTGTAGAAAACGGTTTTGCGGCAGACAGACTGCTTAGCATAAAGGAGGAACATAACAAACCATCATTATTAAATGTAATTTATGAAAACATAAAGACACTTTCTGATAACGATGCAAAAGCACTTTCTATGGAGTTAGGGGCTGTTGCAAAAATATACGAACTATACCGAGAAAATCGTTTTACGGATATTCTTTTCTTCTGTGCCTCAAAAGAGAAAGAAAATATTGACCCGAACCGCCCTGAAATCAGAATGCTTGCCGGAAAAATAAAAGACATAGAACATCTCTACGGAAGTCTTTTACAAAAGAAACCGTCGCTTTCCGTGATTCTTGATGTTATAAACCAACCTGTTGAACGAGAGATAAAAACAAAAGATTATGTTCGCATATTGCCGTTTTTCAAGGCAAAAGGAATAACCTTTAAACACGTTTATATCCCGTCTCTTACGGAAAAAACACTGCCGGCACGTGACAGATTCACACAGTTTATATCAAAACAGGCAAATGATACTGTTTCTGCCGCTTTGCAAGCAATAAATCCTTGTTTTATAAAAATTATTCCCGATGAAAAAACAGTAATGACGGAAGAAACTGCTCTTATGTACATAGGAATGACAAGAGCAGAAAAAGCATTAACAATATCAACACATACCTACGAAGACAAAAAGCAAATTCAATCATCAGTTTTCTTTAACAGGCTTGCGGTAATAAACCCTGACAAGACGCAAAAAATTGAGAGAGAAAAAGAAAATATTTTATTTAGCAATACGGAATACAAAGAAACAGAAGCAGATACGTCAACTAAGGTTATACAAGATGGGGAAATACTAAAATTAAACGCTTCTTCCATCCGAAACTTTCAAAATTGCCCGAGAAGATATTACCTGGCAAATCTTTTAAACCTGAAAGACAAACAAACATTTTCAGCCTCGTACGGAACCGCAGTTCATACAGTTATGCAGGTATTTTTTGAAAAATACCTTAAACAATTTAACAAAAATACGCTGCTAAATATTGCAGAAGCGTACTTTCACTGCGATTCCGCACCGCAAAACGCGCTTAATGCGGGTTTTAGCCAAAAAGATATGGACACGCTTTTGACATCTGATACATTAAGCATTGCAGAAATGCACGAAAATTTTATCTCTGCTGTTGACGAACTTGAAAAAAAAGGATTTTTTAATGACGTTCCGGACAGTGCAATTGCAGAGACTGCATTCTACTTTAAAACTGAGAAAATTCCGGATGTTGAATTTGACGGAAGAATTGATGTTATAACGCAAAAAGACGGTAAATTTTCGCTGTATGACTACAAAACAGGCATGCAGAACAAAGAAACACTCTCGCATTATGTCAGTGAAAACGGAGTTTCATTCAGAACCAAAACAGGCAAAGGCAATCCGGAAATTCTAAAAAAAGAATACCCTTATCAAGTACCTCTGTATTATATCGCGTCACTATATTCAAAAAATCTGGAGCAAATAAAAGGAAAGCTTGAGTATTTAGGGTTGAAATACATAAGACCGGTAATCAACGGAGGCTGCGTAGATGATATTATACCTGCCCAAAGTCTCGAGGAATACTCTGATAAAATTTTGCACAATCTAAAGACAGAAGTAGCTGACAAAATCAGGGAAACAGTTGAATTTAAACCGGAACCGGATAATTTTACCTGCAAAAATTGTCCTTACGAATTTTTGTGTGACGGAGGCGGCGATGATTGAGTTTTCTATAGAAAAGTTCACAGACGGGTTGAATGACGAGCAGAAAGAAGCGGTCAAAAATCCAATCAATTCTTGCACAAAAATTGTTGCAGGCGCGGGCACCGGCAAAACAAAAATCATCTCAAAACGTTTTGTCAAACTAGTCTTTGACCTTATGAAAGAAGGTATAGAAGATGCCGCGCAGCATATTCTTGTTATAACTTTTACAGACAAAGCAGCAGGTGAAATGAAAGCAAGAATCGTAAAAGAACTTGAAGAAAACGGAATAGAAGCTGACGAACTCTGGGTTTCCACTTTTCATAGTTTTTGCAGCAGAATTTTGAAAAAACATTCCATCGAAGCTGGTCTTTCTCCTGCATTCAAAATGGGGGATGAAGACGAACTGGAAAAAATTTATTCTAACATAATAAAACGCATAAAATATAACGAATACAAGACTATTGACAATATTGCGCAAATTGCTGCAAATCTCGGGCTTGATGCAGAGATATTGAGCGCATCTAACCTTAAAACACTCAATAAAATTGACACCTTAGACACAATTTTTGATGAAATATTCAAAGTGATAAAAAAGATAAAATCGCTTGGTCTTGAGCCTAAAGATTTTCTAAAAAAAGCGCTGCAATCAACCTCAGAATTTTCAAAAAATCTTGCAACGCTGCCTTTTGGCTTCGATGATAAAAATGACTATATAAACAACTGGGAAGAACATTTGAAACCATATTGCGATGATTTTTGCAAATTTACGGACATAAAAACAGATAAAAACGGAAAAAACACGGATAAAGGGGCATTTGCGTCTCTTACAGCTTCAACAAACAAACTCATACTGGATAAAAACGGAAAATCAAAAGCTTCCTTCTGGGGATATGCGTCAGGATTTCCGGAATGTCTGGAAAAAATTGCGCCATACGAACACTACCTTGCAAAGGTTATCGCTCTAATTTATGCAATATACGCAAAAGAGCTTGAACAAGCGGACTTAATAGACTTTGACGACCTTATTAACAAAACTATATTTATTTTTAAGCATAACGAACTGCTGAGAACATATTATTCAAAGTACTTCAGACATCTTGTTATAGACGAATTTCAAGACACCAACGGTTCTCAACTGGAACTTATTAAACTTCTTCTTTCACCGGATAACGCAGATATAACATTTGTTGGTGACAGAAAACAGTCTATTTACGGATTCAGATTTGCGCAAATGGAAAATCTGGAGGTGCTGCACAAGTTTGTTGAAAAAAAATACAACCAAAAATACGATGAAATCAGATTGAAAACAAACTATCGCTCCACAAACTATGTACTTGATGCAGTAAACTATGTGACAGAAGAACATCTGCAGCTCGATGAAGCTCTCGAAGCATTCAAAAAAGCAGACAGTGAAAACAAAGATGTAAAATATACAGAGCTTTTCGGCTCAGAGCACACTGATGACTTAAAAATCGGTGAAGCAAAATATATTGCTAAAGAAATTATGCGGCTAAAAAAAGAAGACAATGCCGAATTTAAAGATTTTGCGGTTCTTGTAAAATCGCATGCCCAGGCTGAACTTGTCGAGAAATATCTTGCAAAATCAGATATTCCGTCGGTAAAAAAAGTAAATACAGGATTTTTCAAAGAGCCGGTTATAAGAAATGCCATAGCTCTGCTGCGTCTTTATGCAGATGCAACGGATGAAATTGCATTCACAAGAATTTTAAAAATAAAACTTTCCGATTCGCAAATCTACCGTCTGAAACTCGCTCTGGACAAAGAAATTCTTAAAACAAAAGAATTTGAGGAGTTAAAAAGAATGAACTTTTGCGCAAAAATAAGATTTGTTCTTTCGCAAAATATTTTCAATTCCCTAGAAATTGATGACAAAACAAAAAACTATACGGAACTGATTTTTAATACACTGCAAGAACTAAAAGTCAAACGCAAAAGCTTTTCTCTGGTACAGAGTTACTACAAATTGATAAACTCAATCATACCGTATAAGCCGGCAACTCGTGCAGAGAACCAGATTGCTGAACGGAATTTAAGAGTTTTTGAAAAAATTCTTACGGACTATACTGATTCTGATAACTATGTAAGTGCAAAAAAATTTCTTGAATATATTGACAAAATCAAGGAGGACAGAAATTTTGAATTTCCCTCTATTGCTGCATCGACAGTGAACGCAGCACAAATTTTGACGATTCATGCCAGCAAAGGGCTTGAATTTCCTTATGTATTCGTATTGGCACTTTCTTCAAAGCTGCAAAATCCGGATACAAACATAAATTTTGATTTCCAGTACGGGAACAAACCGGGCTTTGGAATTTTGATAAGGAAATTCGAGGGCAAAGCCACACCCAAAGCGCTTGTTTACAACGAGATATGGCGAAAACCAAGAGAAAAAAATGAAGCGCTCAGACTTTTTTATGTCGCTGTATCCCGCGCCGAAAAATACTTGAATGTGTTTACTTCAGACAGTACAAAAATTGCAGATTACACAAAATTCTTTCCTAATCCTGTTTTTGCGGAACAAGTCGACATAAATGAATTGTAAATCAGTCTGTGAATCTATTTTTTATCTGCCTGGAATTTATTGCTAATCCAATTCGCAACCGGTGTCAAAACAACAGGTCCGATAAATCTGTATATAGAAGCAAATATTACCGTAGATTTAAGGAAGCTGATACCGTCGAGTCGTTTTGCGAGCTGTCCCGGAGATAGAACTCTGTTTGCAGTACCGGCTTTGATAAAGTTTTCAACAAATTTACGTTTCTCAGCAAAACTTACTTTTTCTGCTTTACTAAACGCATATTTCATTTCCTGCAACAGTTCTGCGTGTTTTGCCGCTTTCATTTCTTTAAAGGCTTCTTTGTAAATATTTTTGAACTTACTTATGGCTTTATTAATAACACCGTCTATTGTATATGCTCCAATTGTACAAGCAACGGCAACAATACCCTGATTTATAATCATCGCCGGTTTTTGATCCTGTTCAATTTTTTTGGATTTTGCTGTTTCATGCATGTAAAAACCGGACAGCAACAGGCTTTCTGCTGCAATAAGATGCGGAAATCCGTTTTTGCAGGCGGCAAGAAATTCTACAAGTTTCTGGAAGAATCCGGTTCCGGCAGCAGCGCCAATACCTTTCGCTATTAAATCAGTCGGCGTGCCTTTGAATGACGGTATATTCTTTTTATCATTGTTATTTGTTTTTTTGTGATTTAAGATACCGGCAACATCTTTGAAAGTTTCACTGCCTTTGAAATTAAGTCCTGCATAATCATTAAACATCGGATTTCCGTCCGGAGCTTTTACAGGACCACGCTTTTTCAGACCTAACATGTTTAAAAGAGGCGGAACAATAGCAATCGTTGCCATAGCTCTAAGCGGAAGGAAAATCGGCTGATGGATTCTTCCTGCTGCTTCTTTAAACATTGCTTCAGTTTTTGGTGTTGCAAATATGTATGCAAATTTATTTTTAAGTTCAGGATTCGATTTCACGTGATTTATGAATTTATTTACACCCTTTTTAACAGGAACTGCAACTGCAACTGTTGTACCGAGTCCCATAAGTCCTGTAGCAACAGAGTGTCCGACTTGATACTCATTCTTTCTTTTATCATTGTTTTTGTCTTCACCTTTTGTCGGCATAAAGAACAACATCATTGGTCTTAAAACAGACGTTAAAAACAGAGCAAATAAAGCATCTGCAACTAATGAATTTTTCTGGGTAACATCCAGTGTCCAGTTGAAAGCATTCGACTTTGCGAGTTTCATTGCAAAAGAATTTGGGTTCGCTTTAAAACTCAAACGACCGCTCGGATTTTCTCCAGCGGTCGCTTTATTTCTTATATTCACACTTTTGTTCTCAGGGCACACACCTGTTTTGTTTTCATAGAGAGCTGCATTCTTTATCTTCCCTATGTGCCCTCCGGCAGTCTGCACAGAGCTGTACTCATCAATGCCCGTATGCTTTTTCCTAAACTTGCTTAGGTGATTTGAATTATAATAGAGTGAAGTGTCTATTTTCATTTATTTCCCAATCCAATTTAAAATAGAATTTAATTTGTGATTTATTCATTATAAATCGAGGAAAAAATTTTGTTGTTATTTTTACAAAATTTATTTGTATTTGTTACATAATTGTTACATAAGTCATAAAATAATTCAACCCTTAATTTTTTAAATTCCAAAAATACTTATTACTAAAGGGATTCACAAGATTGTATAAAAAACACTAATTCGTATATATTTTTGATAGCAGAGTATTTTGCATTAAGATTGTTAACTTGACTGAGCTTTGTGTTGTTGATAAACTTTAGTTTGTTTGAAAATAGGACATTGAAAATTAAATACATTTGTCGAACGGGATGTAGCAAGGACTCCGTGCAAAAGCTGACTAAATGTCAGGTTTTGGATGGGGGGAGGCTAAGTCAGAAACGAAGTTTCTGCGAGCCGTATAATAATAGACCAAGCTGCATTTGATTTGAAAATTGTATAAACAAAACCTCGGGATGTAGCGCAGCTTGGTAGCGCACCTCGCTTGGGACGAGGGGGTCGCACGTTCAAATCGTGTCATCCCGACCATTTATTTAAAAGGGTTTTAGGAATTTCCTAAAACCCTTTTTTTGTTGCAATTATGTAATTATTATGTAATCGTATTGTAATTCGTTAAAATATATTTAATTACCGCAATCTGTTATTTTGCTCTTTAAATCTCTTCTTTCAGAGGTTTGTATTGCAATTATAGAATCAATTTGTGTTATAAACATTTCTGCATTGCTTTCATTTAAGCCATAATGCAACATAGCGTCTTTAAGATTTTCTCTAAGTTGTTCTGTATTACGCTGAATATCAATATTCCCCTCTATTAAACCTGTAAACATATCATCAGGTAACTTTAATGCTTTAGCTAATTTTACAAAATTTATCAAGGAGGGTACACGCCCTCTGTTGTTTTCTAAGTCTGAAATTACTCCAACACTGACACCAGAACGTTCAGAAAGTTGAGCAACGGTTAAATTTAGTTCTGCTCTCTGTTCTTTAATAAGAAAAGCTATAGCTTCTAACATTTTATCATTATTTATCATAAGTTATAATACCTCTTTTTTCTAATAATAGCACAAATTTTTTCAAATATCTACGCATTATCGAATTATAAATAAGAAATATTTTCGCAAAACAGTTGACAAAAGATAAAAGAAGTGTTACATTAATTATATTCGCAATGTCGAATAGTGGCAACAGAAAAACGGAGGAAAATCGAATATGCGAATTTTGACAACAATAGAAGTTTCAAAACTTTTAAAAATCGACATAAGAACTCTCCAAAGACAGGCACAAACAGGATTTTACCCTGCTAATGTTTGCGGAAGAGTTGGCAGAAAATATCTTTTCAATGAAGAGGAACTGCTGAAATTCGTCTTTTCAGAAAGATGTATAGCGTAATTTTACGCATCGATTGAACTTTGAAAACTCAATAGCAGAAAGGTGGTAACTATGAGTGTATTTAAACACAAAAATGGTTACTATGGCTACAATTTCATGTATAAGGGCAAACGATATTGTAAAACCTTTAAGGGCTTTAGTAAAGACGAAGTCGCCCAGTTTGAAGTTGTACACAAAGCCGAACTTGTAAAAAGAGGGTATGACATTACACAGAAAAAGGACTATTACTTAGATGAGTTGATTGCAGATTACAAAGAGTATCGCAAAGCTCACTATACCAGACCTGATGAGTTTGATTATGTCATAGACAAATTTTACAAACTTATAGGTAACAAAAATGTCGAGCAAATAATTGCTTCTGATATTGAGAAGTATATTGCTTTAAGATTAAATAAGGTGAAAAACTCCAGTATCAACAGAGAGCTAGACATTATACGGCGGATTTTTTCCTTAGGGATTGAGAATAAAAAGTTATTTGTAAATCCTTGCCTTAGTGTAAAAGATTTACGGATAGAAAACCCTCCGGAACGTTATCTAACCAAGGAAGAAGAAAAGGCATTGTTAGCTGTCTGCAATCCTATTATGCAAGCAATTATTATAACTGCGTTGCATACCGGTGGCAGAGAGAATGAAATATTGTCTTTGAAGTGGGAAGATATTTTCTTTAAGGAAGGATACCTGATTTTAAGGAATACGAAAAATAACAGACCTCGAAAACTTAAAATGACACCAACATTAAAGAATGTCTTAGCTTTACTTCCCAGATTAAGTGAGTATGTTTTTACATCACCTGAAACAGGTACAAGGTACAAAGATATACACTCTACATTTGACAGAGCAGTCAAGAGAAGTAAAATTCCTCATATTACTTTCCACAAGTTACGGCATACAACGGCTTCAAGACTTAATGAAATGGGGATAGACATAGTAACCATCCAAAAAATGCTAGACCATAGTGATATCAAGACAACCATGCGTTATACACATAATGCCAAGAGTAGTATTGATAATGCAATTATGGCTCTAGATAAGTATTAGACCTAAAAAACAGGTGAAGTGCTTTCACCTGTTTTTTAGGTCAAGAAATAGAAAGGAAAAGTTATGAAAAATATTAATACAACATTACTAGGTACTAGTAATGAAACTAAACTTCAAAAGAAGAAATCTTCAAAGTTATCCTTTGGGGGTTCAAAAAGAACAGACGGTTATACAAAAAAGTTACAAAATAAGAATAATATTGAAAAGGAGCTAAATATGACAAGACTCAAGTTAAAACAAATCGGGACGGAAGAACGTAAAAGATACGTCGGAACAGTTGATAAGTTTGGTATAAGAAGAGGGTTTAAAGGACTCATTGATACTATTTTACTAATAAATATTAAACTTGAGGGTTCTGAAGAGATTATCACAGACCACTTATGGTTTGATTTAGGCAAACAATTTAGTGACCTTAATTTGCAAAAAGGAGATATTATAGCATTTAATGCAAGAGTAGCTAAATACAAAAAGGGGTATTATGGAGGTCGAGAACTTGAAATCCCGAAACCACCAGCTGGGGATTATAAATTGCAACGACCAACCAAAGTAACTGTTGTTAAAAGAGCTGATAACAGTGATGAAAGTCTTATTAAGACTAAATAATCTTTTAAACAATTAGTCTACTATAACCCAACATAACAAAAATGTATATAAGAGCAAGTGGTCATATAATATGTTTTCTTACCCCTCTTATATACATTTTTTTGTAGAAGGTACTTTTTATCTGGAAATAGGAGATTGATACACATGGAATATCCATTAAGAACACTTACCAAGAGTAGTAACTGGTTATATATTGAAGAAGGTGATATAGAAGGTAACTATAATAGTATTGTAGAAGAAACTTCATGTTGTCTTAGTCTAGGGAATATAACACACACATTTACACTAATAGAGAATGAAGAAAGGAGAAAAACTGTTTCTGAATCATTCAGAGAAAGACTCTCACACCTTGATGATATCTTTCTTGAAGCAGTACTGTATGAAGAACAACTGCAACAGTATAACGATGTGTGTTTAAATGCCCAAATGGCAATATTAACACAGTTAGTTAATGATTGCAGAACCGGAACAATAACTGATTACTTTACGGTACAGTACAATACAGGGAAAAACCGTACGTTTAAGAACGGAACCGCTGAACAGAAAAAGACTGTTGGAAAAAATATCATCTTTACCTTTAACAATGAAAGGTTTATTTCTCTTACAGGCATTACAACTGGATGGGATGAATATGCTACAGCATACAGGCATTTCTTCTGTCTGGTTCTTATCCTTAGCCTGTTTGCACAACTAGATATTAATATTTCTAATCTTAGAATTTTGTATAATAGCTTAAATCAGAAGGTAAAACTAGCTGTATTATCCGGCATGAAAGTAAATTGCACATTCCTGCTAGGTGGCAGTTATGGCTCTTTATTTGAAGAACTTTCTCAGCTTACACCTGCAAATAAGCGAGAAATGAACATTAAAATAGATAAAGAACATCAGATAATGGATATAACAATTAAGAACAGTGGCTTTTTATCAAAGGCATACAGTGCATATCTTAACTGTCCATGGGATGAAAAAGATATAGGCAGAAAGATACCTCTAGCAACCTTAGATAAGCCATATACTATAAAATCATCAGATGTTAGAGTATATGACTACAACGACTTCCTAGACAGTAAAGACCTCTCTACAATCCGTATTATGAGAGGTAATACACCTGATACTATGGTAGTAAGGGTTGAATTAACAGGCATGAGGATTATATCAAGACTTGTAAAGGTTAGTGCTAATGCAACAGATAAGGTACAGGCAGATAGGCTATTTGAAAGTTTTGCAGTTCCTGATGATATGATAGCCTGTTTATTGTGGCGGATTATATGGCGAACGAAGCAATGGGATAATGAGAAATTTCCTATTGAGCGTTCTTTATTTAATGTTTACAGCAAATTTATAAGGGAATATGAAGGAAGCAGAAATGTAGCTAAACAAACAGCTGTAATCATCCTGCTATCCCAGAAGAATGATGAAGAAAGAGAAAGACTTATCAATAAATACTTTGATAAAAACGCTTCAAGGCAGAAGGCAGAAATCAGAGCAGGTTTAAAAAAGTTAGATGAGATGATTGAAAATGCATGCAAGGAAGAAGCTGAAATAACTAAATTTACAGGAGGTCTGATAAATAATTATGTTTGGTGAAATTTTGGTTGATAAAATCAGGATAAATTTTCCTGTTTACATATTGATACAGAAAAAAATTAACATTAACTCATTTCAACGGTGGATAAAAGTTATTCTTAGTAAATACTTCTTT
>CALVEC010000029.1 GCA_944326475.1 Candidatus Gastranaerophilales bacterium
TTGTACCACTCGAACCCACGACCGTGGGATAATCTAAAATCGCATCGCAAGCGACGCTCCGTCCCACCTCACCCAAACTATTAGACAAGAGGGCATTAGCCCTCTTTTTTTGCACCACTCGAACCCACGACCGTGGGATAATCTAAAATCGCATCGCAAGCGACGCTCCGTCCCACCTCACCCAAAACTAATAATAAAGAGGGTTTGCGCCCTCTTTGTGCAAGTTTAAAATCTTAAGCGTTCTTTTTGCTGAAATGCGACATGAGTTTCCCCACCCCGTTACGCATTTTTATAAAAGGGTTTGAAACCATCTTCTTTTCTTTACTGACGAATTTGTCAGTTATATCTTCATGCATTAGTTTTTTGTTAAGTTCAGTAACAGGATTTTCAAATTTGAATGATTGCGCCTTTATGGCATTTCCTATTGTTGAAACAGGATTATCACATATTCCGAATATCTTACCCATTTTTGTACACCTTTCTTTTAGTATGTATGATAATACAAAACATACGAACTTATATCAATACATTTTTACGGCTTTTCTGACTTCTTGCAATACTTTTTCCGCTTCTGCCCTTGCTTTTTCAGAACCTTCTTCCAGTATTTTATGAACAAGTTCTATATTGTTTTCATAGTATTTTCTGCGTTCACGAAGCGGTCTGAGCTTTTCATTGATAAGACATCCGAGCTGTCTTTTGCAGTCTGCACAGCCTCTTTTTCCGGCTTTGCATTCTTCTTCGACTATTTTAAGTGTTTCAGCATCCGCAAAAGCTTGCCAGTATGTAAAAGCCACTTCACATTTGTCAGGATGACCGGGATCATCCTTTCTTGCACGACTGCGGTCAGTTATTGCCGTCATGATTTTTTTCGCAGTAGTTTCTTCATCGTCTGAAATTTTTATGTCATTTTTGAAAGACTTGCCCATTTTATTCCCGTCAAGACCTTTAACCATCGGTATTTCAGTCAATATCGGAACAGCTTCTTTGAACAAATCGGTTTTGTATATATTATTAAACCTTCTTGCAATATCTCTTTCGATTTCAATATGCGCAACCTGGTCTATGCCGACAGGTATTGCATCGACATTAAACATCATAATGTCAGCCGCCATAAGCACCGGATATCCGAGAAGTCCGTAGCTTACGCCTGATTTGTTGTCATCTTGCCCTGACCTGACCATCTTAGCGAGGTCTTTCAAGGTCGGATCTCTTTCAACCCAGTTTTGGGGTGTAATCATGCTCAAATAAACATGCAGCTCCGCAATTTGAGGCACATGAGATTGAACATAAATTGTGGCTTTTTCCGGGTCAACACCGGCAGCAAGCCAATCCAGAACTACATTGAGTACATTTTCTTTTATGGAGGAAGTATCCTCGGATTTTGTTGTAAGAGCATGCCAATCCGCAACGAAGAAAAAGCATTCATATTCGTCTTGAAGTTTGACAAAATTTGTTAATACACCGAGATAATGTCCGAGGTGCAGTTTTCCGGTAGGGCGCATGCCCGAAACTATTCTTCGTTTTTGACTCATAATTAAAAACCTTGTTTTGCTCTACAAATTTATTATATAACAAACTAACCGATTAAAATTTTTTTGTATACTGAATATGATTGATTTTTTAGGGTTATTTACACTTTTTGATGTAGGGTTTAAACCTCTAAAATTCACCGTAAGGTTGATTTATGAACAACGATATTCTGACACAATGAACATGTAATTTTATAGAGTGAGTGTTTTCATGAACTTAAATGAAGAATGTTTATTAAAGTATTTGCAAAATCCTGATGAGCTGATAAGTTTGACTGACATATTACTGGATTTTAACAGCATTACACTTAAAACAACCGTGAATCTAACCGGTTATGAAATTATGGAATTGTAAGGAATTATGAATAATTTTTTGAAGAAATTTTTGGAGTTTATAAAAACTGATTCGTTTAAACGCTATTTTTGGTATTCGATTTATATTTTAATTACATTTGCACTGTTTATATTTGTATTCGGAGAAAAACACGTCAGGGGCTTTTTTACAACCATTGAAAATAAAACCTTTGATGTAAGACAGAATATTGCCGCAAATAAAAGATTTACAAATAAGGATATCGCAGTTATTACTGTCGATGATGCGAGTTATGAATACCTCCTCGGCAAATATGGCGAATGGCCCATCTCCAGAGGTATTTATGCGGATATGATTGAGTATCTGCAAGCACAAAAACCGGCGGTCATTGCGTTTGACCTGATGTTTGTGAAATCAATCAAAAGCAGCAACAATGACGATGCAAAACTAGCAAAAAGTATTTCAAAATACGACAATGTGTTTACTGCAATAAATTTTGACGACCTGGAAGAAACACTGAGAAAACCTGCTGACTTGCCGGAATATCTGAAAGCGAAAATAGTCAACAATGCAGGTATTCCTCTTGTGACATTCGCATACCCTAACTGCCGTGTAATCATTGACGATATAATGAAAACCACCCCCAACATCGGACAAATAAATATAATAAGAGCCGAAGACGGTATTACAAGAGATGTACCAATTTTTGCAATGTACAAAAAAGACTACTATCCGTATCTGGCAATTAAAGTTGCCCAAAAATACCTTGAAAGACAGGGACAAAATATTTCTGAAAAATTTATAGTGGATGAAGACAGAAATCTTTTAATCGGAGACAGAAAAATTCCCCTGACACATGATGGGAAAGCAATATTGAATTGGTACGGCAAAGCAAACAAAAACGAGCCGTCGGCGTTTACGACTATTCCCATGTGGAAGATAGAACGTGAAATGTATGAAGGTGAACATCTTCTGCTCGATGATTTCTTCAGAAACAAAATTGTTTATATCGGCACAAGCGCAACATCTTTGTTTGATATAAAAAGCGTTCCGACAGATGATAAACTTCCGGGTGTTGAAATACATACAACCCTTCTGAACAACTTTATTGACCAGAACTTTATAAAAAGAACCGACACAAAAACCGATATATTGATAAGTCTTGTTCTAAGCCTTTTTGTCGGAATACTTGTTATTCGGGTTCGTTCAACTTTTATTTCTTCCGTAACCGCCCTGTTTACCACAATAATATACATTGTTGTTAATTATTTAATAATGAAATATTTTAACCTCTGGATAGGACTTGTATTACCTCTTGCTTCTGTAATACTGGTATTTATTGCGGTTTATATTGCAAAATATATTATAAAATCAAGGGATTTTGACTACACATACGCTCTTGCCACTACAGACGGACTCACGGAGCTGTACAACCACAGATATTTTCAGGAACAAATGGCACAAAATGTTGCAACCTGCAAAAGATATAATAACGAGTTTTCTCTGATATTAATAGACATCGACTTCTTCAAGAAATTCAATGACACATACGGACATCAGGCTGGAGATGCAGTACTGAGACAGGTCGCACAGGTGTTGAAAAAGAATGTTCGTTCGACTGACGTAGTTTGCAGATACGGCGGTGAAGAAATGTCTATAATACTTACAAATACCAATAAACAAGACGCTATCGTAACTGCGCAAAAAATCTGTGACGCAGTAGCCGCAAAACAATTTAAGCTTGGCAACGGTATTGAAAAACACGTAACAATAAGCCTCGGAGTTGCAACCTATCCTGAAAACGGCGAAGCTCCGGCAGATTTAATAAAACATGCAGATGACGGCTTATACAAAGCAAAAGAAAACGGCAGAAATCAGGTCGGGATATTGTAAAGTGAATTTTATTATCCGTTAAATTTCTTATATCTTAACAATAAAAACAAAAAGCGCGGTATAAATACCGTGCTTTTTGCCTGATTAGCAGATTAAAGCTTATTTGTTATAAGCTGTACAAGAATCGTTTCCGAAAGCTACAGAGATGTGTTCTCTCGGGTTGACCGCGGCAACTTTGTTTCCTTTGGGGTCAACAATGTAAGCAACATCATCCATTGTAGTCTGGAACAGACCGGCAGTACCCGCTAATGCAGTTCTTGTTACATCGATAGGCGCTTTTACAACTGTTTTAACACCATCGAATAAGCTTCTGCCTGCAGCCGGCAATGCGCCCTGGAAAGTTTGTCCGAGAACAAGACCGGTATCGTCACCGACTCGTTCAACAGCGTTACCCAAAGCCATAATTGCGCCGCCTACAGTTCTTCCTGTAATACCGACAATGCTTCCCGCCCAGGTAAACGGTGCAGTAACAAGCCTTGCTACAAAGTTAGGCTTCTTAACTTTATCAACCTGTGCTGTCAGTACTTGTTTCGGCAAATCAGCTTTGCATTTGTCACATTTAATTGTATTAAATGAAAGTTTTAACGCACCGCCGCAGTTGTTAGTCGGTCTTTGAACTTCGGTAACTTTACCGTATACCATAGAACCTTTGGGGAAGTTTTGACCGTTTATGCACACAGGTTCAAGAGTTTTAGCAGCAAACAGGTCGCCAATATTTGCATGACGTGATGAAATTTCATCCTGGAATTTTAATTTTAAAACAGGTACCTGTACAACTTCGTCTTTTGCCATAAATGCAGCACCGCCAGTGCAGCCGCAATCAGCAGAAGCTATATCTTTATTTGAATAACCCATGGAGATTCTTACCTGTTCAAGCATTGAAGCTACATCGGCACGACTTGCATCTTTGTGAGCCATAATCTCATTGCCGTAAGGTGAGTCGTTAAGAGCGCCGATTTCTATGTTTTTAGCAACAGGAATTTTTGCCCAGCCAGGAACTTTGTCTCCGTCACAGAATTTTTTGAGCAATTCCTCCGCTTTGCAGGAGTCCATTTCACAAGGAATACCTTTGGCAAGTGCAGCCATTGCTTCTGCTCTTGAAACCGGTTCATTGGGTCTGAACGTATTGTTCGGATAACCCGCCATAATACCGTTAGCTACGCTGACATTGATAGCCTGATTTGCCCAGTGGTCTTTCGGTACATCTTTAAATACTTTTTGCGGGCAGCCTTCCTGGCTTCTGAGATTAAAACCGTTTACTATCATGGAAGCAATTTCAGCTCTTGAAACAGGCAAATTCGGTTTGAATGTTCTGTCAGGATACCCTGCAACAACTTTGTTTTCAGCAAGTTTGTTAATTTCACAATTTGCCCAGTATCCGGTCGGAACATCTTCAAACGAGCATGCCAATGGCGCAGCACCTCCGGTTACGGGAGCATCAAACGGAACAATTGTTCTGTTTATTACATCCATACAAGAGCAGGTTGAAATATCAATACCGCACTGTTCCGGTTCTCCGCAAGCTGTGCAGGCAGGTGCTATAGGTTCAGCCGGAGCTGCACATCCGGTGATAGAGTCAAGAGACGGACCTATTACAGGTAAACCGACCGGTGCAGCAGCGCCTGTTGTCTGACAGTCCACAGGACATCCGCATTGAGGTTTGATTGCAACAGGAACACCCGGAGTCGGGCACAAGTTGCAGCCGCAGCCATTACCGTAGCCTTCACCGATTATTACATTGTTTTCAGTGGTTCCGACTCTTTGACTGTCAGAGAAAATTGAACTCGGGTAAGAATAAATCTGTTTTGCCTCGTATTTGCCGTCACATTTAGGTGATACAACAGCGGATATAGACGGCGTAGGTTCGCAGGAGCACGGCTCACACTGGCAAGGGTCACATCCGCAGTCACAAGGAGCAGCCGCGCCTGTGCAGCCGCAAGGATCCGGCTCACAACCACAGTCGCATGCCGGTTCGTTACATACGGGGCAAGCAGCCGTTGACGGCGTTACATCCGCCTGACATGGACAAGCTGCAAGTTTTGTCATATCTATACTGGTAATATCTACACTTGCAATCCCCGCATTCATTGTGCCCGCCATCAGTCCGATAGTAAGGGCTGCGGCAAGCGTAAGTTTGTTAATTGTCATCTTTCCCTCCTTAATAAGCAAGCTTTTTAAATTAGATTTATTGACAATCTAACTTAGAATAATTAACATCTTATGTTGCATTATTACTGTGAAATGAGTCAAAAAACATTACCATAAAAGGTTATCTCAACGGGCTATTTGAGTTTTAAAAACCTATACAAAAGCCATAGAAATGCAGGTTTGTATGTTATTAAACAAACATAACAACAACTGCCGCAAGCAGCAATGCCGGACCAAAAGGCAAATAAGTCGGATTATTCTCCGTCTTAACCGAGCAGAAAATCCTTTTACAGCAATACAATCCTATTAAAACAAGCAGCACCACCGAAAAGAAGTAAAAACCGGTTGACTCAAAAACTCCTGCATAATCGCCTATTTTAAACAAAATAACCATTGCAAACAAAAGAATCAAAGCGCTTAGAAGTTTGAAATCTTTTGCTTTAAACAGTTTATAAAAATACATAGGAAGAACAATTAACGACTGAAACAACACGCTTAGAATAAGAATAACAATCAAATTAGGCAATCCGAAAAAAGCTCCAAGCGCACCGGCAATATATGAATCTCCTTCCCCAAAAGCTCGTTTTCCAATGAAAAATTTAGGAATCCTGGCAAGACCTTCCATAATAATTACACCGGCTATCAGACCCAGAACTGAATATATAAAACTCTGATTTATTGTAATCATTTGTCCGAACAGTGAAAAATGAACTTTAGCCAATGTTTCCGCAGGAATATTAAAAAAATTGTAAATAAGCCCGAGCAAAGCAAGCAAATAAGCATGTATTTCAAAAATTACTTTTTCTTTAATGTCACATACCGCCATTACAACAAACAGACACGCAGCTATTGCACAAAAAACAAAATTCAAGCTCAACCCGAATTTGTAAAACAAACCCAAAAACAAAAGTCCGGTCGCCAATTCGACAATCGGATACTGTATGCTTATTTTCTGTTTGCAGTATCTGCATTTTCCGAGAAGTATTAAAAACGACAAAACCGGAATATTGTCATACCAGGCAAGTTTGTGTTTACAATGAGGACATTTTGACGGAGGAAGCACGATAGACTCGCCGCTAAACCCTCTTAAAACCACGACATTTAAAAAGCTGCCAAAACATAAACCAAAGATAAATGCATAAACACAAAACAATATTTCCATACGAATTAAGCCCGTTTTTCTTCAATCATTTCGTGCAGTAAATTTGTCGCTTTTTTAAGTTTTCTTGAGACCTGCATCTGGGAAATATTGAGTTTTTTTGCTATCTCAACCTGACTCAGGTCATCAAAATATGTCAGTTTTATAATCTCCTGCAAAGAAGGCTCAAGGTTTTTAAGCGACTCTAAAAGCATTATCCTATCTTCCTGACTGGACTGATAATTCTGGTAATTTATATCCGGAATTTTTTCATCCCAATTTGAAAAATCTTCGTTTTCCTGAAAAGTCAACTGGTCCAGCGAGATAGTTTGCTTTCTTCTGTCTACCTCAATTGCCTCAAATACTTTTGCAACAGGCACATCCATTTTTGAAGCAAGCTGCGTTTCTGTAGGTTTTTCACCAAGTTCTTCCGCAAGTTCCAAAGATATTTTATTTACCCTGTAAGCAAGCTCCTGAATTGCCCTGGGCGCTTTTATCATAGAAGCTTTATCACGCAGATAATGCCTTATTTCTCCGGTTATTAAATAAGTTGCATAAGTTTTAAAATTCTTGCTCACCTGAGGATTATAAAGTTGAATCGCCTTTATAAGCCCGAGACTTCCGACCTGTATAATATCTTCTATAGGGTCGGTTGCACGACGTGCAAGATTTCTCGCTATTCTTTTGACAAGCGGAAGACAGGTAATAGCAATTAGATTTTGTAAATTTTTTTTAGCCTTATCTGAGGTTAGTGTCTGGTATTCCTCCAGCCAGTCGCTGACTTCGGTGAAGTTTATTTCTTCTGCTCTCATTTTGACCTCAATTATCTGGTGCTGCACAGTACACTTTTCAACTTTTTAAAAGGTGCCGGCTGCTTTACAATTTTCAAGTTCTTTTTAAATTTTTGCCTAAACAATTTTATGGAACTTGCCATGCTTTTATTATATCATTTTATAAAAAAATTTGTTAGAATAAAAGGCATGGAAATAACTGAAGCAAAAAAATTAATTATCAACACTGGAAAAAAACTAGGCGAAAAAAATATGTCGCCCGCAACATCCGGAAATATAAGCATTCGCGTTGACAATAATATTTTGATAACAGGTTCCGGAACTTGTCTATACGAGCTTACGGAAGAAGATATTGTTCTTATGGATACTGAAGGAAATGTTATTGAAGGTAACAAAAAACCCTCCTCTGAAAAACATTTGCATGCCAAAATTTATCAAATGCGTAACGATTTAAATGCGATTGTACACTGTCATTCGCCTTATGCTTCCACATTCGCGGTATGTCATAAACCATTATCCCGTCCTATTATTTCAGAAAATGTTTTTTATTTTGGAGAAATTCCGCTTGCAGACTACGCAATGCCATCTTCAGACAAACTTGTTGAAAATACAGCTAAATTTTTTGATGTTCACGATGCTGTTTTAATGGCAAATCATGGAATTATTGTCGGAGGCAAAGACTTAAAAGATGCATATTACAAAACAGAAACAGCAGAAGTTTATGCGCAAATTTATCTACAGTCATTAATGCTCGGCTCTCCGGTTGATTTAAGCAGACAAGAAATAGAAGAAATTTATGAATTAAGGCGTGCTGCAGGTAAATAATTTTTAATATTTCTTATTTTTTTAGCAAATTTTTGCCTTTAGAGTTTTATACTTGTTTGTACAATTAAAGGAAACTATGCATGCACACATCAGATAAGAAAACAATAGCAATATATTCTACAGCCGGAGCGCTCGCCGGAGGAATATACGGGTTTAAACATCCGTCTCCAAAAACCTTAGACAAAATCGACGCACAAACATACCCCTCCAGTGTAATATATAAAAATTACCACGACTCATTTAACAAACAGGCTGTTGTTGACGCCGTTTTAAACGGTGAACTTGATTTGGATACGGCACAGAAAATCAATAAAACAATTGATTCAATAAAAAATGTAGAAAACGCAGAAATCATAGTTGAAAAACTTTTGGATACACCAAAGAGCAAACGCACTCAAACGTTAAAAAGCGCAATAGACGATGCAAACTCCGCTCATAAAGTCATGAGACAAGAAATAAAATTTTTAAAAAATACCGAACTTTTTAAAAAGCTGCTCGATTTAAAAATAATTAATCCCGACTTGTTTTTGGAAACTTTAAATAAAGCAAAGAAAGATGTAATTGTGAAATACAAGTTGTTGTCTAAAAACGCAATCTTCGGCGCAATTGTCGGAGCTGCCGGCTTTGCTCTGACCGGACTCGGACTAAAAAGTCTTTTCAACAAAAATGCTGAAAAGACTTCAAAGTAATTTATTTTTGTAGCTTTTATTTTTTATTATGCAGCAATAATGTATTTATAGACAGCATATAAACTGCCTGATATTAGCATACATACAGGAATTGTTAAAACCCAGGCGCATACGATGTTTCCTATAACACCCCATTTTACGGCATGAGCCTTGAAAGTAGTACCGACACCCATAATAGCTGTTGAAATAACGTGAGTTGTACTCAAAGGTACGCCAAAGTGAGATGCCAGCAAAATGATAGAAGCAGCAGAAGTTTCTGCAGCAAAACCGTTAATCGGTTTCAGTTTTATTATCTTGCTTCCCATAGTACGAATAATTTTCCATCCGCCTGACATTACACCTAAAGACATTACAGTTGCACAGGCAAGAATAACGTATACAGGAATCTCAAAATGTTCCGGACTTGCATTGTGAATCACACCTCCTGCAACAAGTGCCAGTGTAATAATACCCATCGTTTTCTGAGCATCGTTAGAACCATGGCTTAATGCCATCAGTCCTGCAGAAAAAATTTGCACACGGCGG
This sequence comes from Candidatus Gastranaerophilales bacterium, assembly GCA_944326475.1. Lineage (GTDB taxonomy): Bacteria > Cyanobacteriota > Vampirovibrionia > Gastranaerophilales > Gastranaerophilaceae > CALUPY01. Next base: position 9,852 of record CALVEC010000029.1, read on the forward strand.
AATCTGCGGTTTAACTTATCAGGATTAGCTTTGTAAAACATTCTAAGCAATACCGCCATAACTACAAATCCAACGCAAAAGCCTATTACAGGAGCCAGAAACATTGGCTCAATAACTTTTTCCATTAGTTTAGGAAATATTACACAACTAAACCCGGCATTCACTATAGATGCACCCAACAGCCCGCCTATCAAAGCATGAGAAGAACTGGAGGGTAATCCAAAATACCAGGTGATTAAATTCCAAATAATTGCACCTAAAAGCGCGCAAAATATAACATGTAGGGTAATTGTGTCAGCGTGTATAATGCCTGCACCTATTGTTTTTGCTACGTGAGTACCCATCAACGCACCGCCAAACTCCAAAGAGGCACCATAGATAACCGCTTGCCTCGGGGTGAGCACTTTTGTTGAAACTACTGTCGCTATAGCGTTTGCCGCATCGTGAAATCCGTTGATGTATTCAAAAACAAGTGCGCCTACGACTACTAATATTAATAATACTATCGATATTGTCATAAATTCTCACTCTCGTTATGTTTAACTTTGTTTTAATACGACGTTTACAACCTGGTCAGAAACTGAAAAGCAGCTATCAAGCGCATTTTCCAGGTCTTTGTGAATATCTCTGAGTTTCAATACATTGAGCGCATCGTATTTTCCTGAGAACAATTCATCCATTGCGTGATACAAAATTTCATCCCCGTGAGATTCAATTTCTTTCATTTTCAAATTGCTTTCAGTCATTTCTTTAATCGAGCTTTGTTTTTTGAATTTGTGAATAATGAACATTAGTTCTTCAGTGGCTCTCATAAGGGTTTGGGCTTGTTTTTTCATATTGTCTGTGTAAAGATCAAGCCGGTAAACTCTAAGATTCACAGAGGCTTTTACTATTCTTTTTGTAATTTTGTTTAATAAAGAAGCAATGCACTGAATATCTTCACGGTCAATAGGTGTTATTAGTGTAATGTTCAGTTGATGCAAGGTTTCTTTTAATAAATCATTGCTTTTGTGTTTGAGCCTTTTCGCTGTAATAATCTGATCTTCTGTCAAACCGTTCGTAACGATTTCATTAAAAAGATTTGCTGCTTCTTTGCAGACATTTGTGCTTTCTTCAAAAAGTGTGTAAAAAACTTTTTCTTCCGGAGGCAGAATATAAGCCAACAAATTGAATTTACTCATTCTTATTTCCTTATAAAGCTATACAAGTTTACTATACTATAAAATTGTCAGAATTATTGAACATGAGTTTGTAATATTAAATTTTATAAAGTTTTTTACCGGAGTGGCTATTCTAATAATTGCCGTAGTGACTAATGTTGAATACAAAAAATTTCTGTTAAATATAATTAAATCTTTTTCATACTTCCAACTATTCTTAATTCCAGACAGCAGGACTTGTTTTTCACAAGTCCTTTTTTTTCGGTTGTGCATTTGACTATAAGATATTTCTTTATTAGAATAAAATCTGGCGGGTATTGTACACCTGAATTGAACTTTGAAATCTTTATTTGCCGATGTGGCGACTAACCGCAGCGAGAGCGGAGGTTTTTCATTTAATACCATTTCGGCACCTTCAATTGAACTTTGAAATCTTTATTTGCCGATGTGGCGACTAACCGCAGCGAGAGCGGAGGTTTTTCATTTAATACCAT
>CALVEC010000030.1 GCA_944326475.1 Candidatus Gastranaerophilales bacterium
GCCATACCCATAATTAATGTCTCCTTCGAGATTCTTTTTTACTTACTTACATTTATATAAAAACAAAAAGTATATACGAATTTCATATTCTGTATATATCGTTACATTTCGTTACATTTAGTTCAAAAACCGTAATTAGTCTATAATAGGAGAAGGGAGGAATGAAATGAAAGCTGTAATATTTGATAAAATACTAAAATTTGTTACTGACTACCCGAAGCCGGAACCCCAAAGAGGCGAAGCGCTTATAAAAGTGAACACAATCGGCATATGTAACACCGATTTTGAAATAACAAAAGGCTATATGGGATACAAAGGTATTCTTGGACATGAGTTTACGGGTGTTGTAGAAGCCATAAACGACGATGACAAAACCCTTATTGGCAAAAGAGTCGTCGGAGAAATAAATTGCGGATGCAAAGAATGCGACTACTGCAAACAAGGACTGGAGCGTCATTGTTTTAACCGCTCAACGCTTGGTATATGGAAAAGAGAAGGGTGTTTTGCAGAGTATGTGTGCTTACCTGTCTCAAATCTTCTTGAGATTCCGGCTAACGTAACGGACAATGAAGCAGTATTTGTAGAGCCGTTGGCTGCAGCGCTTGAAATATTAGAGCAAATACATATTGCACCGGATAAAAAGGTCGTTGTACTGGGTGACGGTAAACTTGGACTTTTGATTGCACTGGCACTCAATGCATGCTCTCTAAACGTACTTCTGGTAGGCAAACACGAAGAAAAATTGGCTATAGCGGCAAAGCAGGGAGTTAAAACAACATTATTATCACAATTAGAGATAAAAAAAGAGTACGACTACGTAGTTGAGGCAACGGGGTCAATATCAGGTTTTGAAACATCGCTTGCACTTACAAAGCCGAGAGGCACACTGGTTTTAAAAAGCACCATTGCCGCATCAAAAGAGTTCAATCTTGCTCCGATAGTAATTGATGAAATAACGGTCGTCGGCTCACGCTGCGGACAGTTTGCAGCGGCGCTAAGAATGCTTGAGAGCGGCAGAATTGATGTAAACCCGTTGATTTCAGATATTTTTAGCATCGACAAATCAATCGAGGCTTTTGAAAGAAACAAAGAAAAATCATCAGTTAAGGTTCTGGTAAAAGTTGACTAAAAGAAAGCTAAAACATAAAGATAAAATAATAGGACTTTTGGTAAGTCTGGTTTTCATAGTTTTGATATTTTGGAAGCTTGACTTTCATGAGCTTATTGCGGCTTTTCGCATGTTTGACTACAGAGTTTTATTTTTATTCGTGCCGATTTATGTTTTTAGTTTATACATAAGAGGAGTGCGATGGAAATATCTTCTTTGCTTGAATGAAAAACTGAGCGTAACTGAGGCATTTTTCACATTTACGGTCGGAAATACAATTAACAGCTATTTACCGGCGAGAGCCGGTGATTTTTGGCGTGCATTTCATCTGGGAGGAAAAATAGGTGAAAGCAAGATGAAGCTTCTCGGTTCGATAATTCTGGAACGGCTTATAGACGGAATATCCATACTGCTGATTCTGTTTTTTGCAATAATTAGTTATTTCAGACACAGATGGGTGTTAAATATTGCAATAGTGTCAGCATGCCTGTTTTTCGGCGCGCTTAGTTTAATATATATTGTATTAAAAATGAATAAGACAGAATATATTTTCAAAAAGCTGTCCGAATTACCTTTTTTATCTGCTTTTAAACACCAGATAGAGACTATTGGCGCACATTTGATGAAATTTATGAGCGGTTTTGAAGTTTTGAACAACCCGAAGTGTTTTTTTATGGCATTTTTTATGAGTATGCTGGCGTGGGGATTTGAGTGCCTGATGACTTATATGATAATCCTCGGCTTTGGTGTTCATTACGGTATATCGATTGCTCTCTTTACTATTAGTTTTATAGCACTTTCGACTGTCATACCGTCATCATCCATATTCATAGGTCCATACCAGTATGCGTATATTCTGGCTCTTGGAATATATAATATAGAAAAGGAACAGGCGCTCGGAACAGCATTCATACACCAGATGACTATAATGCTAATAATTACTGCGATTTCAGTAATATATTTTCTAAAAGGCAATACCAGTCTTACAGATATACAAAAAGAAATAATTGAGGAAGAAGGCAAAGATGATTAACACACCAAAGGCAAACAGGCTTCATATAGGAATTTTCGGAAAACGCAATGCCGGAAAATCATCAATTATAAACAGGCTGACAAGTCAGAATATTTCAATCGTATCAGCGGTAGCAGGCACAACAACGGATGCAGTTGAGAAGTCAATGGAGTTTTTGCCTCTGGGACCTGTAGTATTTATTGACACAGCAGGAATAGACGACAACGGAGAACTCGGCAAACAGCGCATTGAGAAAACAAAAAAGATATTTGACAGAACAGATATAGCACTGATAGTCTGTGATTTTGACGGCTGGAACGGGTATGAAAAGGAATTATTTGAGGAGTTTAAAACACGGGATATTCCTGTTATTGCAATAATTAATAAAACAGACTTAAAGAATATTTCTGACGAAAAAATAAAAGAAATAGAAAATTACACAAAAAATATCGTGAAAACCAGTGCAAAATCAGACAATCAGCTTATACATAACATCAAAAAAGCCCTCATCGAAAGTGTACCTGATGATTTTGTGAATACCCCTTCAATTCTCGGGGACATTATAGAGACTAAAGATACTGTCATACTGGTAGTTCCAGTTGATAAAGAAGCGCCCAAAGGAAGGCTTATATTACCGCAGGTTCAGTGTATAAGAGACCTTCTTGACAATAACTGCAAAGCGTTTGTTGTAAAAGAAACAGAACTTGCGGATGCTTTACTTGAATTAAAAAAGCCTCCGAAGCTTGTTGTCACAGATTCGCAGGCTTTTAAAGAAGTAGATGCAATAGTACCTGAAGATATTGCCCTGACATCGTTTTCCATTCTTTTTGCGAGAATAAAAGGGGACTTAAACGAGTTTTATGCAGGCGCAAATACAATAGACTTGCTGCAAAACGGAGATAAAATACTTATTTGCGAAAGCTGCACACACCACCCGATTGAAGATGACATAGCAAGAGTAAAAATACCGCGATGGATAAAGCTTAAGACGGGTAAAAACGTAGACTTTGTCCATCATTCAGGACATGACTTTCCCGATAACCTTGGAGATTACAAACTTATAATTCATTGCGGCGCCTGTATGACAAACCGGCGTGAAGTTCTTTCCAGGATTATGAAAGCAAAAGAAGCAAACGTACCCATTACTAATTACGGTATAGCCATTGCGCACTGCCTCGGTATATTACAGCGGGCAATAACGCCATTTTGTATAAATACTGACCGACAGTCGTAAAAAACAAGCAACATATACTAATTTTTGTAAAAATTTTATTCTTCTAGCAAAAAAAATTATTTATGTATTTTTAAATCAAGGAGTAACAACAGAGGTTTATAAATGAACACCAAGAATATTTCACCGGAAGTAAAAACAGGAATAGGGAATATAGTTTCAGCTTTAAAAAAGCATGCAGAAGCTGCAGAAGAAATAAAGAAAACTTCATCGGTGAAAATTACAGAAACACCGGTTGTTGATATATTTGCACCGCGCTCAAATACAACGGAACAAATAGCAAAAAAACGCAAGCATCGCTATCGTAAAAACCCCTATGCCGTTGCCTGGCCCAAAGACTCTCCGTTTTATATGCCATGGCATGAACGTATTATTAAATATTTAAAATTTATGTTTAAGTAATGTAACATTTCTCTCATCTTTGGAAATTTCTCAATTAAAAAATACTTTATAGAATTATAGGAAAAAGGGAATTATACATTTTAGAGGAATTAAGAGATGGGATTTTTTAACATCACGTCTTCCCACGGCGATTCGTACCGTTGGGGACGCGAGGGACAAACACAAACAGGAATGCCCATGCTGTTCACATATAATAGAGGATACAGCAGAGGTGATCTTGCACAAAACATGAAAGAGCGCAGAGAAGCTCAGGAAAGGCATGAAGCAAAACTAAAAGAGGAAAATACAAAATACCTTAAAAAATTTGCTGCACCGTTAAACGGAGAATTGCACAGCTTGCCCGATTTGCTTTCTGCAAAAAAACAAATAGGGCAGTTTAAATACTATAGAAATTGCACTGAGCAATATGATACATCAGAAATAGATAACCTTCTTTACGCACTGGAAAAGCAGGAAAACGGTATTAATAACAAAATCAACAATATTAATACAGGCGAAGAAGATGAAAACAGTTCTATGTACTTGTACACAAATCTGCAGCGTGATTTGCTGGCTTAATCATGCCGGCAAACAGTTGTTTGGTATTAATACAAAGAAGTGATTATCTTCCGTATATCGTTTTAATTGTTTCGACATCTCTATCCGAGAGTGACTGCTTGTAATAATCAGTATTGTGGTACAGAATGTCATTTTTGTTGTTACTATGACCTTCAAGCCCGATGGCATGCCCGATTTCATGCAAAATTACAGGATAAATCTGCTGCTTTGAACGAAACTCTCCGGATGGAGCTTTATCAAGTATTCGTATTTGCGAAGATTTCAGAACTATTTTTCCGTTCGCATAGCCTTTTCGGTTAGTCGTTACACCGAGTATATTTTGCGGCAGCTTGTCAACAAAATAGACTTTAATGTCCGCATATTGGGGACGATTGACTTTTCTGAAGTTTACTGCATAAGAAGTCTCCCGTTCCCATTCTCTGAACGCTTCCATTACAGTATAGTAATACTTCCCGTTTTCGACCCAATAATTGACCGTCTTTTTATTCCACACGGCAATTGTATTCATATCGGAGATATATTCATCTTGTTTGTTGGCTTTTGTGCGAAGTTTCTCCTGATTGCGTTTCGCAGCGCAATACTGTTTGTATTTTTTTGCATAATCCGCATAACCGCCCGGCGGAAGGCGTTTTATAAGAAAGTTAAAATGCTCGTTTGCTGCTGTATACTGCCTGTTTTGGCACAATGCAAGTCCGTAAACCAGTCTGAAATGAAAATTCGTTCTGTTAGTACGGTAAAACGGCGCATAGCAACGAACCGCCATAGGATATTTTTGGTCGTTCAACAACTGCGTACAGCGGTCATACTCCTCAGCAAATACACCGGAAACCGGAATTAGCAATATTAGCAAAAACAATAATATCTTTTTCATATATTGATTATATCATTTTTGACTTATTACACAAGTATAAACACAATCACTTTGCAAAACGCATAGCAGGTACTTTTCTTTTTATGATTGTTAATAAAACTTAATGAAAGATTTAAAATTTAGCAATTATTCAAACAAAAATTACTTTATAGAAATATAAAAGTATTACAGAGGAATGCGATATGAAAGAACAAGAATTAAATACAATCATGGGTGTTGTTTCCGATCCTGTTAAAAATGTTTACGATTTGTCTTCAAGAAAAAATCGCGAAGAAATCGAACGTATAGTCAGAATTTTTAATATAAACGCAAAACAAAACATTCAGCACAGAGTTTTTGGTTACAAAAACCTTTCTACGCTTAAACTGGTGCTCAGCAACAACTAAGCTTCGTCTTCTTCTACGTAAGCTGCCAGCATATTTACGTTCTTTTCTATTTTCTTGATTTGTTTTTCAAGATTTTCCAGCTTTTGGGTAACTTTATCAATTTTGTCATCGTCTGAAAGTTTTTCATTAACCGCATTTATCTGAGAAGCAATAAATTCTATCATTGCCTTTGTTTCAGGGTTTTCAATTTTTTTTGCCGCAACTTCTTCCATCTTGTCTTCAACAGCAAGTATATTTTTCTGTTGCTTCTCTATTTTCGCAGCAAGCCTGTCAATATTTGAGAGTATATCTTCTGTGGCTTCGGACTTGACGATTGTGTCATTAATGACACTCAAATCAGTTTTCATTTGATTAAATGAATCACTTGCATTATCAATCCATTCTGCCATATACATAAACGCTTCATTCAAAACCTTATCGGTACTCAGGATTGAACCGCAAAGTTTTGTCAAATAATCGATTTTGCTTATGAGGTTTATAACATAATTCGACTCCTGGAATTTTTTTGTATTTCTTTCAAAATCTCCGACAATTTTGGTAAACTCGCTTATATGTTCTTGCAAAGTCTTGCTGACTTCATCAGAAGAAATTATGAGTTTGTTTGTCCTTTTACTTATGCTTGAAATATCTTCATTCAAGGTGTCGAAAAGATTTTTAACCTCGGTAATCTCGTTGTTTATCGGATTATTTTCAATTTTTTCTACAGATTTTTTAAGCGCGCTTATATTTGAATAAATATCTTCATCTTCCGGAAGCTCTGAAGCTGCAAGCGTTTTTGTGATATTGCTCAAATCAAGTCTGATTTTTGACAAATCGGACTCAATATCAGGCATGGTGTATGCATAGTTTTCATTTTCACTACCTGCAGTACCTGTAGTCAGAATACGAATTTCTCTTATGAGATTCAAAAGATTCTCGTCTTCCTGAGGCTGGTTAAGGCTGTAATTTATTGTCTCCAGAAGCTGTATAATTCTGTCATTTGTCTCATTATTGCTGTTTGCAAATGTCAATTCATCTTTTATTGCAGATATATCAGATTCTATTTTTTCTTTAAATTCATCAAACTGTTCATCAAGATGCGCATGAATATCCTCAGCCTCGTCTGCAAAAGAAATATTGTCAGCAATTTGAATAATTTGCGAAACAAATTTTTTCTGAATAGTCTCAAGAGACTCGTTCAGCATTTCTTTCACACTCTCAGGATTCTCTTGTTTAATCGAATCTGCGGCATTTCTCGTGTTTACAAGTTCGGTTTTCAAAGCTTCAACAGTTTCGGCAATTGCCTGAATCTGTGTGTTTGTACGCACACCGTCTGAGAAAAAGATGTCTGAGAGTTCATTTTTGCTCTGTGCAATCCTTTCCTCAAGAGCTTTAATATTTGCGCTAATTATTTCATTATCACGGGAGAGTGCGTCTTTAATGCTGTTAACATTATTGTTTGCTGTTTCAATAACAGTGCCGATACTGTCTTCAATCTTTGTAAGTTTTTCATCCGCAGCCTGATTTTGTTCAGTCAAAATACCCGTCAAACTATTTTTTAAAGAAGAAATTTCCTGAATAGATGCCTGTTCTTGCTGCTCTTGCTGAGTGAGAGCGCTTGCCTGCTCTTTTGCAATAACATCAACAATTTCTTCTTTTATCTTCAAAAGATTTTCGGTAATTTGTTTTCTTTCATCGGCAGCAGAAACACTTTCTTCCGAGATAACATCAATAATCTCATCTTTTGCACCCGAGATATTTTCAAAAATCTTTTCGGAAATTTTCGTTCTGTCTCCGGCGGTTGCAACACTTTCTGCTGAAATTGCATCGATAATCTCGTCTTTTGCGGCAAAAATATCTTCTGATATTTTTGCGGAAGTTTTCGTTCTGTCTCCGGCAGAAGCCACACTTTCCGCCGAAATTACATCAATAATCTCGTCTTTTGTTTCGTTAATTTTTGCATTGAAATCTTCTTTTTTGACTATACAGTCTTTGATATTCCAGATTTCTTCCTTCAAAACTTCCGTTCCCTGATAAAACAGTTTTTCGCTGTAGCTTTTGATTTCTTTCAATTCATCAACGCTCAGTCTCTCCATGATTTTCTGCTCAAGGATTTTAACCACATCATCTCTTGTTTTTTCAAGTTCTGCTTTTGTTTTGTCTTTTATCTGTTCTGTCAAAAGCTCAGGTTCCAACGCTTTTATCGCTTCGGACAAGAAGGTTATATTTACAAGGATTTGTGAAATATTATTTTGAATGGAATCGAATTTTTCTACGTTGAAATGTGTGTCAATAGCTTCAACGAGTTTAGTTAAATTATTTCCGAAACAATTCACAACTTCAGATGTATTAGAAAGTTCGGTTGATATGTCTTCAACCTTTTCATTAAGGATTGCAAAATCATCTTTGTTTAGCAGTGTCGTACCCAGTTCCGTTAATGAACCGAGTTCCGTGCTTATATTAGTAATAAGGTCAATAAATTTTGCATCAAACTCATTTGATTGCTCATAAATTTCAGCAATTTTAGCCAGCAGTTCCTTATTCTTTTCCGCAGAAAATGCAGTCTGTTCTGTCACAATATCATTTAACTGGGCATTTTGATTTTTTATAACATCAAATTTTCTGTCCAAAAGTGCATTTGTCTGCTCCATTGTTCCGATATTTTCAATATGTCCGAGCATTGCACCTATTGCAGAATGCTGATTTTCTTGTTCATCAGAGAATGCCTGCAGTTGTTTATGCACACTCTGAAAAGCTTCCACTATTTCTTCTGACTTGATAGTATTTTCGAGAACGTTATTAAGGTTGTCAAATTCACCTTTTACAGCATCAAATTTAGCTACAACCGCATCATTTTTCTCATTGATTAAATTTTTTACTTCATAGTTCAGGTTTTCGAGAGCTTCATCGACGCTGCGGCTGGAGAATACATCCATTTTTGTGTTAATTTTTTCCAGAATTTGCGCATAAGTAATACGAAAACTCTCATCTGAGTTTTCTTTCTGGACAATTTTATCGACCAGTGCGTCTAATTTGTTTTTTATAATTTCAAAATAATTTAAGTCTGTCATCAAAAGATTGCTCTCTAATTATAATTCTCCAACTTCTATTCTAACAAACATGTGCCGGCATGTAGTAGTATGTAAATTAATGTTACGTCTCTATTTGAACAAAAACTAAACCGGAGCCATTTTCTCTTTTAAAGCGGCTGCCGATTCTTCGTAACCTGCTCTCCCCATAAGAGCGTACGTATAGTTTTTTGCCTGCTCAACACCGGGTTGATTAAACGTATTTATATTATACAACTCACCGATAATAGCGGTTTGTATTTCAAGAAGATACAAAAGCTGCCCCATGTAGTATCCGTTTATCTTTGGTAACGTTATTGTAACATTTGGTCTTTGATAATCAGTAAGTGCGACTTTTGTAGCATCTGCTTCGGCGTTAATAAGTTCATTTATAGTTTTACCCCCGAGGTAGCCGATTCCCGTAAACTCAAATATTTTCGGAACCTCAAGCGTAGTATCAAAATCTTTAACACGTATAAAATTAATTATTTTATCGTTTGGACCTTCGTTGTAAAGCTGTATTTGCGAATGCTGATCAGTTGCACCCAGTGCTTTTATCGGAGTAGGTCCGATATTTACATCATTGCCGTCATTATCCTTATTTTTCCCGAGGCTCTCTGCCCAAAGCTGCACATACCAATCGGCAACATATTTAAGTCTGCTTGAATACGGCATCATTACCGACAAATTTTTATGTTTTTGAGTGTCCATAAGGTAATGAATAAGTGCATTTTGTGCCGCAATATTGTGGTGTATATCCGTATTTTTAAGCGCTAAATCAATATCCTTGATACCCTGTATAATATCTTCTATCTCTATTCCTGTCAGAGCAAACGGCAAAAGACCGACTGCCGAAAAAACAGAAAATCTGCCGCCGACATCATCAGGAATAACAAATGTTTTGTATCCTTCTTCATTAGAAATTTGTCTTAAAATACCTGTGTTTTTATCAGTTGTTGCTACAATATTTTTTCTGTATTCCTCGCCTAATTCAGCTTCCAGTCTGTTTTTTACAATCATAAACTGCGACATTGTTTCAGCCGTTGACCCGGATTTTGTGATAACATTTACCAGGGTTTTCTTCAAATCAAGTATGTCCAAAAGTCCGTTAATCTGATCAGGATCGATATTATCAAGGAAAAAAATACGCGGGTAATTGTTTCTTTGCTCCGGAGTTAAAACATTCCAGTACGGTTTTAAAAGCGCTTCACATACTGCAAGCCCGCCAAGCGCAGAACCGCCTATTCCCAGCACCAGAACATTATCAAAACGCCCCTGTACCATAGCTGCATACTCTTTTACCAGCCACACAGTCTCCTCGTTATATCCAAGATTCATCCACTGAAGCCATTGTCCCGGTTTATCTTTTCTTGAATTTAAGTCTGCAATAATTTTAGCAACTGTGTTATTGTACTTTTCAAACTCCTCCTCCAGCCGGAGACCGTTTTCTTCGCCAATAACAGCGGTTGTAACATTCCTGCAGTCAAATTCTAGCATGCTTTTCTCCTCTAAAAATTATATATACAAAGTATACCTTTTTTAATTGTACTTGCTGACATTTAAAAATATAGTATCGAATTGTAAATTTGAATTTATATTTGTTGTGATATCTGCTAAATATTGATTTTATAATACTTTGATAATTTTTTACACTTAATATTTTGTAACAAAATCTTTGTTTCGGGCAATTTAAAAAGCAAAGATGTTTTTATAAAGATAAGGTAGTTTAAAGTTAGTTTAATTTATTTTGGAGTTAAGTTATGGCATTGGGTTATGACAATTACAGCACAAGTTTTCAAAGTTTGTATTCACCCGTAGGGGTTGTACAATCAAACTATTCGTATGTAAACCCCGGAAACGGCAATGTAAGCGGCGCCGGAGCTAACGGCAATGGTTCAAACGGTGCGGTATATCCGGGCGTAAATACAAACATTCATAACTATTACACCGGATTTTATGACCCGCTGGCAAATCAAATGACTCAAGAAAATTTGCTAAAACATGAAAAAGAGAACAATGATTATTACGCAAGACCGATTGCACCGCATATAAAAGATGATAATACAGGTACAATACTCGGCACGATTGCCACCGCATTAAGTACTCTTGCATTAATTGCCGCTTTGCGAAAGGGGAAAGCTCCTGCAGCTTCAGGAAGACTGTCATCGAACGGAGGAGCCCCGATACGTACAAATACTGTATATCTGAACAATCCGCCCTACGCATCTGCAAATGCACCCGGGTATAAGAATAACTTTTTAAACTGGCTAAAAGGCGGTTACAAAGGTAAACCAACCGGAGCAAAACCATCTGGCGGAGCAGCTCCTACAGGTGGCAGTGCACCGACAGGTGGCAGTGCACCGACAGGAGGCACAACGCCTCCCGGTACATCAATCCCCGGAGGTAATTCACCTGCCCCCACGTCAGGTATTACTGCACAACCGGTAAATCCTGCTCCTGCAAGCGGCAGCGGTTCCGGAGCTTCTCCAAAACCGACAGGTTCAAATCCGACAACGGCGCCACAACCGCAAAGTGTTCGTCCGGCTTTGCCGCAACATACACAAAGGGTTCAAAATGCTCTGGATAAGCAGGCAGCGGCTATGAATCTGCCGTCTTCCGGTCAGGTTTACACAACGCCTTATGT
>CALVEC010000031.1 GCA_944326475.1 Candidatus Gastranaerophilales bacterium
TTCGAACCCTCGAGGCAGATTACTCCACCTAACACCTTAGCAGGGTGCCGCCTTCAGCCTACTCGGCCACTTTTCCAAGTGAAAATATCAACTTAAAATAATCTTAGCAAAAAAAAATCTTTTTTACAAATAAATTCTCATTAAAGTTTTAAAAATCAGTGTTTAAATAAAATGTCTGAGAGTGACCTCGCTTTCAGAAGTGGTACACTGAGTGCGAGCGGCACCGAGTCTGACATTTTGCAATCTGCAGAAGAAACAATTAAGTATAGTTTCTAAGAGGTTGACCCCTTGTACTTGTACTTGTACTTGTTGCTTGTGCCGGTATTATAAAAACAAAGATTGAACTTGTTTTATGCACAAGTTCAATAAGTTATCGGGGTCAATTGACTATATGAAAAACTAAAATCTTCTTATAATATCCGCACAAAAATCGATAAGCACTGAATAACTGTTTTCTATTTCTTTCACGGAAAAAGTTTCTATATCATCTTTTTTCATTGAAATTTCCAATAATTCTTTTTCTATACCCGTTACTTTTTTGAAAAGTTCATCTTTTGTTAAAATATATTCTTTTGTTTCAGAAAAATACTTAGCCTGAATCGTGAATACAATACTTTTATATAGCTGTTTTAAACTTGTTTTTCTGTCTTTATCATACAAAAAACTATGGCAGGCAAGATGATATACATTTTCCGCTCCGGTTTTTGCAGCAGTGGTTGCATCTTTCTGAGATATTTCCGGTATAAAATCTTCTAATTTTCCATATACTGAAACTGTATCATTGTATAACTGAAAAAGTTCATAACCCGACCATTTTTCCAGTTCTTCTTTCCCACAAATAAATCCGCACGCTTTTTCGGCAAACGGCATTGTTTCAATCACTTTTTTATAATCAACTAAAATATTTATATCGATATATTCAAAGATAACGACCACATCTATATCACTGTTTTTATTCGCCTCTCCTCGACGGTAACTTCCTTGATAACCGACAAAACACAACCCGGAACCAAAACGTTTTTTGAGCTTTCCTGTTAATTCAAAAACCCAGTTTTGCACTTCAAACATAATTTTCCTTTCCGTTTATACTAATATATTATACTAAACACTTATCCGATATTAATACATAGAGCTTATTGTATGTTATATTTAAATAGAACTTGTCCGGTGAAAGCAAAAACAAATCAGCCGGTATTTTAAGGAGATAAATATGAAAAATTGGATTGTTGCTTTAGTTGTTTTATTACTGCCTATCGTCACATACTTTGTATTGGACAAGACCAACGGTGACAAAACTAATTTTGAAGCTGTTGCGGCTTCGGGAAAACCGGCTGTCATAAAATTCGGTTCTACTATGTGTCTTGACTGCAAAAAAATGGAAGCAATGATGAACGAAGTCATGCCCCAATACGCAGACAAAGTTGTATACGAAAAAATAAACTCTCAGTCAAATGACAGAAATACACAATCCATGATAAAAAAATATAACGTCACAGTTGTTCCGACAGTAATCTTTTTGAACAAAGACGGCAGCGTATACAAAAAGACAGAGGGTGCTTATGACAAAAAAGAATTTGAAAAATATATAGAAGGTATAATCAATGGATAGCCTGATACAATTTTTTCAAAACAATGTACGGGGGGAATTTTCCTTTTTGATACTGCTTCTTTGTTTTTTGGGCGGGATTGTAGCAAGCCTTTCCCCGTGCGGAATAGGAGTTTTACCCATAGTTGTAAGTTATGTCGGCGGCTATTCAAACGAAAAAACCTCGAAAATCGCTATACAAATACTCTTTTTTATTCTCGGATTGTCATTAACACTGACTGTTGTCGGTATTGCTTGCGCTCTGACAGGTAAGGTTTTTGGAGGAACCCAAAACCCTTATCTTGTGCTTGTTTTATCATCCCTGATTATGATATTTGGTCTAAACCTATTAGGGCTGCTTGATATAAACTTTCCTGTTCTCGTCAAAAAATTTCCGGAAAACTCAAAACACAGCTTCATAACATATCCGATAATACTCGGTGCAGTTTTTGCACTTGCAACATCTCCCTGTTCAACTCCAATACTGGCGGGTATTATGGCAACCGCATCGATGTCTGACAATATAGCATATTCAGCACTAATGCTTTTTCTATTTTCTCTGGGGCAAGGTGTAATTATTCTGTTTGCGGGTTTGTTCACGTCTGTCTTAAAAAATCTGAAATCTTTCGCTGCATTTTCAGAATGGCTGACAAAAGCCAGCGGATTGATACTTGTTTTGTTTTCAGTATTTCTGTTTTATAAAATCTTCAGCCATTTTGCATAAATAGCTAATATTGTATCAGAATTGTCTTCTCGACAGAAGAACAAGCTCATTAGTTTTTCTTGAACAAAACAAAATTGGTATAGTTAGAGTATGAGCAATTTGTGGAATTATAGTATTATGGCAGTAAAATGGAGAAGTTTTGTATGAATTTAAGAAAAAAAATCAAAACATTAAATGCGTTTTCACTGGCAGAAATACTCGTTGTGCTTGGTATTGCAAGTTTTATCATAATTGCAATGATGACAATTATCAAACCCGGCGACAAAGAGCTAAAACACCAGTACTACAAGGCTTATCACGTACTGGCTACTGCCGTGTATAACTTATATCAAGACAGTCTCGGTGAAAACACAAACAATGCCAAAATCAGTACAGGTACAGAATTTTGTCAGGATTTGCTGTTTTATATGAACACAACAACTCCGAAATCAAAACAGTGTAAAGGCGCAAACGTTTCTATAAAAGGAGATGCCTTTCCTGAAGAAAATATTCAGTTTACGGCAAGTAACGGTATGATTTTCTATTTTTCACCGGATATAGAAGACGAAGATTTAGGAAAACAGAGAATCGTGTGGGTTGATATTAACGGCACACGCGGTCCTAACACGGCGGTATGGTCAAAGAACAGAGCTGCCGACATAGTTGCATTCTCAGTAGTTGACTTTGGTGAAGTTATACCGCTTGGATATCCGAAAGTTGACAGAAGATATATGCTGGCACGTGTTTTTGTACCGAGCGATGAAGATATTGAAGAAGGTTCCGAAAAAAGAAATCTTACGGACTTATATTCCTTCTATAATGCCCAACAGCTTGCCTTTGGCGGTAAAGTCTTTAAATATGACACATTCAGCTATCAGAGTAACCCGGCATTTAATGGCGGCGCACTTGAAATAAAACAGTCCGATATTCCGGAAAATATGGATATGCTTGAAGACTGCAAAGACCCTGAAAACCCTGAGGATACTGAATTTTCAAGATGTTCAATTGAAATAGAAGACTAAGGCAACATTTAGCTTAATGATATTCCTCCAATAATGTAGTATAATGTAGTGGACTTATTATTGGAGGAATATTTATATGAAAATTAGAACGTCAAACCCTGTATTCAATCAGGATATTGAAGCCCGTGTCTTAGACGGAGAACCTATGGGCATTGCAGGCACAGTAAACAAAACGTTTGTATTACTGCTCTGCGCTTTAATCCCTGCAGTCGTAGCCTGGTACCAGACACTGCTCGGATATACTGATAAAGTTCAAATGATAATGATAATAGGACTCGTAGTCGGTGCAATTTGTGCGTTTATTGTTATTTTCAACAAAAAAACAGCTCCATATCTGACACCTGTTTATGCTTTTGCTGAAGGCGCATTCTTAGGCGGACTATCCGGTTTTGCAGAAATGAGATACCCCGGCATTGCAATCCAGGCAGTAGCAGGAACCTTCCTCGTCCTTTTTGTAATGCTTGCTTTATACAAAATGAAACTGATAAGAGCAACTCAAAAGTTCAAAAGCGTGGTATTTTCGGCAACACTGGCTATATGTATAATATATTTTGGCTCTTTTATTGCCTCACTGTTTGGTGCACAAATGCCGTATCTTTTCAGCGCCGGTCCGATAGGAATAGTATTTAGCATACTGGTTATTGGTATTGCAGCAATGAACCTTATTATAGACTTTGACGGAATCGAAAATGCAGCAATGAATATGGTGCCCAAATACTATGAATGGTATTTTGCGTTCGGTCTTATGATGACTCTTGTATGGCTTTACATAGAAATACTCAGGCTTATTTCATTATTCAGAAGCAACAACTAACAAAATCATACAGGGTGTTATAAATAAAAAATTAAAAAACTCCTTCCATATAACCGGTAAGGAGTTTTTTATGCTTGAAAAATCGCATCCCACGCACAGAAATCAAAAAAGAGAACAGTCAAGAAACTTATCCGCTGCAATTTTATGGCTTATTTCTTATGGCAAGCAGGTTGGCAGGGATATATCGCTCCTGCAAGCAGTGTCTCAACATTATTCCTTGTTTTTTATGGCATCGAGAATGCTGTCATCTTTGAACATTATTTTTAACTCAACGCGTCTGCTTTTTGCAAAATCTTCTTTTCCGTTTATAATAACAGGTTCTGACTGTCCTTTGCCCTGTACGGAAAGCAGTTTAAACATTTCTCTCTGGTGCTGGGCTTTGCCTTCATAGTCTGAAAATATAATGTATTGGGCAACTGATGAGGCGCGTTTTAAACTCAAATCCATGTTTCTGTAATATTTCATTTCAGGCGTTCTGGCGTCTGCGAAAGCCTGAGAGTCAGTATGCCCTTCTATAATAATCTGAGATATATTTTTTCTGACTTCCGGGTCTTTCATTATTGTATTAAAATATATCGGAACAAACTTGGAAAGATACTGTTTTCCTTTATCGGAGAGTTCGTAGCTGTTAAGCTCAAAAAGCTCAAGGTCTGAAATTTTTATTCTGCCGGAGAATTTGTCTACATCAGCTTGAATATTGTTTTTTTTCAATTCTTGTACAAGTTTTTCGCTGAACTCATATTGCGTTTTTTGTTCTTCTACTTTATTTTGGGTAAAACCTGTTATAGCAAAAACGAACAAGATTATGAATATAACTGCAAGCCCGAGAAGAAGGTCGCTCATCGTGACCCAAAAAACGTTGTCATCACCGTCATTTCCTGCACTTCTGTTTCCGTATTTTATATATTTCATGTTTTACTCGTCTTTACTTTTAAATAAGTCATCAAGAATGTTAGATGTGCCTTTGCTTGCCTGAACAAGCTGCTCATTGAGCTTATTAACACTGAAAATAAGATTGTCCAGATATGGTATTAAACTAGCATTGAAACTTTTTTCAAAAGCTGTTTTCATTTGTTCGGGCAGATGATTGAAAATCTGACTCATAGCACTGTTTGAGACACGAGCTTCATTGAGAAGCTGCACCAGGAATTTTTCAGAAGAAATATTGTCAAAAAGTTTGCTCATCTCAAGCTGAAACTCGGCAAGGGGAGCCTTACACATATTTTTGTACAGAAGTCTTTCCACAATCAAAAATATAATCGATGTTCCGACAGCAACAACCGATATCATTGCAGCGACCTTCATTGCCGCCATAAGAGCGGATACGGAACTTATAGTAGCCTCCTGTGTTGCAAAATTTACCTTTGCAAACGCGAGAGATATGTGTAAAAAGGTAAACAACGGTCCAAGACCGGTCAATATAGTCGGAACAGCCGAAATGAATTTGTAATTCATTTTGTTGTTGATAAGCGTTTCTTCATTGAAAAAATATCCTGCATCCATTGTACACTGAATCGACGCAGTCTCAGAGCCCATTGTTTTGAACTTTAAAACATCATCGTTTGTTTTAACCTGAACGCCTTCGTTGAAAACCAGACTGTTTTTAAATTCAATCCAGTATGCAGAAATAAAAGGATTGTTAGAAAAAACTTCATCAAGCTCTTTAAACCGAAAAACAATATTCCCCTTTTTGAAGGAGCGCAAAACATTTGTCAAATATCTCAAAGATGCATTAATATATCTGACCGCATTTATATAATAAACAAGAATACCCGCAAAAAGTGCCAGTATAGCAAGGATTACAGGATTCAAAAACAAACTAAAATCTAAATTCATAATACCCTCATACTACTACATTACAGATATTTTAATACATTAACGCGTTAAAAAACACAATCAATTAATGTATTTGCAATGGCAGTATATTAAAATATATAATGATAATATGGAAAGTATCGCTGTCACAAAAAAATACGTACTAAAAAAACAAAATACACTATCAGTTTACAAAATAGACTATGAAAAAGAGCTTAACCCGCAGCAGCTTGAGGCAGTTCAGTTTAAAAACGGATCGGTGCTTGTTATCGCAGGAGCAGGCTCGGGAAAAACCAAAACGCTTACTTACCGCGTAGCAAGACTTATAGAAGACGGTGTTTCACCTGATAATATTTTGCTTTTGACTTTTACCAAAAAAGCTGCGGATGAAATGCTGAGTCGTGCTGTTATGATTCTGGATTCAAGATGTGAAAAAGTAGCGGGCGGCACATTCCATTCTTTTGCAAACTTTATTTTGAGAAAATATTCAAATTACCTTGAATTAAGAAACAATTTTACGATAATAGACCGGGCTGACGCTGAAGATGTGATAAATCATATTCGTTCGCAAGTTATAGAAAAACAGGAAAAACGTTTCCCAAGAAAACATACAGTGCTCGATATCTATTCAAAAGCCGTTAACAAAAATATGTCGGCAAAAGAAGTTATTGAACAGGAATACAGACAGTTTGAGCACTGCGTAGACAAAATAAACGAGATATCGAGACGGTATGCTGATTACAAACGGACAAACAGTCTTCTTGATTATGACGATTTGCTTCTTTATTTAAAAGCGCTGCTCGTTTCAAACGTGGAAATACGAAAAAAGATTTCAAACCAATATAAATATATTCTGATAGATGAATACCAGGACACAAATACTTTGCAGGCGGATATTATAAAATTGCTTGCCTCCGAACATAACAACGTTATGGCTGTCGGAGACGATTCTCAAAGCATTTATTCTTTCCGCGGAGCAAATTTCAGAAATATCCTTGATTTTCCTGAAATTTTTCCTGACACAAAAATTATAAAACTCGAGCAGAATTACCGAAGTTCGCAGAATATTCTCGGTTTAACAAACAGAATTATCGCAAAAGCAAAAGAAAAATATTCAAAAAATCTTTTCTCGACTATTGAATCCCCCGAAAAACCTGCGCTAGTTTGCACAAACGATATGCAAACAGAGGCGGAATTTGTTACGCAAAGGATTCTTGAACTGCAGGAAGAAGACATTTCTTTAAACGATATAGCTGTTCTGGCAAGAAGTGCAAGAATGACTTACAATCTCGAGATTGAGCTTGCAAAAAAATCTATACCCTATAAAAAGTTCGGCGGTTTGAAATTTATTGAAACTGCCCACGTAAAAGACGTTATAGCGCATTTGAGAGTCATTCTTAACCCTAATGATATAATCAGTATAAATCGTATTCTCCTGCTTTTAAAGGGCGTAGGCGCCCAGACCGCAATGAAACTTTTGCCTGTTGTATCCGGCGAAAATATTCAGCCTGACAAACTTATGCTGCCTTCTAAAAGCTCCGGAGATATAAAGCACCTTCTTGTTACAATGCAGGATTGCAGAAAAGACATTTTTAAGCCGTCCGTTATTGTTGAGAAAATATTACACTACTATGAACCGATTTTGATGGATAAATATGACGATTATACCAAACGCCAGAAGGATTTAGAACATTTCTTGTACCTGTCGGAACAGTATTCATCACTGGAAGATTTTTTGAGTGATTTAGCGCTTGAACCGCCGGATTCCGCGGTGACCGACGTTGAAGACGGAGCAGTGCAGGATGAATACCTGACTTTATCCACCATTCATAGCGCAAAGGGACTTGAATGGAAAGCTGTATTTATAATAGGTGCCGTAGACGGGCGCTTTCCTTCAGTCTATTCTTTCAATTCAGAGGAAGAACTTGACGAAGAATTAAGACTTATGTATGTCGCCACAACCCGGGCAAAGACGCATCTTTATATAACATATCCGATAGATATGTTTGACCACGCAACAGGCATGGTGCTGTCAAAGCCTTCAAGATTCCTCGACGGAATCGGGGATGATATTCTTGAACGATGGGTTTTGGAAGTCGAGGACTAGAGCTCGTTTCGTTTTACCGTCTTTTGCTCGGATGTCAAAAGGTTTTTAACCGTAACCGTGTTGTTTTTAAGCTCGTCTTCAAGCAAAATATATGCAAAGTTAGCTGTTTTTGCTGCTTTGTCCAACTGCTTTTTAAACTTTCTTGCACCGTAATCAAATTCAACGCTCATTCCTTTGTCTCTCAATTCCTCGGTAAGTTTCAAAGCTTCGGTTGAATTTTCTGATATAACAAATGCATCGATATTTTTTTGTACAGCGGGCGGTATAAGGGAATTTAAACGCTCCATCCCCATTGCCCATCCGACAGCCGGAGTCGGCGTGCCGCCTAATGTTTCAACCAGCGAATCGTATCTTCCGCCGCCGCATACGGCATTTTGGGAGCCAAGATTGTTAGACTTAATTTCAAAAACCGTTCTGTTATAATAATCCAGTCCTCTAACGAGCAGTTTATTTATTTTATAAGGTATTTTCAAAGCGTCAAGATAGTTTTTCAGCTCCTCAAAGTGCTTTTTGCACTCGTCGCAGATGTAGTCAGAGTAAATAACGTCCTGGATTTCTTTTTTCTCAAAAATCTTTTTGCAGGATTCGTTTTTGCAATCTAAAATTCTCAGAGGATTCTTTTCATATCTGTATTTGCAATCGTCGCAAAGGTTTTGGAGTTCATTTTTTAAAACTTCTTTGATTGCAGTTCTGTATTTGTCTCTGCAATCTTTGCAACCGAGCGAGTTCAATTCTATTTCAAGGTCGTTCAAGCCGAGTGCATTAAGGTATTTAACAGCAAGGTTTATACATTCAGCGTCTGCAGAAGCCTCATACACGCCGAACATTTCAACCCCGACCTGATGAAATTGACGCTGTCTTCCCGCCTGAGGTCGTTCATATCTAAACATTGGACCTTTGTACCAGAGTTTAACCGGTTGAGGCAGCCTGGAAAAACCGTTTTCAATATACGCACGAACCACTCCGGCAGTGTTTTCGGGGCGTAAGGTCAAAGAACGGTCGCTTTTTTCAAATGTGTACATTTCTTTGTTTACAATATCAGTTGAGTCGCCGACGCCGCGTGCAAAAAGCTCCGTTGCTTCAAATATCGGCGTTCTTATTTCTTTAAAATTAGCTTTTGAAAAAACATCAAGCGCTGCCGTTTCCATCTTTTGCCAGTTTTCAATTTCAGCAGGCAGTATGTCTTTTGTTCCTTTTTGGGCTTTTATCATATCATCCTCGCTATCTGATAATGTATAGGTTAATTATATTATGAAAAAGCGAAAAAAAAAGATGTTTTATACATAATTCCTCGAATATACAGAACCTGAGATAAGCATCTTACCGGCGCGGCGTTCAGCGCAAAACGCGAAGTGTGTAAGACGCTTGTCTCAGGATCTGTACCAACGTGATGTGTAGTGCAAAATGTGGAATTAAGTTAAAATTTAAAAAATACGATTATTGACATTTAATCACTCCCCATCCCAACCTTCCCCAAGTCGGGGAAGGAGTTGCGCCAAGCTTATTTAGCTCCCTCCCCAGCTCGGGGAGGGGTAGGGTGGGGAACGGCATGACGGGGAAAGGAAGCGCTACCCTATCAGCGACAAAACTATTGACGCGTGGAGGTTTTGGGATTGCGCGAGGAGGGCGGAGGAGGTCTGCTGCAATATTTGATTCTTCACAAAATCCGCCGACTCATTCGCAATATCCGCGTCCATGATTGTCGATTTTGCCGATGTAAAATTCTGTATCGTCGTGGTTTGTGACTCGAGAATCGAGGACAAGCGGTTAATCACAGCGCCAAACTCTGAGCGTTTTGTGTTTATGCGCGACAATACCTCGTCGATGTCCTCAATAGCCGCTGCGCAGGAGTCGGCGGATGAAAAGTCAACATCGAACGCGCCAAGGTCAAAAGAGGTGTCGACATAGATTGCCGATGTTGAACAGGAATCCGAACCAATCTGCAAACGAACGGCACCAGGGATAGGCACATCTCCTCCGCCAGGCGTGTTCGGATTGTCCGGATTACTCGGGTCGCTCGGGTCTGTGCCGCCGGTGCTGCCGTCGCCAACAGGCGTATACATCTTAAACGTCGGCGGGTATGTCGAAAAATCCCAGATATCCGTATCCCATCCCGACCAGTTCGCCGGATTCTGCATTTCCGCGGTAGTCAGACCTTTGTTGTTGCTCTCTGTTCCACCCTCATTTTTACCTATAGCAACGCTTTGTCCTGTTGTTTCTGTGTTCCAAAAAGAATTTTCAACTAAACAATTATGCTCTGAAACACCAACAAGTCCTCCGGAACCCATGGATGAAGCTGCAACATTTCCGGTAGCATAACAGTTAGAAATAGTTGGACCACTTACGGCAACACCAGTTAATCCGCCATTACTAGCCACTCCACCTGTTACATCTCCAGTAGCATAACTATTTGAAATATTACTGTTATCCCCCATAGCACCTATCAATCCCCCAGCAATATACACACCGGTCACGTCTCCTGTAGCATAGCAGTTGGACATAGTAGAACCTTCTTCAAGAGAACCAACAAGCCCGCCCGCATAATAACAATAATCAAATGCAAACACATCTGCAGTTGAAAAGCAATCTGTAATTGTTCCCCCAGCAATTTGACCTACAAGAGCACCACAGTAATAAGGTTGATACGATGTCACCTCACCGGTAACATAACAATTAGAAATAGTTCCGGCGCTATGACCAGCCAATGCACCAGTAATAGCTATTCCTGTAATATCAACATTTTCAAGCCCAAGATTTCGCACTTCTCCATCATAAATCATATCTGCTGCATTACCGATAGCAATAAATAATCCAGAACCTGGAACATTTCCTGAATTATTAAACAACAAATTTGAAATAACATAACCGTTTCCGTCTAATACACCGGTGAAGCCTTCTACGGTTCCAGCATCCATATCAAATTCTCCTATCGGATTCCAATCAAAACCGGACAGGTCGATGTCGTTCATGAGGATGTATTTACCGTCGAGGTCGTTGCGGATGTTGTCGAGGTCTTGGGCGGTTTTGATGACAGTGTACCCTTGTGCGATGGCTTCTTGTTCTGAAAGTCTGTTGATTTGTTGTATGAAGCCGCTGCTGCTTTTTGCGTCAGGGGTTGAGTTTTGAGTATTGATACCCGCTAAAGAGTTAGTATCAGGCGTTTTAGCAGATACCC
>CALVEC010000032.1 GCA_944326475.1 Candidatus Gastranaerophilales bacterium
ACCTTTTGTGCTTTGCACAAGCCGGCTCAATCTGTTCGCTACCCGGACTAACTCCCTTCTGTCGTGTCGTCCGTCCGAAAATCCGCTCCCCCAGGATAGGGAGTTGGGTTTATATTTGTTTTTCAGGATTTCTTTTCATCCCTTATATTATCATTCTATCTCTTTTTCCTCGTCTGACCATTCTTATTTAGTTGGATTTTTTTCATACTTTAGTTGGAATTTAGGCAAAAAAACACAAATCACCCGTCGTTTAGCGGTCAAAAAAAATAATTCCATAAAAAAAAGCCGTCCTTAGAGGCCGGCTACTAGACTTGGGGAGGAGGTTTGTTGGACCTTTTGGTCTAACAATATAGTAATCGGCACATTGTATAAAAAACTTTAGGAATATCATCTAAATGATTTACAAAAGTTAATAAATTGAATTATAATTAAATTAAAAATATGAAGTATTGTCTTTTCACAGAGGAATAAGGTTTGAGATTTTTAAAATACATAGCTGTCGCATTTTGCATATTTACGGTATTGCCGGCATATGCAATAAAGGATTTACCGTTCAAATCCGGTGATTCATTGAGCTTGCAGGATTGTGTTGCTATTGCGATAAACAACAGTCCGGTCATAAAAAGCTATGAATACAACATGGAAACGGCAAAAAGCAATGTAGGTATCGCAAAATCCGCATTCTTCCCGACCCTTGGCGCAAATGCCGGCATATATCAGGACTATAACTCAAACAAAAATTACAACGGCTCGTCAAACAGAGACCTTCCGTCCGTGTCTGTTATGCTTGAACAGCTTATCTGGGATTTTGGCAAAACAAGTTCTTATATAAAAATGGAAAAATTCTATGAAATTGCTGCAGAATATCAGTTTATGGACAGTATCTGCTTCACAATTTATGACGTAAAAACAAAGTATTATGCTGCATTAAGGGCAGAGGCAATTGTTGAAATCCAAAGAAATTATGTGAGAATTTGCGAACGCAACCTGGATAGAGCAAAGAAGCTTTTCGAGTCAGGCAAAAAACCCAAAATAGACTACATAAACGCAAAAGTTTTTTACACTGAATCAAAAATGCGTCTGCTGGATGCGGAAAATGATTATGAAAACGCAATGGCAGATCTTGCAAACTCGCTATATATTGCATACGCGCCGGATTTTAAGCTCGTTGACACAGACACATTCCGGTTTGCGGATACATTTATACCTGATGACCTTGATGAATTTCCCAAAAATTACTCCGGCGGCGGGTTTGTTAATGCCCAAAATACACAGACATCTGCTGCACCGTCTGAACAATCCGCGTTTAAAAAACTACCCTTTACACTTGAAGCATCTTATGACCTCGCAAACAAAAACAGTCCGGATATCTGGGTTTTGGATGCAACTCTCGACGCAATGAAGCAGTCACTCCTTTACGTAAAACGTCAGTACTACCCGTCAATGGTCGGTAACGTCGGATATGGTTTTAATAACTCGAGAGAATATGCAAATAACAATATAAATATGTCTGTCGGTATGACTTCCGCGCTGAATGTTAAGCAGCTTAAACACGAGATAGACAGAGCACAGGCGCAGGTTGACCTTGCGTCGAATGACATTGCGCTGTTTAAGCAAAATCTATACTTCCGTGTAAAAAAGGCATATATTAACGTCAAAAAGCACGAAAACCAGATTCCTATTGCAAAAAGAAAAGCCGACGAGGCACTTGAAAACTACGAGATGGAAAACGACAGATACGACACAGGAGAAAGCGACTATATCGCGCTTATGACAGCAAGAACAAATTTTAACGATGCAAAGGTTTTATACGTAGACACGCTCTATAAGTACAACATTGCACTGGCAGAACTTGAAATATCAATGCACTACCATCTCGATGACCTCCACCACCAAACGCAGCACGCACTTAATTACCACTACAAAGATATACTGAACAAGCTTCACGAAACGCTTCACTGTGAACACATGCATGAAGAAGAAAGCGCAGAGCCAAAAGGACACAAAGAAAAACTATGACAAATTTTGATTTTTTAAAAGATATAGACCCCGATTTATTTACTATTGCCGGTATTGCCGAAAAATTATACAGGGATGAATATTTTGAGCAGTGCATGGGACAAACAAGACGATTTGCAGAAAATGCTGTAAAAAAAGTGCTGGGAAGCCATGCGCCGTACGATGCAACCTTTGATGAGCTTATTAATACACTAAAAGACCGCTCCGGCGGTGCCGCAATAGAAAAAGAATTTATAGACGATTTATATTTTTTGAAAAAAGCAGGCAATCTTTCTGTTCACGGAGCAACTGTAAAAAAAGATGCAATAACAGCAATGGAATGTCTCAGACGAATGTTTGAAGTCGCGATAAATTACGCAGTTCATTTGGACAAAACTAATGCACACCTTCTGAAAAAGAATTACGACGAAGAACTCTTGCTTCTCGGCAGACCAAAACAGGAACAAACCCTCAAAGAAAAGTATCTTGCAGCAAAACAGATTTTGGAAAAGCAGGACAAAAAGAAAGAAAAAACGCAAAAACCGTTATCAACTAAAAAGCTAAAAAAAACTGTCAAAAAACCTTTACCTAAAATTAAAACAGAGAAAATAAAACCGGCAGAGAAAGAGACCAAGCAGCAAAAGAAAATAAAAGGGAAAAAGCTCTCAACCAAAACACTTATTTCTAAAAAATCAAAACAAAACAAGTCATCAAAGCAGAAAGAACCGGGATTGCCGCTTTTTTTAAATCCGGTAATAATAACAATATCTTTTTTCTTCGGTGCAATTGTGATTGCTCTTATCGGCGTACTAATGCGGAATTTTCACTGATTACATTACAGAACGAGCAATTCCGGCAAATCTTTCATTTTTATAAATACCGACGCATTTTTCTTAAACATCTGCGGGTCGGAGCTTACATAAAAATCAGTTCTTAAAACACCGTAAGTCTTTCGCAAGCCAGCTTTTTCAAGGTCTTTTTTTATGTAATCCGAAAAACATTCCGCAGGGTTTAGAAAAAGATTCTTTTTCGCAAAACGTCTGAGTTTACTGAGCAAATGCGGATAATGAGTGCAGCCGAGAATTATTTTGTCGGGACGAAAATCAAGTATAGGATCAAGATATTCGAGAATAATTGCGTCTTCGTCCTCCTCGTCATAATCTTCTTTTCGGTGCTCAACCATTGAAACAAACAGCGGGCAGGCATTTTCCTTTACAAGCAGATGTCTGTCGTATTCAACGAGAGACTTTAAGTAAGCGTGGGATTCGACTGTCGCAGTCGTCGCAAGGACACCGATTCGCTTAAAGCCCATATCAGCAACACATTCAGCAGTTATTTGAATAATCGGGTAAATTAAAAAGTCATAATCATCAGCAAGTTCTTCATACACCAGAGCTGACGAGGTATTGCACGCCATAACAACAGCTTTTACATCCTGCTGTTGATAAAAATCAAAAATCTTTCTGACAATCTCAACAAGTTCATCTTTGTCTTTTTCACCGTATGGAAGATTCTTCGTGTCAGCATAATAGATATAATGTTCGTGCGGGCACGCCTCATACAACTTTTCCAAAACGGTCAAACCGCCTATTCCTGAATCAAATACGCCTATTGGTCTGTCTTTTATAATGTCCATATCACTTATTCTTTTTTATGTAATTCAAAATTCCGTCTACAACTGCCTCTGCAGTTTTCTGCTTACGCTCGTCCGTAACCAGGCTGTTTCGCTCCGCTGTATTTGAAATAAATCCGGTTTCAACAAGAATGGACGGAGCAATAGAATTATTGATAACATAAAACTTCGATTTAAACAATCCTCTATCTTTAGAATCTATTTTTTGAGCGAGAGATTTATGAACCTCCTGAGCAAATGCGTACGACTCGTCTGTATAGTAATGCGTCTCGAGTCCGTACGGTTCCTCGCTTACGCTGGAATTTACGTGAATACTTACGAACAAATCAGCATTTTTTTCTTCCGTAAACAGAACTCTATCCTGCAAAGACACTGTATCATCCTTACGTCTTGTCATTTCAACATGGTAGCCTTTATTCGTTAACAAGTCAGCAACCCGTTTTGAAATATCCAGAGTTATATCCTTTTCGTAAATACCTGCACGTGTAGCCCCCACGTCAGAGCCGCCATGCCCGGCATCTACTACTATTACCCTTATATCTTTACCTTTTGTGATTATAGGTACTGATTTTGTCTTTATCACGGGGTCATCCGGAGTCGTAACCGTCAGGGTAAGCGATTTACAGTCCACCCCCTCTTTGTAATTCAACACAGAAGTGCCTTTTATAGGCACTATAACCTTAATTCCGTAAGGTATAATCGCTTCAGTCCTTA
This sequence comes from Candidatus Gastranaerophilales bacterium, assembly GCA_944326475.1. Lineage (GTDB taxonomy): Bacteria > Cyanobacteriota > Vampirovibrionia > Gastranaerophilales > Gastranaerophilaceae > CALUPY01. Next base: position 4,346 of record CALVEC010000032.1, read on the forward strand.
TTTGTGCAAGATTTTCGGACTTCAAGCCTTTTAAAAAAGCATTTTTATCAAACCCTGAGGAGTTGTACAAATTCAGTTCCACAGTATCTTTTGTGCGGTGGATTGAGTGAATAATCGGGTTTGTATAAGTAAAGCTAAGCTCGTCAGTTTTACTGTTAATCTTTTTGGCACTGTATGTCTTTGTGGCTGCTGTTTTATGGAAAAGTGACAACCCGGCAAGTCTGTTATCGTGTCCGAAAAATATACTCTGACCGTCGTAAGAATATATAGGACGAAACTTTTCAACATCCTCGCTTTTTATTACAAGTCTGGCTTTTGTAGGTTCAAATTGCCCTATTTTAATAGTCTCTTTTTCACTTAAAACGTACTCTATATTTCTTATTTCAGGAGAGACATAGGTGTTCGGCAAATCATACACAAGACGGGACGGCTCTGTTAATACTAACGGATTTTCTATTGCAATCTGCCCAATACCCCTGACAAGGGCGTTACCGCGTTTTACATCAATTCTGTTCACATAGAACATTGACTTTAGTTTTGTGTCTGTTTGCTCTTTTTCTACATTATCAAGAACCTTTTGGGCAGAGGGATTGTTTGTAATAGCGCTGCTCTGTCCGGAGGGTTTTGCCGCGCTGTCTTTTTCGTCCTCCTCAAAGGTAGTGTATTCGTAGTAACCCGCTTCATTCAGCCTTTCGTCATTATAGACAGTGATTTCTCCGTCTTGCTTTATAAAATCGTCTTTATAACTTAAAATAAAGTTGTTGTCGACCTTATACATCTTCAGGTCGCCGACTTTAAAGTCTTTATTGTATATGATAACTACACGCACTATATCCGGTTTTACGGAAAATTGAGACACTTTTATCTGATGAATTTTGCTGTTTTTAAAAGTCCAGCTTGCATTGGGACGTGTTAAAACAGCGTTTTCTATATCAAAATAGCCTCTGTCGCTAAGCTTTTTAAGTTTTACAGGCAAGGTGTAATCGTTTTTTGCATTAGTGCCGAAAAACACAATGTTGTCAGAATTGTCAAACAAAATATGGTTAATTTTTAACGGCGCGGGCGTCGGTACAGCTTCGGCTTGCGGTGTAAAAACAAAATTTATAAAAAATAAAAGTAATACTAACAATATCTTTTTGAACATAACAATATCATATTACAGCTAAAAAACATGTCCAAGTTTTCAAAAAACTTCATATTTTTGCAGGCGCATGAAATACACATTTACGCATAAATTCAGACTCAATACTGAATTGTTTTTAAGCGCCTTAATTAATAATCAGAAAAGATTTAAGCTTGCGGGCACTTTTCTTCTTATCCGAGATTATCTCAAAATTTCTGTATGCCATATTATCAGTACCTTTGAAATTCAGCGAGGTGGAGCCGCCGCCGTCAAAATTCATTGCCTTATCCAGTTTTAAGTCTGCACAAATTTTCGATAATTCAGGCAGTGTAACTTTGTGTTTTACTGTCGCAATTATAAGGTAAATATCCTTGCCCTTGTATCCGATTGCAGTTCTTGCACATTTTTTCAATGCTGTTATGGAATCCCTGACAACTTTGTCTCCGTTTTTTTCAACAAAATATTCCTCCTCCATAGTCAGTTTAGGATATAGCTCAGGTCCCGCCTGAATTGAGTGGACTATTTTGCATCTGTCAAAACGCTTGCGGCTGGCAGGCGCAGAATGTTTTTGAATATCAAACCTCATCTCCCCCCCGCAATCAAGCACTCTAAACTCTGTTCTGTCTAAGATTTCATCTAGATGTTCGCCCAATGTTGTGCTGTTCATAAGACTCGGATTTTTTGTAGGGTCGAGTACAGTCTTTCCGTCAATCACAACATAAGATACCGTGCGTTTGTTGTTTGCATCAAAATAACCGCCGTTAACCACAAGTTCAACATTCAGCGCATCAAAAACACTTTTATTGAACGTTAAAAGTTTTGTCACATGCGGACGTATAAGATTTATTTTTTCGTGCGGAACCCTTATTATGTACAAACCATTTCTGTTTTCTATTTCAATTCTTCTCGGAGCAGTCGGTGGCTTTCTGACAGGTGTCACAGCAGGCTCGGGAACGCCAAAATACTCCTGTTGTTCCTCTATTGTGACAGCTCTTGCAGCAGGAATTATTAAAATTGCCGAAACAACCGACATTGCAATCAGCAATACCGTCATTAAGCGTTTATTTAACATATCAAAGATCCTTTATTCTCTTAAATACTAATATGGCAATTATTATAGCTATCGGCTGAATTGTCGATGTCACATACGGACTTAAAAGCCCTTTCTCTGCACACATGTCAAAAAACGGCAGAGTAATATAATACCCGAAAACAATCGCAAGACCTATAGTAAACCCGACCAATCTTTGTTCTCTTGGTTGGCTGAATCCCAAAAGACATCCGAGTATGGCAAAAAGAATACATATTATAGAATGAAAATACCGCTGGAGATACTTATTAAGCATAAATCTGTATTCATCTTTAAGTCCCTCCTGTTTCAACAGTCTTATATATTCCGTGATTTCCGAATTGTTCATTTCTCTGTCGCGCTTTACTGAATACTTCATAAGTTTATATGCCGTATCAGCTTTGTGACCGTCTAACACTCTTACGGTATCATAGTTATCTATGCTTTTGAACACACCGTCTTCCGTTAACTGGTATTTCTTTACATTATAAAGCTGCCATTCATTGTTTTTATACACCGCATAATCAGCCATCATAACATTGTTCAGAACGCTCGTGTCTTTGTACTGGTTTTCGTTGAAATTCAATACAACAGGGTTGCTAATCTGGTCGCTGTGATAATTAGGAACAACAAGGATTTTTTCCATTCTTTCGTTGTCTTTGTTTTTTATCGTAAAAACAAAATGTGTCTGGTATGACTCATTTTTAAGACTGAGAATGCGCTTTTCGCTTTGCGGAATCAGTGTGTTATAAAGAGAAAAGCAAAGCACCGTAAAAATTACACTCAACGCTATAATCGGAGTTACAATACGCCAAAAATTAAGCCCGATTCCTCTTAAAATCGTCAGCTCAAAATCTTTACTCAGCTTGTCAAAAGTAAACAACGTACCTAACAGAAGCCCAACAGGAAGGGCTTTACCGACAATTTTAGGTATTTCGTTTATTAATAGCTGAACTCCGACCCACGGCGTGTAAATACCGGCAAGAGTACGTTTTATAACCTTCAAAAGTGTCTCCGGCGCAATCCAGATTACCACAAACAGGACAATACACACCAGTGTGGCTGCAAAAACCTGTTTTGTAATGTATCTGTCAAAAATTTTTACACCAAAACTCATTAGAGGGTGAAGTCCTTTCCTAAATAGAATTGTTTTGCGGTCGGGTCTACCGCAACATCTTCGCTCTTACCCTGAATTGCTATTTTTCCGTCAAAAATAACATAAGCCCTATCCGTGATAGAAAGAGTCGCTTTGGGGTTGTGGTCTGTAATTAAGACACCAAGCCCTTTTTCCTCAGAAAGTTTTCTTATATTATCTTTGATTTCCCCGATTGCAATAGGGTCAATACCTGTAAACGGCTCATCAAGCAATATAAACTCAGGGCTTGCGGCAAGTGCTCTTGCAAGTTCAACCCTTCTTCTCTCACCGCCAGAGAGAGAAACCGCACTTGATTTTCTGTGGCGCGTCATTCCAAACTCAGCAAGCAAATCTTCAAGTTTTTGCTTTTTCTCCTCAGGGTTAAGTTTTTCATTCATTTCAAGCACAAGTTTTATGTTGTCTTCGACGGATAATTTTCTAAATATTGACGCTTCTTGCGGCAAATATCCGATACCTTCTTTTGCCCTGACGTTCATTGGAACATTCGTAAGATCTTTATCTCCGAGAAAAACCTGACCTCCGTTTGGTTTTACCAGTCCGACAACCATATAAAACGTAGTAGTTTTTCCAGCTCCGTTAGGTCCCAAAAGACCGACAACCTCACCCTTGTTGACTTCAAAACTGATGTCGTTTACAACTGTTCTGTCTCCGTATATTTTTACTAGGTTTTTTGCTTCTATTTTCATGGTAAAATCCCATTTTTTCATCCTCAAAGAAAGTTTACCACAAAAATTGTTTTTTTTATATTTTATATAACAAAAGAAAATATTAACCTGTAAAAGACCGACAAATAACTGAATTATATAATAATTTTCGAACAACCCGTATTCTTTACTGCATAGCTATAAAGAAACTTCTGTTCAAAGATTAAATACACAAAAAGATGAGATTAATTGAATAATTTTGAACATTTTTCTTTAATATCTGATGCAATACCTTTTGCAAATTTTTCCTTAATCCCTATATTTTTTGCAACAGCTAAAATATCATCTAAAGTCGGATTTTTACCCTCACCATTAATCGTAGTTGCGTGTTCGCCATTAAATGAAAAACTATAAGTCAAATCATACGCAGGAGATAAATGCCATTCTTTTTTTGTATCATCAAAAAGAAAAGAAAAATTCTTTGAATGGTCATCTCTGTTGTGTGCAAATACATTAAAACACATTAGCCTGAATAATTGTTCAACATCTTGATAATTTCTTGTTAATTCAAGTGTTAGCTTCATCAATGTATTGTAATCAAGATTAGGAAGCCTGTGACTTGTTTCTAAAAGTCCGCTAACTGATACCATATGAACTTTTTTACCATTTTTGCGGTCAAACCTTTTTATCCCAAAATATCCTGAACAAATTTTAGAAGGGAAAAGCCTTGTTTCTGTCATATTTATTCCGCAATCTTTTGCACATAGGGAATATTGATATTCTTTTTCACCAATATTTTTAGAATCAGAGGATGATGGAAACTTAATAATCCAATCCTCGTTATCAATAGATGTCAAAATCTTTGGTCTTGCACCACCAGATGAGCCTCCTAAGATAAAAAG
>CALVEC010000033.1 GCA_944326475.1 Candidatus Gastranaerophilales bacterium
AACAGTTTGTAGGGGAGTTCTGATACTCCCCTATAAAAATGGCTATTTATCAACTGTTTGTTGTGACATAGCCTAAAGAAATACAAAGAAAAAACAACCGGTAATCTGTGTACCCTTCAGCAGGATGTTTATTTTACAATATTCAAATCATTATCCCAGTATATTTTACGGGTAACGGGCATGATGTTTGTTGACGCCATTTTTGCGGCTGTTTGCAAATCACAGAACCCGTTTTGGACAAGCTGTTTAATTATGTCGTAAACGAACATTGTGCTGCCCGCCATTGTTCCGTTTGCGTCCACGGCTTTGTTATCTTTCAAAAAAATCGTTTTTCCGCAAAATACAATAGATTCAAGCGTTGAATGAGCCAAAGGCAGTGCATCTGATATAAGAATAATTTTTTCCAGCGGTTTTGAACGGAACACGAGTTTCACAACCTCGGGCAAGACATGCCGGAAATCCGCAATAATCTCTGCGGCAATCCTGTCGTCAGATAGTGCGGAAACGACAGTTGACGGGGATTTGTGGCTAAACGTTCCCATTGCGTTAAAAAGGTGCGTCACCTGCGAAACAGCGGAAAGGTCGCTGCCCGTGCAGTGTCCGGCGGAGACTTTGACGCCTTTTGACGAAAGGTATTTACAAAGCTCAAAACCCTTGTCCAGCTCCGGCGCCAGCGTGACAATTTTTACAAAATCATCTTCTATGAGTTTGTAATTTTCAATGCTTGGCGCAAGTAACTGCTTTTCATCGTGAATCCCCTTTTTTTCAGGGTTAAGAAAACAAGCCTCAAGATGCACACCCAAAATATCGGCTGCGTTTTCAGGAAGCATTGATTTTGCACGTTTTATTTCTGAGATTTGTTGTTTCAGACGTTCTACCGTATCTGTTGCGAGCGTAGGGAAAAAACCCCACACACCGTAGTCTGTGATTCTTTTTGCAAACTCGACAATATCCTCCGCAGAACAGTAAAGAAAATCGAAACCAAAGCCCCCGTGGATATGCTCCTCTATAAGGGCATTAGTTTCGATTAAGTTAGTCTGTATATTATCAATCTCATTAGCCATTGTTAGTTTGCTTATTTTTTACAGCCTTAACAAATACGTTGGCTGCCGTTTTTCTATAAATGCTGACATTCTTTGACTATTTCATCAAGCTCTTTAATTAGTTTTACGTGTTTTGAAGAAAACTCATTGCCTCTTGATTCGATAGCCAGTTTAAGAATAAACGGAAGGTTTAAACCGTTTTTGTTCTTAAAGCTCAAAACATCATTGTACATATTTTCGTAGTTGTCCGGAAGACGAAGCGACCAGTTTTTGTCGCCGGAGGTGCCGGGTTTGTTGTAGACATCTTTCACACCGAAGAAATCAGTGAAAAATACCTGAATATTTTCAGCCTGCGACGCAAAGATTTCTACGAATTTTGTTTGTATTAAGAAGCTTGCATCCTGCGTCATTTTCACAATGATTTCATCCTTTTGGTGCTGGTCTGCATCCGGCCACAGGTCATCTACGAGATTTTTCACGTGTAAATATCCGGTGTGGGTGTTTATCATTTCATCCGCCCACATAGAAATAGGTTCGTTGTCGTGTGTTCCGACCATTGCCCAGGCTCGGGGGACAATATTGCAGCATCTGTACGGATGAAGCGGTTTGTCAGGTTTTACAAACTGAGTGAGTTTCATACCTTGAAGGTCATACTCCCTCATAACGGATTCGACCGGGAAAGTCAATGTGCCAAGGTCTTCGCAAACGATGGCATCCTTGTCCAGACCTTCTTCTTTTGCCGCTGCAATAACGATTTTTTCAATCATTGCACCGTATTTTTTAACCTGTTCATTTGTAAGCTGTTTAACCCGTTTTTCTTTGTCCGAGCCGATTTCCATATTCAGGTCTTCCATTTTTGCAATAGCAAATTTTGAAAGTTCGGGGTGTTCGGGAGATGAATAAAGTCTGCCTGCACCTTGTTCCGGCATCGGATTTTTGCCTGCTTTGTAAACCCACGGGTCAATCAGTCCGACAATGTGGTCAATTCTGACACCGCCGGGGTTTTCTTTAAACATTTTTTTGTAAAGGTTTTTCAAAAGTACACCGGCTTCACCGAGCGTTCCGTCCGGATTGAACATTTTTTCAGGATTGACGACAGGAAATCCCCACGCCTGACCGCTTTTTGAGAAATAGTCAGGCGGACAGCCCAGCATCCATCCTTCCAGAAAGAGGGATTGATATGCCCAGGAGTCACGATCTGAGAATGCAACCTGTCTGTCTGCAATCATTTTTATATTATGTTTCAGAGCGTATTTAGCAGTTTTTTCATTCTGTTTTGCAATAACAAACTGACAAAATGCATAAAAATTCATCTCATCAACATATTTGAGTTTTATTTCTTTTTCTCTTATAAACGCTTGTTTCTTTTCTTCTTCGGTTTTCGGATTGTACAAAATTTTGTCTATCGGATTTTTCCAGTTCGGCCAGTAATCATTTCTGTTTTCGATAGACAGAGCTTCGTACATTGCATCTTTTTCAAGCCAGAAGGCATTTTCTTCTTTAAATTTTTCAAGCTCTTTATTCAATTTTTTATTGTTTAAATTTTTAAAGTTTGTGAAGGCTTCTTTAAGAGCTTCATCCTGTGCCTGATAAATATAAGAATAAGCTGTTTTGTTAGTGTCTCTGTTGGGATTTTGCCAGCAGACCTTTTCGTAAGTATCTTCAGAAAGTATATTGTGCCATTCTTTCGTAGTTAACTGTTCAAGGTCAATAAAAAGAGGGTTGTTTGAAAAAATTGTTCCGGTATACGGAGACGAATCGCAAACTTTTGTTTTTCCTGCAGGTCCAAGCTGAATAGCATTGAACATTCCGCTCGTGAAATCAATAAGCTTTTCTCCGGCGTGCGAATTTGGTGTACCAAAACCCGTATTTTTATTGGCTTCTGCAGGGAAGCTGTTGCCGTGAATAATCAGCGCAAAATTCTTTTTACCCAAAACTTTCAAAGCTTTTTTGGTCAATTTTTTTACTTTTTTCAAATTTTTATCCGTTCTCTCCGCACAAAACATAAGTTTACCTCTTTTTACCAATTTATTTTTACTAACCATTAAATTTATATTAGCATTTAGTATATTTTTTTTATATAGTTTGGGTGCATAATTTATTCCTGTTTTTACATTTCTTTACTAATATTATTTTTTTAATTTATTTTTAATTTTGCAATACTGTTTATAATCAGTTCCCCACTGTGCCATTGCTTCGAGCACGGGCGCAATTGAATATCCTATATCCGTAAGAGTGTATTGAACTCTCGGAGGAACCTCCGCAAAAACTCTGCGCTCAATCAATCCGTCTTCTTCCATTTCTCTGAGTTTCACAGTCAAAATTTTTTGCGAACATCCGGTCATTTTTTTTAATTCACCAAAACGTCTGCTGCCCTCCAGCAAATCACGTATTATAAAAAACTTCCACTTGCAGCTCAATAATTTCAGCACAACCGCAATCGGACATTTTGGCAAATCTTTTAACTCTGTCGGCATTTGTTTCCCCGTAAATAAGTTTCTTTTTGTAACCGTGTAACAATAAAATATTATCAAAAAAAATCTGAATTATATATAAAATTTTAAAGCAATTTTTTACAGACTAATGTTTTTTAATATATAGAGGGAATATAAAAGAGAAGATATTTAACATGTCAATTACAGGAATAAACAATCAGTCGGGAACTTATGTAAATGCAATGTCATATCATCAAATAGTGCCGGAACGCGCAAAATTGGGAAATGCGCATCTCATCTCTGACGAATTTTTATATAACAATTCAAAGTCGCAAGAAGAAGCACTGAAAGTGTTAAATGTGATAAATGAAGATAAGCATTGCGCCAAAAATGTTGATAAAATAAAAATGGCACAAATGATTTTGAAAGTTGCAAAAGAATTTTATATAGACCCTGTTGTTTTGGCTTGCATAATAAGGCAGGAAACGCATTTTACACCGCAATACGGAAAAAACGGTCAGGGATACATGCAGCTTGTCAAAATTTCAATCGAAGATATGTTTCAAAGACCGAAAATTTATGACAAAAAACTTGAAGAAATAAAAAAACGGTATCCAACGCCTGAACTTTTGTACGAAGCGATTAAAAAAGATCCGGAACTTAATATAAGAATAGGCGTGATTCTTTTTAAAGCAAAATATAATGCAGCGGACGGAAATTTGGCACTGGCGCTTAAAAACTACAACGGCAGCAGCATTAAAGAAAAATACAGCAAAGATGTAATGGGTATGATTAGACAATACGCTTAGCTCAGCCGAAAAAGAAGGCAAATTCGCTTCAGCATGACGTACTATTTTATTTTTCTATTTCACGAATTTAGCAACCCCGCCGACCTTTGCAAAGCGAGTTACAGAAAGTTAATTAAACAACGATTAGTCTCATCTGTTTGAGCAGCCCGTAGTTATTTTCAAGGTCTTTAATTTGTTTATGATTTTTTGCGAAAATATGGGCTGCGAGTTATGAGACTCGGGTTCAATTTACTTTCTGTATGAGCGGAGCAGCAGGTCGGCATGTTTGCCTTCTTTTCTTAGCGAGCTGGGGCGAGCTAAAGAAAATAGCGTCACGGCTGAGTGTAATTCAACGGAATCTGCAAATGACAGTAAATAGTGACACGGACGGGCGCCGTGTGAACGAAGTGAACCCAGCCCGGGGAGCGAGACGGATTTTCTGTAGGGCGGAGAGAGAAGACAGATTTCCCCCTCTCCCTCGAGAAAAAAGGGGTTAAAATTACACCTGAGATTGAATATTTGTGCTGTTATTTTTGTTATAAACGAATGCGAGAATCTCTGCAACCGCAACGTACAAATCAGGCGGTATAACACTATCGACGGGTACAAGTTTATACAAAGCTCTTGCAAGGGGTTTGTTTTCAACAATCGGGACATTATTTGCTTTTGCAATTTCCCTTATCTTAAACGCCATATAGTCAACGCCTTTTGCCACAACAACAGGTGCAGCAGCCTTACTCCTGTCATATTTAAGCGCAACAGAAAAATGTGTCGGATTTGCAACAACAACATCAGCTTGCGGAACAGCGCTCATCATTTTCTGGCGCATAAACTGCATTTGAGACGAACGGATTTTTGATTTGATTATCGGATCCCCTTCCATGTTTTTGTATTCGTCTTTGATTTCCTGTTTTGTCATTTTTATGGATTTTTCATATTCGTGATCCTGGTATTTTTTGTCCAAAAAACCGAGAATAAGCATTGCAACACACATATTTACAACCATGTTGATAATAATACTGCCAAGCACCATAAACGCAGTATTTATATCCACCCCCAGAAGCCCGAAAAGCTCATCTTTTCTGCTATTAACAACAGAGTAGCCGCAGTAGCCGATAACAAGCATTTTAAAAAGAGATTTTGCCATCTCTACAAGATTGCGCGGTTCAAACGGGTTAAACATCTTTTTCAACCCGTTCATAATACTGCTCATTGTGAACTTGTCGAGTTTCGGTTTGATTTTTTCAACCGCAAAAAGCGGTCCTACCTGCATTCTTATAATTATTGCAGTAACCACCATAATTGCAAGCAAAAACGGAAGAAGTATTTCACCGCTGATTTTAGCAAAAGGCGCCAGCATTGCAATAATGTCGTTCGTTTCAATATCATTCGGTTTTATATGGGTAAAAGTGTACTCAAGCAAAATTTTCAGCTTCTCTAAAATGTAAGAAGAAAGACCGATAAGAATACCGACACCCGCGCTGATAGTCAATGCGGATATCATATCCTGACTTTTTGCAATATTCCCTTTCTTTCGCTCGTCTTGACGCCGCTTCGGGGTTGCGCTTTCTGTTCTTTCTCCTGCCATTTAACCTCACACAAAAATCTCAAGCAGATTTTTTAAATACGATTCAATTATATTAACCAGATAAGTTACGGTCGGAGACAAGAACATCAGTATCAAAACGAATCCGACATAAACTTTCAAAGGTATTGCCACCATGAATATGTTCATCTGCGGCATCATTTTGGACATAAAGCCCATCAAAACTTCTGATACAAACATAACACAGAATATCGGCAAAATCACGCTTATTGATATTGCAAACATCTCTGCCGACATGTGAAGAACCTGAGACACCATCGACGGCGTGAATACATAATCCATTCCCGGCGGAAAAGTTTTATAGCTCTGATAAAGCGCATGAAAAAGCCACTGATGGGCATTCAGTGCAATAAATACCATTGTTGTAACCAGAAGATAAAATTGGGATACTATTTGCAAATTGTTTCCGGTTATGGGGTCAAGAACCTGACTCATTGAAAGACCAATCTGCATGCTTATAAATTCTCCGCCCATCTGTACTGCAGCAAAAATAAAATTTGCAACAAACCCGATTATAAAACCTATAGCAAACTCTCTGAGCAAAAACACTACCAGTTCGGGGACGGAATGAGGAACAAGAAAACCTGTTGTTGCGGAAACCATGGGGAAAAGGATGAAGCTTATTATTGCAATAAACCAGATTTTTACCTGAGCCGGTATCGGATATGTGGAAAACAGAGGCGCAGACATTATCAACCCGCTGATTCTTGTGAGAATTATCACAAAAACAACTATATTTTTTGGAGATAGTAATGTGAGTAAATCTGGCTGCATTCTTTATCCTGACTTTAGTGAATTATATCCGTCATATAACCGAACATTTCTTCCGTTCTTGATATTAACACGTTCAACATCCACGGCATAAGTATAATCATCGTGATTACGCCTACAATAATCTTCGGTACAAAAGTAAGCGTGGATTCCTGAATCTGTGTTACTGCCTGAAAAATACTGATTAAAAGACCGACGACCATGCTGATTATCAGCACCGGCGAAGACAATAGCAAAATCAGTATCAGCATATTCTGGGTTATTGTTAAAAATTGTACATCTTCCATCTATATTATCCTTATGTAATAAATCCCTCGAGCAGTGTTTTTGTAACAAGATACCAGCCGTCTATCATTACAAACAGTATCAGCTTAAACGGTGTTGCAACAGTAGCCGGCGGCAGGAATAACATACCCATTGAAACAAGAATACTCGAAACTACAATGTCTATAACCAAAAACGGCATAAAAATAACAAAACCTATTTTGAAAGACGTTTTTAGTTCGCTTATAACAAAAGCGGGGATAAGTGTATACGTCGGAACATCTTTCCAGTTTTTAGGCTTGTCAATTTTTGCCATTGTCAAAAACAACCCCAGCTCCTTTTCTTCCGTATGCTGTATCATAAACTCCCTCAAGGGCTGAACACCTTTTTCCAGTGCAACCTGCTGGGTGATTTGATTGTTCATATAAGGTTTCACGGCTGTTTCGTTGATTTTATTGAAGGTCGGCGCCATTACAAAAAACGTAAGTATAAGAGCAAGCCCGGCAAGCACCTGATTCGGCGGCAATGTAGCCAGCCCGATAGCCTGACGGGTCAGTGCCAGCACAATAATAATCCTTATAAACGCCGTGGTCATGATAAAAATACTCGGCGCAAGTGTTAGAATAGTGAGTAATATAAGGATTTGAACGCCCTGTGTAAACTCCTGCGGAGTGCTTGCATCTGTCATCCCTACAGTAATATTAGGGAATGCCACAGCCGCGTGAACTGCCGTCGATGTAACAAAAGTTGTCACAAAAGCGGCAAGCACCTTCAGTGTATTTTTAAATATTCCTGACAAACTCATTTCCTCTCCCTGTTTCTTATTTACAGACAATATCCCAATATACTAATTAATTCTATATTATTTTTTCAGTAAAGACTATTTCGTTACTAAACTATACAATGCGCAAGTTGATAAAAATTTTCCCTCGCCCTTGGGGGAGGTGCAAGAATGTGTATTTTCACATATAATGGTCGTCATCCTGAAGCGGATTTTCGGACGGGCGCCGTGTGAACGAAGTGAACCCAGCCCGGGGAGCGAGACGGATTTTCTGTAGGGCGGAGTCGAGCCCAAAGGGCGAGCGAGCCCGTAACGTCTCAAGCTCCGTAGTGAGTGACAAAAATCCAAAGGATTTTGTAACGAACGTCAGGAGCGTAGAGAGCAGAATAATCCGTAAACGAAGCAGACGGCAGCGCAGCGTAGTCTGCGACAGCAGCGAGCGAGAAGAAAATCCAAGACGCTTGTATTCAGGATCTTACACACTTCGCGTTTTGCGCTAAACGCCGCGCCGGTAAGATGCTGAACATGGAGATATTGAAGCAGACACAAACGCCCGGCGCTTCAGCATGACATATTCTTGTTGGGCTGAAAGCCAAACCTACAAAAATGAAAACCGTAAGATTATAGCGGACAAATTTTTTTTACGTTCATTTTTTCTCTTTTGTTGCGAGCAAAAGAGAAAAAACGGAACCAAAAAAGAGAAAATACGCTTATCAAAACAGACTCTAAGCATTTATCTTCAAAATTTTCTAGCCGCAAGCTCCACGAAAATTTTGTGCGTAAATGCTAAGAGTCTGTAACCGAGGTTACGACAGGGGGACACCCCCTGTAACCCCCGTTTAGCTACAGAAACAGCATAAAATAGTGCGTCATCCTGAAGCGTCAAATCAGTAGCGCAGTGATAGTCGTGTGTGTTCAGGATCTTACACACTTCGCGTTTTGCGCTGAACGCTGCGCCGGTAAGATGCTGAACATGGAGATATTGAAGCGGACACAAACGTCCGGCGCTTCAGCATGACATATTCTTGTTGGGCTGAAAGCCAAACCTACAAAAATGAAAACCGTAAGATTATAGCGG
>CALVEC010000034.1 GCA_944326475.1 Candidatus Gastranaerophilales bacterium
GACTGTGCCGAGGTAAAGTTCTGGATTGTGGTTGTTTGCGACTCGAGAATCGAGGACAAGCGGTTAATCACAGCGCCAAACTCTGAGCGTTTTGTGTTTATACGGGATAAAACCTCATCAATGTCCTCAATCGCCGCTGCGCAGGAGTCGGCGGATGAAAAGTCAACATCGAACGCGCCAAGGTCGAAAGAGGTGTCGACATAGATTGCCGATGTCGAACTTGAATCAGAGCCGATTTGCAAACGTACTGCATCCGGAATCGGAACATCTCCGCCGCCGGTGCTGCCTCCGCCTGTCGGCGTATACATCTTAAACATCGGCGGATACGTCGAAAAATCCCAGATATCCGTATCCCATCCCGACCAGTTCGCCGGATTCTGCATTTCTGCTGTGGTTAGTCCCTTGTTGTTGCTTTCTGTCCCGCCCTGATTGTCGCCCACTGCTGTGCTTTGTCCTGTTGTTTCTGTGTTCCAGATGGAATTAGTTAAGCTGCTATCTTTATCTATTACACCAGCTAAACCACTAACGTATGTCAATCCACTACTTTTCATAGTTGTAAATGAATTTGTTATGCTACTTTTTGCTAACATTCCAACTATTCCACCTACTCCATTCCCAGCAGAAATTTCACCTATTGTATAGCAATTAGCTACAATACTGTTATCTGCTCTACCAATTAAGCCACCGCTGCACATATCATTTGTAGAATTTGTTTTTATTGTGCTATTGCTGTAGCACTCTAATATATTTGCTGTGTTTGCCCATCCTACCAATCCACCTACTCCGCAATAATAATTTTTTCCATTTAGACCTGTAATATCTCCGCTCGTATAACAGGATTCTATATTGCCTCCACCCATACCAAATAAAAGTCCTCCAGCTGTATTACATGTAATTGAGCCACTAACAGAACAATTGGAAACATTTGAACCAGCACCAGCTAGTGCTCCTACTATTATGTCTCCTGTTACATCTATATTTTCTAGTCCAAGGTTTTGCACTTCGCCTCCGGTTATTGCAAATAACCCAACATACTCCTCATCTGGTCTGTTAATAGTAAGATTTTTAATAGAATATCCGTTTCCATCAAGAACCCCGGTAAAACCTTGCATTATTCCAGCATCCGGGTCCATTTCCCCAATCGGATCCCAGTTTGCATAAGAAGATAGGTCAATATCATTCATGAGAATGTATTTTCCCGAAAGATTATTTCTAATATTATCCAAATCCTGCGCAGTCTTGATAACCGTATACCCCTGCGCGATGGCTTCGTCTTCTGAGAGTCTATTGATTTGTTGAATAAAGCCGCTGCTGCTTTTTGCGTCAGGGGTTGAGTTTTGAGTATTGATACCCGCTAAAGAGTTAGTATTATTGATATTACCGGTACCCCCCCCCCCGACAGGGTGGAGATAGCTGCAGTGCCTGCGTTTTGGGTGGTTAGATTCCATGTTGCGTTTGCATTAAAAATGCTTTTGCCGTTAAATAACGTGCCCTGCTGGATTTGTTTGAGTTGGGCAACTAGTGAGTCTGCTTCGTTTTGCATTGCATCTAAAGAGTTCTCATCGTAAACGCCGTTTGCGCCTTGGACTGCAAGGTCGCGGAGGCGGTTTAAGATGTTTGTCATATTTGACAGTGAGCCTTCGGCGGTGTTTAGGAGGGATATGCCGTCCTGGGCATTTTTCTGGGCTTGTTTGAGACCGCGTATGTTGGCGTTAAGGTTTGAGGCGACAAACATGCCCGCAGCGTCGTCGGCAGCACAATTCACCTTATACCCCGTGCTCATGCGTTCTAATGCCGTGTTTAGGCTGAACGATGCGAGGTTAAGGTTTCTTTGGGTTGTCAGCACTGATGGGTTATAGTTTGTGCTTATCATTCCTGTATTCTCCTGTGATTGTTACGATACTTTTTTGTTTTTTTGTTTTTGGGTTTGTTGCCGGTGTCCGGCGGGTTGTTGCCTGTGCGTCAATCGACGCAACCTGCTTTGATTTACTCTGCTTTATTTTAACGAGTTTAGGCATCCCCGCCGACCTCTGTGAAGCGAATTACCAGAAAGTTAATTAAACAACAATTAGTCTCATCTGTTTGAGCAGCCCGTAGTTATTTCCAAGGTCTTCGCTCTCCGTTCTGTTCTGCGCTCAATTTTGGGCTGCGAGTTATGAGACTCGGGTTTAATTTACTTTCTGTTTGAGCGGAACAACAGGTCGGCATGTTTCTTAGGCTCCACCCGTTCTTTGCGTCAAAGAATGGGTGGAACAAAAAGCCAAAAACGTATTTTTTAGCTTTTCTATTTTGATATTCACTTTTCAATTTGCGATTTTTGCCGGATACCGGCGAGGGTATTGACAGTGCGTCAATCGACGCAACCTGCTCTACTTTGCCAACCCCCATCCCGACCTTGTCTTGAATTTCCTTTCCGCTCAGCTCTATCACTCGTTTGGCTTCGCCAGTACTCGCTTCGAGCTTCGCTCCCCGGGTTTCACCCGTCCGAAAATTCGCTCCCCAAGTCGGGGAAGGAGTAGCTCCAAGCTTGTTTAGTTTTATCCCCCAGGAGAGGGAGTTGGGTTTATATTTGTTTTTCAGGATTTCTTTTCATCCCTTATATTATCATTCTATCTCTTTTTCCTCTCATGACCATTCTTATTTAGTTGGATTTTTTTCATACTTTAGTTGGAAGTTTTTGAAAAAATTTTATACAAGAACAATAAACTTTATGCTTTAATTATGTTATGAACAATTTAGCTATTGACGCATTGCGGCATGTGCCCCCACTGGACAGCGTCTACACTGCGCCGAAAATGAGAGAGAAAGCTGTAGTAATTCTTGGCAGCTCAAAAACAACCGAACCGTTAATGGAATATATGGAACTATGCTCCGATACCACCAAGGAGCTTGTTAAAAACGGATACAACATAGTAACAGGCTGCGGCACAAAAGGTATTATGGGTGCAGCTTATTATGCAGCAAAAGAAGCTTCTGCACTTGATATGAACGGCAAACCAGTACAAAACCTTGCAATACTTGTTGACCCGCTATGGGGTGATGAAAATTTGCGCGATTGTCTGCTAATCGGCAAAGCATCGTCAGAGTCGGAGAGAATAGTAAAATTTACCAAAGTTGCTGACAATTTTGTTATTTTCCCGGGCGGCACAACTACCCTTCAAGAGGCTGCTACGCTCATTCGCTACAATGTACACAGCGAAGAAAATAAGTTTAAAAAGATAATACTTGTCGGAAAAGATTTTTTTGCAGGACTCAAAAATCAGTACGAAACAATGGCAAAAATGCGATTTTTGAAAAAAGTTCCTGATTATTTCTTCAAAATTTTGTCAGAAAAAAATGAAATAGTAAACGCAATTTTAAAACGCTAAACTGTTAAAAACCGATAAGTACGGAAAGTTCTGTGTATGGGAGCTCCAGCGCCGCAGCAACATCTGTATTAACAAGCTTGCCCTGATAGGTATTGACGCCTTTATACATTTCCGGTGTTGATTTTACCGCTGCGATGAACCCTTTATCAGCAAGTTTCATTATATACGGCAAAGAATAATTATTCAAAGACACGGTGGCGGTACGTCCTACAAGCGCAGGTATATTAGGCACTGCATAGTGAATAACGCCATGCTCAATAAAATAAGGTCGTTCTATAGAAGTCGGTTCATTTATTGACTCAACAATTCCGCCCTGGTCAATAGAAACATCGATAATAACAGAACCTTTTTTCATCGTTTTTTCAATATCTTTGGTTATAATTTTCGGTGCTTTTGCTCCTGGATTCAAAACGGCACTCACTACTACATCTGCAGATTTTGCAAATTTACATAAGTTGTAGCGGTTAGAGATGGCTGTTTTTACTCTGCCGTTAAAAATATTGTCTATAATATTCAATTTTTCAGGTGAAATATCAAGAATCGTGACACCTGCACCTACACCGGAAGCTATTTTTGCAGCATTAAGCCCAACTGTACCGGCTCCGACAATAAGCACTTCAGCCGGTGCCACGCCGGGCACGCCGCCAATTAACAGCCCGTTTCCGGCTTCCGAGTTTTCAAGAAGTTTTGCCGCAATCTGCACCGACATCTTTCCGGCAATCTCACTCATAGGATGCAAAAGCGGAAGGCGTCCGTCTGCACATTGGATTGTCTCGTATGCTATTGCCGTGATTTTTTTCTTTAACAGCACCTCCGTCAGCTTCGGCTCAACCGCAAGATGCAAATATGTCAACAACGTCTGCCCCGGTTTTAACATTTCATATTCCGAAGGCTGCGGCTCTTTTACTTTTACCACAATTTCAGACTTTGCATAAACTTCTTCTGCTGTATTAACTATTTTTGCACCGGCATGTTGGTATAGTTCGTCGCCAAAACCAACTTTTATCCCAGCATTTTCCTGAATATATACAGTATGCTCACTTTCCACAAGTGCTTCAACAGATGCAGGAGTCAAGGAAACACGAGTTTCACCGTTTTTTATTTCTTTAGGGACGCCGATTATCATACAACACTCCAAATTAATAATTAAAATTCAACACTTTTACTAGCATTATCAATTTCATCAAGGATAAGATTTACGGCAGCTATAGGGTCGTCAGCCGAAGTAATGGGACGCCCCACCACCATGTAATCAACACCCGCTTTAACAGCGTCAGCCGGTGTCACAACCCTGACTTGATCATTTACTACAGACCACGTCGGTCTTATTGCCGGACACATAATAACAAAATCGTCTGAAAATTCCTGTCTTATTTTTTTAGCTTCCGAGGCGCTTGCTATAACCCCGTCAATTTGCGACTCTTTCGCAAGATACGTAAGATGAGAAACGTATTCATCAAGATTCATTTTTACGTTAAGTTCTTCCGTAAGCGTTCGCTGCCCAAAGCTCGAAAGAAGCGTAACACCCAGAATTGTAGGAGTCGGCATATTGTATTTTTTTGCAGTTTCACGCGCTATTTTTACAGTGCTTTTGAGCATTTTTGTTCCGCCGGCAAGGTGAGCACTAAATACCGTAACGCCATGTTTTACAAGATTTGAACTTGCTTTTGCAACAGTGTTTGGTATATCGTGGAATTTTCCGTCAAAATACACTTCTCCGCCCAAACGTTTTATTGTATCTATTGCGTCGTAAGCACAAGAAATAAACAGTTGAGGACCTACTTTAAAATAGCCGACATAGTCTTTCAACAAAGACACCAGTCTTTCCACTTCATCAATTGTATCAACGTCAAGCGCAAGGATTAAACGGTCTTTTGCTGACAAATTATGTTTTTTAAATTCTTTTAAAGGTACCATAACACATATCCATAAACTACAGGACTCATTCAAATATATCATTTTTTTTAGCGTATAGCAATAGTTTACTCGACATTATAGTTAACAGCGGGAAAATACTTCAATATCTATTGAATCCATTGTATTCGCCAGAAAATAGGCAGAGCTTGCTATCATCGCCGCATTGTCCGTACAGTATTTCATTGCCGGGGCAAAAATTTTGTACCCGTCATTTTCCAATGCAAAAAATTTCTTTCTGATTTCTGAATTAGCTGCAACTCCGCCGCCCAGGACAATCTGTTTTATTCCATAGTCTTGTGCTGCTTTCAGAGTCTTTTTAAAGAGTGTGGAGGTTATACATTCCTGAAAGCTTGCAGCAACATCTTCTTTAGGAATATATCCGAGTTCTTTTTCTAACTTTCTTGTTAAATTCAAAACAGCCGTCTTTAAACCTGAAAAGCTAAAATCGTATTTGCCGTCAACTCTTGCCTGAGGAAGTTGATAGGCTTTGGGATTTCCTTTGGGCGCCATCCTATCCAGGTTCAAACCTCCGGGATACGGTAGTCCGAGAAGACGTGCAACTTTGTCGTATGCTTCGCCGGTTGCATCGTCTATTGTTTCGCCCAAAATTTCCTGTTTTAAATAAGAGTCAGCTTTTATAATCTGTGTATGCCCTCCGCTAATCAAAAGCGCAATCATTGGCGGTTCAAGGTCTGTATCAATATAATTCGCACATACATGAGCATTAAGGTGGTTTACGCCGATAAAAGGTTTGTCATAGGTAATTGAAAGAGCTTTTGCAGCATTTAAACCGACAAGCAGAGACCCAACCAACCCCGGACCAACTGTTGCCGCTATTGCGGTAAGTTCTGACGGCTTCATTCCGGACTGTTCAAACGCTTCTGCTATGACAAGGTTTATTGATTCCAGATGTTCTCTTGCCGCAACCTCCGGTACAACACCGCCAAACTGCTGGTGCGTTTTTATTTGCGATGCCACAACATTCGCAAGTACCTGTCTTCCGTTTTTTACAATAGCACAAGCCGTTTCATCGCAGCTTGATTCTATTGCCATTATAAAAATATCTTCTTTGCTGTCCGGTCCTATTAAAACGGGCTTTCCGCTAATTGGTGTTTTAAATTCTTTTAGTAACATTTTTTCCTCACTAACTAATTTTAACAGAAAAATATGTAATGTATTTATCGTAAAGTGTATATTTTTTAATATTGTTGCTAAAGGTTGCAAATTGTGACCATAAATATTTCAATACTTACAAATTGGTTGAAATGAGTTATAATAAAAAAAATAAGGCGGCAGTTGCCAAGCTGCCAATTGCCCTTAAGAGGTTTGACGGTTCTTATCTATTATGTTGAGAGCCGTTTTTATTTTTTGTATAACTAATAAATGGCTCGGCTTGAAAAAGTCGGGTTATTTTTTTTTGGGGGGGGGAGGGGGAATAAACAATAGTAAGTAATAATAAATATAAATAACAGATTTTAAAACTGTAGTAATTTTAAATCAAGTGTGGTAAAAGTGTGGTAAAAAAATTAAGGCTATGTCACAACAAACAGTTGATAAATAGCCATTTTTATAGGGGAGTATCAGAACTCCCCTACAAACTGTTA
>CALVEC010000035.1 GCA_944326475.1 Candidatus Gastranaerophilales bacterium
ACCTACTGTTCGCTGCTGCCTTCAATAGTAAAATCACTCGGTGTCGATATCAGGACAATAGAACCGCCATCAAGAATAAAAGAGTTTAATAGCAATCTTGAAACTCTATCAAATTCTGTTGCAAAACTTTCTGATGGTGATTTTGCTTCATTAGAAATAAAACTGACTTATCCAAAAGATAAATTTATATCTGATGTCTTAAAAAAAGTGAAAGATTTATCACCTAATGAGCGCCAAAAAGTTTATGACTATTTTGGGTTTGAACTCCAACATAACAAAAATAATCCAACAGGGTTCTCTATTACAGGCTATCCTATAAATTTAAATAACGGTAAAAAACTTGCCGAGATAACGGATTCCAATACAAAAGCCGTAGTCGAGAGTTTAAGACCTGATGTGGTTAAGTTTTCCGAACAAAATCCTATAAAATGTAATAACCCGGCGGTGCAAAATCTTTTAAATGATGTTGTGGATGTTCTTCCGGAATTGAGAGCACAAATAGGAAAAGTTCAGCATAAAACGCACGACTTTGATGTGTTTAAGCATTCATTAAAAGTTATGCAAAAGGTTGCTCAAGAGCCTAATTTTAAAAATCTTAATGAATCAGACAAAAAGATTATGATGCTGGCATCCCTTTTACACGATATAACAAAAGGAGAAGGCTATGCAGATAAAACCCATGCAGCACAGGGCAGTTTTGATACATTCTTTATTTCTAAGAAGTTTAACCTTACTCCGGATGAAGAAATCAAACTGTATACACTTACACGTCATCATGAATGGCTCGAATATGTTAATACTGCAAAATCAGAAGAACAGTTGACAAAACGTTTGCAGTCGGTTGCCTATGATCTCCAACATGACAACTTGTTTGATATGGCGCTTATGTTTACCCATGCAGACTTGAAAGCAGTAAAAGTTAATGATATGTTTCACGATTCAACAGCAGGTCGCAGCAGAGTCGATTTTAACGGTAACGTAAGAAGTTTTGGCGAATCTGCAAATGTTTATGCGGAAAGGATAAAAGGATACATTGCTGAACTTAAAAAGTCGCAGCCGATTCTTCCTGTTACCAAGATTCCTAAATCTGATAAGATTAATGCAGCAATAACAAAAGTAAATCCGGATGGCAGTACCAACATAAAAGGGGTTTACAAACGTGACGACGGTCTTGTTGTTATAAAATTTAATGAAGTAGAAGATTGGGAAACAATAGGGTTTGCCAAAGGCTCCGTTTCACGAGGCTATACTGCGCAAGCAGGAAGCAAAGCTGCTGACGGTAATTTTAATGAGAATATTAATACGGGAAATATTAAATTCTTTGTGCACGGGCTTGATTATGAAAATCAACTTGCAAAATTTGATGCCTTTTCGCTTATTGATTCGGATGTGTTGTTATCATTAAGTTATGCGGAAAGACCGGAGTCAAAATTCCGCTTCTACAGAGCGCAAGGTGTTTTGCTGGATATTGACACAAAATATATTCACGGCGGCGGTAATACAGATTCCGGTTCCGGATGCGGTAAGTTTATTGAAGATTTTAAACGCAATTATATATTTGGAGGGTATAGAGAATCCGAAAGGGTCTATGTTTCAAATTTGATTAAAAATGCAACCGGCATGAATGATGCAGATTATGTAAAATTTGTAGAAGTTAATAAAAATAGAGCTTTATTAGAAATTGAGCCTGCCGAATACAGAGAGCCAATAATTAAAGCTCTGGCTGCAATAAATTCAAATACAAGAAAAGGCGGCAGAAGTTATAACGAAATGTATGGTTCCAATCCGAAAGAAGTTATGGGTGTCTTTGCCTATGATAAAAATACTCCAAGCGACGTAGGCAATCCGTTAACGTTTTTAAGTATGCATTCTCACACAGAATTTCTTCAAAGATATGCGTTGGAACATAATATTCCGTTTGTTATCTTTGGAGATTAATAAGTTCTCTAAAAAGTTAGAATGTAACGATTTGTAACAATATTTCAAAAAACCCTAAAGTTTTCAAAAAAAATGCCGATATACAAAGTATAAAGAAAAGAAAAAAGGAGTAGAAAAATGACAGACGGAATCGGAAGACTTTCAGGATATGGCAATTACGGCGTAGGCGGATATATGCCGCAAAGAAGAGAGGATGTTTCAAAAGAAGCAAATCCTCAGGAACAAGCTTTAGTAAATAATTATGAAGAAACTCAGGTAGATCCTTCAAAAGTAATGGATTTTCTTGCAAGTAATAATTTCTTCGTTGCAGCCCCGCAGGCAGCAGCTGAAGTAGGAGAAGTAGATGCTGCGACACAGGACAGAGTTGCAGGCTACATGGAACAGTTTGAAATGATTTACGGAGTTGTACAGGAAGAGTTCGGTGAAGAACTTGCTCCTGCCGTAATGGATGTAGTGATGGATAAGTTAATGGGCATGACTGAATAAGTTTTCACACACAATTTTTCTACACTTAATTATTGAAAAGACTAATGAAATTAGTCTTTTTTTTTTTGTATAAATTATTAGGCGCAAAAAAAAAATTTATGAGTTTTAAGTATAAATATAAAAGGAGAAAATTTATGCAATATAGTACGACAGTCTCACCGGTAAAACCTGCAGTTGCTTTTAAGGCAAGCTTTGATGATAAATTCTTGAACGCCGCAGATGCTTACTACCAAAAAATGAATTCACCTGCAAAATATAAACAATTTTGTTCGGCGGTAAGGAGATTTGCGGAAGTGCCTAACTCAGATCACATTACAATTCGTTATAATAAAGGTTTTGCAAACGGAAAGCCTTCCCACATGCTATATGCTTCAGAAAATGGTAAAGACGTTCTTTTAACAGCAAAAGATCAGTTTAGAAAATTGTTAGAAAAATTTTCTTACATGAACGAGTATGAATTTAAATTAAAAACCGGATTGATTAAAAAACAGTAAAGCCTTGTTTCTGCGATGTTTTACGGTTGATGTAAAGAATTGTAAAATAAAAATAAAAAAAATTTAAAAAGGGTGTTGACATTTAAAATTGATGAAATATGATAATAAATGTCGGTTGAGAGAACCGGGACAGACAAAAGAAACGAGTCTGTCGGGTTAAGTACCCCGTGTTGATGAAGTATGAAAAACATACAGCCGGAGGAATTAAGTAATCTGGTCATCTTCACAAAAT